>CAIYHO010000096.1 GCA_903925955.1 uncultured Chloroflexota bacterium
CCCGACGGGAACGCCGTCATCGGGCGGCTTGCGCCGCACAAGGATGTCTACGTAGCCAGCGGCCACGCGATGCTGGGGCTGACGCTGGCACCGCGGACCGGGGAAGAGCTGGCCGCGATGATCCTCGACGGAGGCACGCCAGAGTTGCTGCGCCCGTTCAGCCCAGCCCGCTTCGGGGCCTGACCCGGGGGTCGGGCGCAGTCGGGCCCAGTCGGGCGCAGTCGGGCGCGGCGCCCAATCAGCTCTCGGACGGGTGCTTCACTTCCCAGGGCTTCGCCCAGTCGCCGTCCACGCGCAGTGCAACGCCTGCGTCCTCCTCGATGAGCTTGCAGACGGTCATCTCGCCCGCGTCCTGACCGTAGCGCTCGCCCGCCTCGCGGAACCGCGCATACGTGGCGTCGGTCATCTCAGAGCGCGAGCCGACCGCGTCCATCAGCCCGTTGATGAGCCCCAGGTCCTTGAGACAGAGCGCAAGCCGGAATGACGGGTCGTAGTGCCCCGCAAAGATGGACGGGACGTCGTGCGCCATGACAAACGAGTCCGCCGCGCCACCCTTCATGGCGGCCCACCGATGTCGGGCTCAAGGCCTGCCAGCTTGGCTGTCACCATCGCCTCGCCGATAGCCGCAGCGTGGACGAACCACAGCTGGTTGTTGACAAGCTTGGCCACGTAGCCGTTGCCGTGCTGGCCCACGCGGCGCGTCACGCCAACGGCGTCCAGCATCGGCTGCACGTTTGCCACCGCCGCATCGGCGCCGCCCACGAACAGGATCATGTCGCCGCGGATGGCCGAGTCCACAGATCCGGTGACGGGTGCGTCAACGGCGTCACCGCCCGCAGCGACCACCTCCGCACCGAGTTCGCGCATGAGGAAGGGCTCGCTTGTGGTCATGTCAACCCAGACCTTGCCGGCCATGCCGCCGGCGATCAGGCCGCTCTCACCGCGGATCACCTCGGTGATCTGCGCAGGCCCAAAGACCATGGTGAAGATCACGTCAGCCTTGGCGGCAACCTCCGCCGGGCTGTCCGCCCACACCGCGCCGTGCTCCTCAAGCGGGGCGCCCGCCTCGCGCCGGATGTCGTGAACCACCAGGTCAAACCCGGCCCGCTGGAGGTTGCGGGCGGCCGCGCGGCCCATATTCCCCAAGCCGATAAAGCCCACCGTGCGCATGCGATCTCCTAGCAAATCTGCGTTGGGCGCCCCGAAGGACCGGAGTGCTCCGGGAGGCGAGGGTTGTGGGTTACGCCTCTGCCTTCACCTGGGTGGGCTTGCGGCTGTCCAGCCACGCTCCAGCGCGCCGGAGCAGGCCCGCAAGACCGCCGGGCTGGTAGATCATCACCAACATCAGCAGGACACCGTAGAAGATGAGGTGCAGACCGGGCAGGTTTGCCAGGCTCGTGCGCATCAGCTCCACGCCGATCGTGAGCGGAAAGGCGATGATCGCGGCACCCCACAGGCTGCCTCGACCGCCGATGTACGCGACGGTGAGCACCTCGATCGTGTGCACCATCGCCATCACATCCGGCGTCAGGATCCCGTAGTAGTGCGCATAGAACCCGCCGAAGAGCCCGGCAAACGCGCAGGACACGGTGAAGTTGATCACCAGGAACCGGGTGGGGTTGATGCCTGATGCGCGGGCGGCCTGAACGTTCTGGCCAATCGCGCGGAAGGCGAGGCCAAAGCGCGACCGGATGATGAGCGAGAGGACGATCAGGGTCAGGAACAACATCGCAAGGATGATGTAGTAGTACGGCAGGTTGTCAGACGTCTCGAGCAGCCGCGGGACGTTGAGGCCCAGCATGCCGCGTGTGACATCAACCAAGTTGCGGGCGAGACCCATCAACGCGAGGCCGATGAACCACGCCATGACGGCAGCGTAGATGCCGCGCAGACGGAGCGTCAGCATGCCGGTGAGCAGGCCGAGGAAGCCGGATACGATCGCGCCGAGGAACATGCCAATCCAGGGCGTGATGCCGAGGTCCACAGCCAGCAGCGCCGACGTGTAGGCACCGAGGCCGACAAACGCGGCGAAGCCGAAGTTGACGATGTCGATATAGCCGCCGGTGAAGTCGAAGGCGACAGCCTCGGCGGCAACCAGGGCGGCAACCACGAGGTAGCGCTGGTAGTCCTGGCCGGTGAACGGGGGGATGAACGGCAGGGCGATCGCGAGCAGCCCGAGCAAGATCGCCGTGATGAGCGTCCGCCGCGACGAGGAGATCACGCGCGCCCGCGTGATGGGTGCGGGTGCGGTCTGGGTTGCCACTACTGCTCCCACACGCCTTTCACTTCGCTGCCGAACAGGCCGGACGGCTTGAACAGCAGGACAAGGATGATGAACGCGGTGGGCACCACGTCCACCCAGTCAAGACTGACGTAGTAGGCGGTGAACTGCTGGATCATCGCCACCAGGAACCCGCCGATGATGGCGCCCTGGACGTTGCCGAGACCCGCCAGGATCACGACATACCAGGCGACCAACAAGGGCGCCTGACCAACAGTCGGCGTTGCCGGGAGGAGCCACAGGAGGGATGCGCCAGCCAGCGCGGCGAGCGCACTCGACAGGCCCAAGGTGAGCCGGTAGACGCCGTTGAGGCTGATCCCAGCCATCTGCGCCCCGGTCTCGTCCATGGACACCGCGCGCATGGCCCTGCCCGTCCGCGTCTTCTGCAGGAACAGCGCGAACGCGGCGATCACCACCATGGCGATGACGAACACCATCAGGCGGTCAACCGCGAGCGTGACGCCCAGGATGTTGATGGGTTTGAAGTCCCAGTAGCGGCTGATGCCCCGCGGGAAGTTGCCGAAGACGAGCATGTCGGTGTTTTGCATGATGACCGACACGCCCGCGGTCAGCAGGAACGTGTTCATCACCCAGCTCTCACGGCTGCGCTTGCGCAGCTGCCGGAACACGCTGCCCTCGAGGATGATGCCCGCCACGAACCCGACGGCACAGGCCACGAGGATGCCCGGAAATGGGCCGAGCCACTTGAGGACATCGCTCTTCGAGCTGAGGGTGAGTTCGCGAATGGGCCCGTACACCAGGCTTGCCGTCAGCGATCCGAGCATGAACAGCTCGCCGTGGGCGAAGTTGGGGATGTTCATGACGCCGAACACGAGCGCGAGGCCGCCGGCCATCATGGCCCACATCCCGCCCGAGACGAGCGTGTTGACCAGCAGCGAGGGTGAGTTGAACGCCGAGAGCACGAGGATCACCGCGGCGAGCCCGAGGGTGATCCAGGTGAACGTCAGATAACGCCTGAGCAGCGGGACCTGGCGGAGGTTCGTGGCAGCAGTCATCGCTCTGTCTCAGACCCCCAGGTACGCTTCTTGGACGTGGCTGTCGTGGAGCAACTGCTCGCCCGTTCCCTCAAGCGCAACGGCGCCCTGCTCAAGGACGTAGGCGCGGTCCACGATGCGGAGGGTGGTGTTGACGTTCTGCTCCACAAGCAAGATCGTCGTGCCGCGGGCACTGAGCTGCTTGAGGGCATCGAATGTCGCGAGGGTGGGGATGGGCGCGAGGCCCAGCGAGGGCTCATCGACGAGCATCAGCGTGGGGGCGGGCATCATGCCGCGGCCGATCGCGAGCATCTTCCGCTCGCCCCCGGACATGGTGCCTGCGAGCTGGTCACGCCGCTCCAGCAGGCGCGGGAAGAGCTCGAAGACCAAGTCCATCTGGGACTTGACCTTGGCCTTGTCCTTCACCGTGTGGGCGCCAACCAGGAGGTTCTCGTAGATCGACATGGCCGGGAAAAGGTTGAGGCTCTCCGAGACGTACCCGATGCCCAACTGGCTGATCAGGTGCGGCGGCAGCTTCGTGATGTCCTGCCCCTTGAACGTCACCGAGCCGTTGAAGGCCGGGACGTACCCAGCGATCGTGCGCAGGGTTGTGGTTTTGCCCGCGCCATTTGGGCCGAGGATGGCGACAAACTCGCCCTCTTGGACGTTGAGGTCCACGCCCCAAAGGACCTGAAGCAGGTCATAGCCTGAAGCGACACCCTGGAGTTGCAGCACCGCGATCTCCGCTCCGCCGTCGTTGCCGAGAGGATGTAGTTGTGGCCGAGGTAGGCCTCGAGGACACGCGGGTCCTGCGCCACCGTCGCGGCCTTGCCGTGGGCGATGAGCTGGCCGTACTGCAGCACCGAGAGGTTGTCGCAGAGGTCCATGATCAGCCGCATGACGTGCTCGACCATGACGATGGTCACGCCGTCATCCCTGATGCGGCGCAGGAGCTTCGCGATGTCCACAAGCTCGGTCGCCGTGAGGCCAGCCGCGAACTCGTCGAGGAAGAGCAGCTTGGGCTTGCTCGCCAGGGCTCGGGCGAGGTCAAGGCGCTTGAGCTGGACCGCGTTGAGCGTCCCGGCCATCGTGCCCACGGCGCGCGGGAACTCGACATACTCGAGCATCTCAAGCGAGCGCTGGGCGATCGATTCACGGTGTACGCGATTGCCCCCGAAAGTAGCCGCGACCGTGACGTTCTCAAATGCGGTGAGGCGTGGAAAGGGCCGCGGGATCTGGAACGTCCGGGACACGCCCAGCCGGCACATCTGCTCGGCGGGCAGGCCAGTGGTGTCGTGCCCGTCGAGCTTCACCGTGCCGGCAGTGGGACGGGTCAGGCCAGCCAGACAGTTGAGCAGGGTGGACTTGCCGGCGCCGTTGGGCCCGATGAGGCCGAAGATCTCGCCCGCCTCCACGTTGAAGGTGACGTTGTCAACGGCTGTCAGGCCACCGAACCGCTTGGTGACGCCGGATAGCTCGAGCAGGGCCATAGGGATCCTTCCGAGGTATGGCTCTGGCGAAGGGCTTTGGGGGTCGGCCGAGGCCGACCCCCAATCCCGAAGCCGAAGCGACTAGGGCTTGAGCTCGAACTTGCCCTTGGCGATGTCACCGGGCCAGATCACGGTCCCCTCGCCCCCGTGGTACTGGATGACAGGGAAGGTGAAGTGGCCGCTGCCGACCACCATGTCGGGGAGCGAGTCAGCCGCGTAGTCGTAACTCGGCATGATGATCCCGGCGGTGTACTTGAGCTGGCCCGTCCAGAGCTTGTCCTGGGCGACCTTGTAGATGGATGCGCTGGTCAGGTCACCCGAGTCCGCCAGGGCGGTCTGCAGGATCTTGATGAAGAAGTTGGCGTAGTCGTAGGACAGGCCGGCCGCGGACGGGCTCGGCATCGCCCCAAACTTGGCCTGGTAGTCGGTCGCGAACTTCTTGGCCGCGTCCGTGGTCCAGCCCGGGATCTGGTCGATGACGTAGTCCGAGGACGACCCGGTCAGCTTGTACCAGTCGCCCAGCCAGCCGAGACCGTCAGCGACGACCACGGACTTGAGCCCTGCGTCGTCAATCTGCTTGATAAAGGCCGACAGGGAGTCCGGGAAGGTCGTGGTGCCGGCGATGACGGCGACGTCGTGGTTCTTGTACCGGGCGATGACGCCCGTGAAGTCGGTCTGGGCCTGGCCGAAGTAGTCCTCGTCGGTGGCCGTCCACCCGGTCGCGGCCAGCTGCGACTTGAGCGCCTTCACGACCGTGCGGCCCCAGTCGGTGTCCTCGCCGAACAGGGCGACATTCTTGGTGGTCGGCTTGAAATCTCCGGCGGCGACGGCATTGTTGAGGGTCTCAACGTAGCCGACGACCAGCTTGTCCGGGACCGGCCAGCCCTTGCTGGTCCAGTAGCCGTACTTCGCCTTGTCGGACGCCCACTTCTCGTTGATCGTGTCGGCGGCGCCAAGCGCGAAGAAGTGCGGGACCTTGTACTTCGCGGTGATCTCCATCTGAGCCACAGCCACGGAGCTGTGCCAGCCGGAGACGCCCGCGATGATCTTCTGGCTCACGATGGCCTGCTCGTACGCCGCCGCGCCCTTGGCCGGGTCGGACTGGTCGTCGATGTAGACCGGCGTGATGTGGTAGTTGCCGACGGTCCAGTTCACCGCGTCAAACGCCATCGTGACGGCGTTCTTGATCTCGGTACCAGTCAGGGCGTTGCCGCCGGTGAACGGGCCCGAGATGCCGATCTTGATCTCTTGTGTCGCCGCAGCCGTCGGGGCCGCGCTAGCGCCCGTGGACGGGCCAACTGTTGGCGCAACTGCGGTCGGGGCGGGTGTCGCGGATCCCGAGCAGGCGCTCACCATGAGGGCGAGGGCGGCAGCCAGGGTAAGGCTCCGCCGAATTCCAATGGACATGCGATTCCTCCTCCGTATGTGCGCCGAGTCGTCCCGAGACCCGTACGCGGCGGCCGCGCTGCCGACGTCTCAGCCTACATCCCTTGTAGTCCGCCAGATGGTGCGGCGTGCCGCACCCAGAGCCGACGGATACGCAGCCCTCATGCGGCTCGGTAAACTGTTAACAGTTACTGGGCCTGCGCGATTGCCGCGGCTGAGCCGAAATAAGCAGGTGTTACGCTGCGCTGACAATACTGTCCCCAGTCACGCCGCGCAGAGCCATTTGGCACGGCATCGATTCGGGGCCGCGCCGGACGCGAGTGGAACGTGAGTGGTCCATCCAGAGGCAACGAGGCACTGCGGGCGGCGCAGCGTGAGCGAATCTTGCGGGCCGCTGAGACCCTCCTGGTCACCCATGGCGTTGAGCGCAGTCGCCTGCGCGATGTCAGCGAGGCCGCTGGCGTCTCGATCGGCACGGTCCAGCACTACTTCGACACCCGTGACCGCCTGATAGCTGAGCTGTTTGAGTGGTCGTCGCAGCGTCGGCTTGAGGCGTGGCAATCGGCTGCCCCCGACGGCGGCGAACCGTGGTCGCGCATCGTGGCGCTGCTCTATGCCTCGCTGCCCGATCCCCTGCTCTGGCGAAGCCGCATCTGGATTGAGTTCTGCGCGATGGCGCGGGATGAAGAGTTGCGCAGCAAGCTGGACCGCCACTACGACGCGTGGCGCCCGCCATTCCGCGAGGCGATCGAGGCAGGGATCCAGTTGGGTGTGTTCCACCCGGTGATGCCCGTGGCTGACGTCGTTGACCTGTTCATCATCTTCGGTGACGGAGCGTCAGTGGGCATCTCGCTTGCCGCTCCAGGCATCGACGGGGAGATGCTGCGCCGGCTGCTGATCGAAACGGCCAGGGTGGCCCTCGGGGTGGCCGCGGACCTGCCAACCCCGCCCCCGCCTTCGCCTCCGCGCTGACGTGTGGCCGATCCGCGCTGCGGTGTGGCGGATCCGGAACGGGGGGTTCCAATCGTGATAGTACGGTGTTATTGTTCCGCGACTAGCCGATTTAGCGGTCCATGCGGCCGGAATCGGCGTGGAGGAGGCGGCCTGCATGTCCACTGATTCGTCGGCGCCCGCCCCGGACGCGGCCCACGATCGCGACTTCCCCAGCCAGGCGCGGGTTGTCGTTATCGGCGGCGGCATCGTGGGAGCCAGCGTGTTGTTCCACCTTACGGAACGCGGCTGGAAGGACGTTGTGCTCATCGAGCGCAAGCGCCTGACATCGGGCACCACGTGGCACGCGGCGGGGCTCATCGGCCAGGTCCGCGCCACCTACAACATGAGCGTCCTGGCGAAATACGCCATCGAGATGATGGCGGAACTTGAGCGCCGCACAGGTCTGGGCACGGGCTTCCGCGCCACGGGCTCCATCCTGATGGCCGGAACCCCCGGCCGCTGGGAAGAGGTCAAGCGCAACGCCGCCATGGCCCGCCTCATGGGCGTGGACGTGGAGTTGATCAACGGCGAGCGCGCGCAGCAGCTCTTCCCGCCGCTGGACCCCTCCGAGGTGGTGGGCGCGGCCTTCATCCCGGGCGACGGCGTGGCCAACCCAACGGACGTGACGCAGGCCCTGGCGAAGGCTGCCCGCATGGGCGGCGCCAAGATCTTCGAGCACACCAAGGTCACCGCCATCCACGAGCGCAATGGGCACGTGACCGGCGTCTCCACGGACAAGGGCGACATCGCCTGCGAGTACGTCGTCAACTGCACGGGCATGTGGGCCCGCGATCTGGCCGGCCAGAACGGCGTCGTCGTCCCCAACCACGCGGCTGAGCACTACTACCTGATCACCGAGCCCATCCCCGGGCTGGACCCGGAGCTCCCGGTCCTGCGCTCGCCAGACGACACGGCGTACATCCGCGTGGACACCGGCAAGCTGATGGTGGGCTTCTTTGAGCCGGGCGCCAAGCCCTGGGCCAGCCGCGGCATTCCCGAGGACGCGGAGTTCATCACCCTCCCCGAGGACTGGGACCACATCACGCCGTTCCTGGAGAGGGCCGCCAAGCGCGTGCCGGTGCTGGGCGAGGTGGGCTACCAGCTCCACTTCAACGGCCCCGAGAGCTTCACGCCTGACGATCGCTATGTCCTGGGCGAGGCACCCGGGCACCCGGGCTACTTCGTGGCGGCCGGGTTCAACTCCGTGGGCTTTGCGGGCGGCGGCGGGGCCGGTCGTGCCGTGGCCGACTGGGTGGTGGACGGCCACGCGCCGATGGACCTCTGGGAAGTGGACATCCGGCGGTTCATGCCCTTCCAGCGCAACCGGCGCTACCTGTACGAGCGCACCACGGAGACGCTGGGCCTCCTCTACGACATGCACTGGCCGTTCCGCCAGGTTGTGACCTCACGCGGCATCCGCCGCTCCCCTCTCCATGACCGCCTGGTTGCGCGCAACGCGTGCTTTGGCGAGGTCTACGGGTGGGAGCGCGCCAACTGGTACGCACCTACCGGCGTTGAGCCCAAGTACGAGTACAGCTTTGGGCGCCAGAACTGGTTCCCCTACAGCGCAGACGAGCACAAGGCCGTCCGCGAGAACGTGGCGATCTTTGACCAGACGTCCTTTGGCAAGTTCCTTGTCCAGGGGCGCGACGCGGCCGCGGTGCTGAACCGCGTCTCCACGGCCAACGTGGACGTGGAGCCCGGACGCATCGTCTACACGCAGTGGTGCAACGAGCGTGGCGGCGTTGAGGCGGACCTGACGATCAGCCGTCTGGCGGCCGACAAGTTCCTCGTGGTCACCACCGGCACGCAGCTCGTCCGCGACATGGACTGGCTGGCGCGCCACACGCCGGCCGATGCCCATGTGGTCATCACCGATACCACCTCGGCAGAAGCCGTCATCGCCATCATGGGACCGCGCGCGCGCGATCTCATTGCCTCGATGACCGACGCCGACATGTCCAACGAGGCCTTCCCGTTTGGCACGGTCCGCGACATCGACCTCGGCATGGCGTTTGTCCGCGCAGCGCGCACCACCTATGTGGGCGAGCTGGGCTGGGAGCTCTACATCCCCATGGAGTTCGCCACCCACATCTACGACACCATCGTGGCCGCGGGCGAGACGTTTGGCCTCAAGCACGCCGGCTACCACGCGCTCAACTCGCTGCGCATGGAGAAGGCGTACCGGCATTGGGGCCACGACATGAGCGATGAGGACACCCTCATCGAGTCGGGTCTGGGCTTCACCGCCGCGTACGACAAGCCGGGCGGCTTCATCGGCCGCGAGGCGCTCCTGGCCCAGCGCGAGAAGGGCGCCAATCGCCGCCTCGCCGTGTTCACGCTGGACGACCCGGCGCCGCTCCTAGACCATAACGAGGCCATCTTCCGTGACGGCGTCCTCGTGGGCCGGATCACGTCCGCCATGTACGGCCACACGATCGGTCGGGCTATTGGCCTGGGCTACATCACCCGCACCGACGGTCCGGTGACTGCCGACTGGGTGGCTGCCGGGCGCTACGAACTGGACATCGCCACGGAACGCTTCAGCGCAACCGCGTCACTCAAGGCACCCTACGACGCAACAAACGCACGCATCCGCGCATGAAGGCCTGCCTGCAGCTTGCCCTCGTGCAGCAGCACACAACCGGAGGTTCAATCAGGTGAAGATCGTCATCCTCGCCAAACCCGTCCCGGACGCAACCGGGCAGGAGCGGCTGGGGCCGGACCTCCGGCTTGACCGAGTGGCCATCCCGCCCGTCATCAACGGCAACGACGAGTACGTCCTCGAAGCGGCGCTGCGGCTGCGCGATGCCGGCGCCGAGGTCTCCATCACGCTGCTGGCGATGGCCGGGGCCTTTGGGCCGGACGCACTGCGCAAAGGCCTTGCAATGGGCGCGGACAACGCGTACCTCGTGTCGGATGCCGCGCTGGCGGGCTCAGACGCGCGGGCCACGGTCCGCGTGCTGGCGGCGGCGCTTGCGAAGCTTGAGTTTGACCTCGTGCTCGCGGGCGTTGACAGCTCCGACGGCGGCGGCGGCGTGGTGGCAGCGGCCCTCGCGTCGATGAGCGGTCTGCCGTATCTCTCCTACGCAACATCCATCGCCCCCGACGGCGGCCGGATCCGGATCAAGCGCTTCAGCGCCACCGGGTACGACGTCCTCGAAGCGCCGATGCCAGCCCTCGTGACGGGCATGCAGGCACTGGGCGAGCCCCGCTACCCCACGCTGCGCGGGATCATGGGCGCCCGATCCAAGACCATCACCACGTGGACGCTGGCGGATCTGGGCATTGACCCTGCGTCCGTGGGCGCGGACGCCGCGGCCAGCCGCGTGAGCACGTTCAGCATCCCCGACGCGCGCAGCGCGGCGAGAGTGGTCAAGGACCCTGCGCCCGAAGCTGCCAAGCAGATCGTGGACTTCCTCATTGAGCGGAGGGCCATCTGATGCCCGGCACGCTGTGGGCCATCGCCGAGGCGGGCCCTGACGGACACCTCACCAAGCTCTCTGCCGAGGTTGCCACGCTGGTCCGCGGGCTGGGAGCGGCCGCTGGTCGTGACGTTGCGGGCGTCGTCGTCGGAACGCCAGACGCCGTGGCTGCCCTGGCCGGGGAGCTTGCCGCGTACCTGCCCCGCGTTGTGGCGGTGGAGGCGGCGGCTGCTGCCACCTCGCCCATCGCTGCACTGGCCGCGCAGGGCGCCCTCCAGGCGATGGGAGCCGATCCCAACGCCAGCATCTTCATGGGCAACTTCCCTGACGGCCGCGACACCGCCGGCCTCCTCATGGCCGCGCTGGGCGTGGGCGTCATCAGCAACGCTGGCGGCGTGACCTGGAACAGCGGACCGGTTGCTGAGAAGGGCGTCTTCGGCGGCCGCCTGGTCACCACATCCTCGTTTGCCGATGGCCACGGCATCGTCACCGTCCCGCTCGGGTCGGTCCCGGCGGAGGCCGCTGCAAGCGCTGGCGTGGTGGAGACCATCGTGCTTGTGGGCGCTGCCCCGGCGGTGACGGTTCTCGAGCGCGTCTCCGAGGCGGCGGGTGCCGTGCAGATTGAGGAGGCCAAGGTCATTGTCTCGGGCGGTCGGGGCGTGGGCGGGCCTGAAGGCTTCGCCATCCTGGACTCGCTGGCCGAGGCGCTTGGCGGCGCGGTTGGCGCGTCGCGCGCTGCCGTGGACGCGGGCTGGATCCCATACTCCCGGCAAGTTGGGCAGACGGGCAAGATCGTCAAGCCCGAGGTCTACATCGCGCTGGGCATCTCGGGCGCGGTGCAGCACAAGGTGGGCATGCAAGGCGCCCATACGATCGTGGCGGTGAACACCGACCCCGACGCGCCGATCGCCGAGTTTGCCGACCTCTTTGTCATTGGCAACCTGTTTGAGGTTGTCCCGGCGCTTGTCGCGGAGTTGGCGGCCCGCAAGGCCTGACCCGTCAGGGTCCGGCAGCACTGGCGAAGTAGGATCGGGAGGCCGTCGCATGGCACGTCAGGGACAGCAGCGGGTCCGCGAAACGGTGACAGCGTCGCCGCCCATTCGCCCGGGAATGGTGGGCGGGCGGTATCAGCCCCTCACCCAGCGGGAGATGGAGCGGATCCACGCCACCATCCTCGACGTGATTGAGAAGATCGGCTTTGCCGATGCCATTCCGTCGATGGTGGAGTTGGGCACGGCGGCCGGCGGCTGGGTTGATGATGACGGACGTCTGCACTACCCCCGCGCGCTTGTCGAGGACATCATCGCCAAGGCGCCGCGCAGCTTCGTCCTGCCCGGGCAGGACCCGAAGTACGACATGGAGCTCGGCGGCGGCCGCGTGCACCTGGGCACCGGCGGTGCGGCCCCGTTCATGGTGGACTTCGAGAGCGGGAAGTACCGGCCCAGCAGCACCGCCGACCTCTACGACATCGCGCGCCTGGTGGACACGCTCGACAACATCCACTTCTTCTGGCGCTCCATCGTGGCGCGCGACATGCCGACGTGGGATTCGATCGACCTCCACACGGTCTACACGTGCATGCACGGGACCACCAAGCACATCGCGTCCAGCTTCAACAACGGCGCCAGCGTCCGCAACTCCGTGGCCATGCTGGACATGGTCCTTGGCGGCGAGGGCGAGTTCCGCAAGCGCCCGTTCTGCTCGATGGCCTGCACCCATGTCGTGCCGCCGCTGCGCTTCGCGAAGGACTCCTGCGAGGCGATGGAGGCTGGCGTCCGCGCCGGGATGGCCATCGGCATCATCTCGGCCCCGCAGGCCGGAGCGACAAGCCCGGTCACGCTCGCTGGCACCATCGTCCAGTCCATGGCCGAGTGCATCGGCGGGCTGATCTTCTGCTACCTCATCGACCCCAACTGCAAGGTGCACCTTGGGACGTGGCCGTTCCTGTCCGACCTGCGGACCGGCGCGATGTCCGCGGGCAGCACGGAGAACGGCCTCATCGTGGCGGGCTGCGCCCAGATGGCCGGGTTCTACAACCTGCCGGGTTCCGTGGCCGCGGGCATGACCGACTCCAAGGTGCCCGACGCCCAGTCGGGAGCCGAGAAGGCGGCCACCGTGCTGATGGCGGCGAACGCCGGCTCCTCGCTCGTGAATGAGGCGGCCGGCATGCAGGCAAGCCTGATGGCCGCGTGCTTTGAGGCGTTCGTCATCGACAACGACATGCTCGGCGCCGTGATGCGCACAGTCCGGGGCATCGAGGTCACGGACGAGACGCTGGCGTTCGACATGATCCGCGACGTCGTCAACGGCGACCGGCACTTCCTGGGTCACCCGGAGACGCTGCGGCGCATGCGGACCGATTACGTCTACCCGGACATGGGCGATCGCACCACGCCAAATGTGTGGGAAGAGGCGGGCTCACTCGACATCCGCGAGCGGGCACGGCAGCGCGTCAGCGAGACGCTCAGCACGCACTACCCCGAGCACATCGGCGAGGCCCTTGACCAAAAGATCCGCGGATCGTTCGAGATCCTGATCCCACGCGAGGCCATGCGTCCCGGCAACGGCCGCTGGTAGCACCGCCCACCCAACACGCAGACTCCAAGAGGTCTCACGATGCAGTCACAGGCACGAGTCGTCATCGTTGGTGGTGGCGTCATGGGCATCAGCCTCCTCTACGGGCTGGTCCTTGAGGGCTGGACCGATGTGGTCCTGATTGAGAAGGGCGAGCTCACCTCAGGCTCCACCTGGCACGCCGCCGGGCAGTGCCCCAGCTTCATCGCGGACTACAACCTGGCCAAGGTCCACGCCTACAGCAACGAGCTGTACGCCAAGCTCGAATCGATGACGGGCATGCCCACGGGCTGGCATGCGGCGGGCGGCATCCGCTTCGCCACCAACCAGCTTGAGCTTGAGCAGTTCAAGAAGGTGGAGGGCGTCTCGAAGCTGATGGGCTTCCGGATGGAGGTCATCGGCGTTGACGAGATCAAGAGGATCAACCCGTTTGTGACCACCGAGGGCGTGCTGGCCGGGGCCTGGACGCTCGATGACGGCTACGTGGACCCGTCGTCCGCCTGCAACGCCATGGCGTTTGAGGCCAAGCGCCTAGGCGGCACGATCGTGCGCCACTGCCTCGTCACAGGCATCACGCAGGCGCCGTCCGGGGAGTTCACCGTCTCCACGGACCAGGGCGACATCAAGGCCGAGCACGTTGTAAACGCCGCGGGCTGCTACGCGGACCGCGTCAGCGCCTGGCTTGGCGTCCAGACGAACTACGCCAACATGAAGCACCAGTACGTGATCACGGATGCCGTGCCAGAGTTCCTTGCCCGCGACGGCGAGATCCCGGTCATGCGCGACCCGTTTGCCTCCTCGTACTACCGCCAGGAGCAGAAGAGCGGGCTCATCGGCATCTACGAGGGTGAGGACACCGAGGAGGCGTGGCGCGAACCCGGCAAGGAGCCGCACGGCCCGGCCTGGGAGTCCACCAACGAGCTCTTCCCGCCCCAGCTTGAGCGGATTGCGCCGTACCTGGAGAAGGTCTTCGAGCGCATGCCGCTCTGGGGCGATCTAGGCATCAAGCGCGTCGTGAACGGCGCCATCTCGCACACCCCAGACTCCAACCCCCTGGTTGGCCCTGCGCCGGGCGTGCGCAACTTCTGGCTGGCCACGGGCACGGGCATCGGCATTGCCCAGGGGCCGGGCTGCGGCAAGTACCTCGCCCAGTGGATGGTCCACGGCGACGCCGACATCAACATGGCGGGCATGGACCCGCGCCGCTATGGCGAGTTCTGTGATCAGGAGTACGCAGCAGCCAAGGCCCATCGCGAGTACTGGGACATGTACCGGCTGATCCCGCCCGGCGAGGAGCGCCAGGACGCGCGTCCCGCCAAGGCGTCACCGCTATATCCCGTGCTGCTGGCCAAGGGCTGCGTCTTCACAGAGGGCTTTGGCTGGGAGCGGCCGAAGTGGTTTGCCGGCGGCATCGAGGAGAC
>CAIYHO010000097.1 GCA_903925955.1 uncultured Chloroflexota bacterium
CATTGGCCGGCGTCATCCGGCGGCTTGAGCAGCCCGATGCCGATGTGGCCGGCGCCCGAGACTCCCTGCGCGATGTGGCGGACCGGCTCCGAAGCGTTGCCACGGAACTGCATCCGACCGTGCTGGACGACTTGGGGCTTGCCCCGGCCATCGACGCCGGCGCCCGACTTCTCGCGCAGGGCGCCGGGCCGGATGCGCCGGAGATCGAGGTCCGCATCGCCAACCAGGCCGGCTACACGCGGGCAGAGCGGGCGCCTGCCGACGTGGAGCTGGCCGTCTACCGCATCACCCAGGAGGCGATGGAGAACGCGGTGCGCCATGCCGGGGCCGGGCGCGTGACCGTGCGCGGCACGATCGCTGCGACGCGCATCGATGTGGAGATTGAGGACGACGGCCGCGGGATCAGCGATGCCGCCATGGATACGGCGCTGCGGTCTGGGCACCTGGGCATCACCTCGATGCGGCGGCGAGCGGATGCCATCGACGCTCGGCTGGACATCGACGGCGCGCCAGGCAGCGGGACGCGCGTACGCCTGCGGTGGTCCGCGTGAGCATCGAGAACACCGACAACCCGCCGGCCATCCGGGTGGCGCTGGTGGAGGACCACCCGCTGGTCATCGACGGCATGCGGGCCGCCCTGGCCGGCCGTGACGGGATTGCAGTCGTGGGCGCCGCCACCACGCTTGCCGCCGCGCGGGACCTGCTGCGCTCCACGGTCTGCGACGTTGTCCTGCTGGACATCCGGCTGCCGGACGGCTCCGGCATCGACCTGCTGCGCGACGCCCAGGAGCGCCGCGACCTGCCCGATGCGCCCTCGTTTCTTGTGCTGTCCAGTTTCCTCACGCCCGAATACGTGGCTGCGGCCATGGCGCTGGGCGCCAGCGGCTTCATGCTCAAGACCTCCCCGGTCGATGAGATCGTGACTGCCGTGGAGACGATTGCCGCAGGCGGTCTGGCATATACGCGCGATCAGCTGCGGGCCAGCCGTCAAGCCTCCTGGGCGCCGCTCTCGGACACGGAGCACGCGGTCCTTGCGGGCGTCGTGGGCGGGCAGACCAACGACGAGTTGTCCGTGGCCACGGGCCTGTCGCGCAAGACCGTGGAGAGCTACATCGCGCGGCTGGCGCTGCGGTTTGGCGCTGCGTCCCGCACGGAGCTTGCCGTCACGGTGGAGCGCGGCCAGCTGCTGGACCTGCCCACGCGTCCCAACCGCCAGCGGCGGCGTACCACCCCCCACGAAACCCGCGACTGAGTCAAGGGTTTTCCCTCTACTCGCGCGGCCAGGTACCACCTGATACTGAAGGCGTATCGCGCCGCACATGGCGCCAGCCGGAGGGGGCAACATCGACCTGGGTCGTGTTGAGGCAGTTCGCGTGCGGAGCCGCGCACCGATTGGCCTGTCGCGCGGCGATGCGCTGACGCTCGGCGGGCTGGCGATCATCGCGGTCCTGGTTGGGGGGCGCGACGCTGGCTGACGACGACTACACCACCACCTCCACCTTCGACGCGCTCGGCCAGCAGCTGAGCGAGCGCTCGCCCTCCACCCCCGGCACGACCGGAGGCCAGGCCACGCAGCTCTGGACGTGGAGCGAGCTCGGCGGCGAGATCGAGCACGTGGACTACGGCAGCCTGTTCACCGCCACCACGACGGACGCGGCGGGCCGGGCGCTCGCCACCTGGATCTATCCCAACTACACAGGCGGCACGCCCGGCACGATGACGCAGACCTCCGCGACGTCGTATGACGCCTCGGGCCGCGTGACCGCCAGCCGGGACGCCAACCAGGTCGCCGACTTGGCGCACCTCGGTGAGACGCAGACCGCGTACGACGATCTCGGCCGCGCCGTGGTCGTCACGGAGGGGGCCGACGCCGTGTCCGGCGACGGCATCACCCCGGCTGCCTCGCAGACGGTCACCGGGTACGACGCCCTGGGCCGCGCGACATCCGTCGAAGTGGGCTACGGCACGCCGGCGTCCCAGCTCACGGCCACCGCGTACGACCTCGGCGGCCGCGCCCTGCGGACCGACGACGGCTTCGCGTGCTCCACCACCTCGTACGACTGGCGCGGCCTCGCCACGCAGACGGTCACGGGCCTTACGACCGGGTCCTGCTCCGGTGGCACGCCGCTCACCACCACCATCACCAGCGACGGCCTCGGCCGCGTCACGCTCCGCTCCGTGGACGCGAGCAACCAGCCCGAGTCCGTCACGTACGACGCCGCCGGCAACAGGCTCGCCTCGAGCGCGAAGCAGGGCGGCACGACCACGGGGTCGACCTTCACCCTCAGCCCCCTCGACCAGATGCGCGAGGAGGACCGCTCCGACGGCTCCACCACCAAGACGAGCCACGACCCGGCCGGGAACACGACCGACACGTGCTACTGGAGGCCCGGGGCGACGGTGGGCTCCTGCCTCCCGGCCGACACCGCGAGCTGGACGAACGCTCCAGACCAGGCGTCCACCGTGGCGTCCGACGCGCGCAACCAGCGGATCAGCCTCACCACGCGCCTGGGGTCCGCCTCGGCCGTGGCGACCACCACGTACGACCCGGCCCACAACTACCAGGTGAGCCGCTTCTACCTGCCCACCCACTACACGTCGGGGCAGCGGGACGCCGAGGCCCAGGACCTGTACGCCTACGACAGCCGCCACCGCCTGACGTCCATCACCCACCAGGCGTGCGCCGTGGCCGCGGGCACCGACACGTGCACCGGCGCGGTCACCTCCACCGGCTCCTCGTCGTACGCGTACGACGAGGGCGACAACCGCGTGTCGGCGACCGAGTCGAGCACCGGCGGGACCGCGACGACCCGCTACTACTGCCACGACGGGCTCAACCGGCTCACGGCCGTGCGGGCCGGGGCGGCGTGCACCGCGTCGCCCGACGAGGCGTACGCGTACGACGGCGCCGGCAACCGCACCTCCGCCACGTCCGGCGGCTCCACCCGGGCGTTCTCGTACGGCGCCGACGGCCAGCTCGACTCCTGCGCGAATCCGGCGTGCTCGGTCTCGTACTGGGACGACGGCCGGGCGCGCACGGTCGCCGACAACGGGGTCTCGTGGACCTTCGCGTACGACGCCGACGGCAGGATGACCTCCGCCTGCGCCGGGACGACCTGCTCAGGCTCGGGGTTCGACCGGGTGGACTGGCTCTACGACGGCGAGGGCCACCGGACCCGGATCACGGAGACCGCGTCCGGCGGCGCCGTGACCGTCACGGACCTCCGCTACCAGGGCGACGCCGTCGTCCAGGAGTCCGTCGGCGGCTCCGTCACGCGCACCTACGCGCTCGACGACGCCGGCCGCATCGTCGAGGTCTGCGACCCGGACTGCGGCTCCGGCACGGTGTACGTCGTCGCGTGGAGCGGGCACGGCGACGCGACCGGCCTCTGGCGCCGCAACGGCGACGGCAGCCTCGCCCTGGCCAACAGCTACACCTACTCGACGTGGGGGACCCCCGCGACGACGGTCGCCGCGGGCTTCAGCGACCTGAGGTTCCGCTACCTCTGGGTGGGCGCCTCCGACGTCCAGTGGGACAACCAGTTCGGCCTCGGCCGGTACTACATGCACGCCCGGTCCTACAGCCCGTCCCTCGGCCGCTTCCTCCAGCCGGACCCCGCCCGCGCGGACGGGAGCCTGTACGCGTACGGCGGCGACTCGCCGGTGACGGATGCCGACCCGAGCGGGCTCCGTCCGGGATACTGGCAGCCCTATCGGCGCTGGTTCGACTACTCGCTCAAGGTACGCGCAGACGTCGTCAACGGTGTTTGTACGTTACTCGGCTTGAAGTACAGGTTTGGCATTCCCGCCGCAGCCTTCTGTGCGGTCGCAGGGTGGACGACTCCCAATATGGCTCGGCAGCGGATCGAGGTCTGGGTCGGGCGCGGCAAGGTATGGGTGAGGCATTACGAGCAGAGTCAGGTCGGTGACACCTACCAAGTCGGCAGGTTCTGGAGCATTCTGTACCCGGATGTGCCCGGAGGTACCTCGGCGGCCGCGCGGATCTGTGGCGACGCTGTCGCAGGGCTCCGTGGCGGCCCGTATGGAGAGTCGATGCTGTGCGGCCGGCCCGAGCCTGGTCCCGAGTGGGTGGCGGGGCGGGCGTCGTGACGCCTGGCCGGATCTGGGTGGCTTCCGGGGTTCTGGGTGGCCTGGCCGCAGTCATCGCCGCAGCTGCGGCAACGGACTCCCGGGCCGGGGCGCTCGAGGTAGTGCTCGCGTTCGCTGTGTCCGCCCTGGTCGCGTCGATCGGGATGTCAGCGCTGTCCCGTCGGCGGTGGCCGCCTTCAGCGTGGCGGCTGGAACACTCGTGGCGCGCGGTCGCCGCGGCCTTTGCCTGGTGGGTTGCGGTGGAGCTCGCAGTTCCGACCCCCAGGACGATGCCGTGGGAGGCGGCAGTCGGTCTTGTCTCCTTGTCCTCGGCACTCCTGCTGGCCGAGGGCGTTGATCGACTCGTTGATCGTGGCAGGTAGCGGCCGCGACGGCAGGCTTGCACTGCCGGCTCGCGTGCTCGCGGTGTCCAGGCCGGTGCCGACCGCTGGTCATGGCACACCGGCAAGGACGAGTTTCTGACTTTGAAGCTGCCCATCTCCATCAGGTTCGCGCCAGATTGCATTTCGGTGACCGCGGATGGCCGGTGGCCGGTGCGGCTCGAGGGCGACAACGCTGTCGGGCTCGGCACGGACGCCGCGGGGGGGCAGTCGCTGCTCTGGATCGGGCCGGGCTTCGGTCTCGGAATCGAACCAGGCGGACGCGAATCCGAGTCGGGTGTCGAGGTTCGCCCGGCTTACGACTCCGCTGCGTTTGACCCGAATCTGACCGCCGCAGTCGCCGAGATGCTCGCCCATCTGGCATGGGCGGCGGCGCGCACAGGGTTGCGCGTCCTGCTCGAGCCGTTTGACGTCCTCGTCGTGACCGTCCACCTCGACGAGTTCTGGCGCGTTGACGCAGCTGCCCGCGATCGCCTGCTGGCGGCACTCCCGCATACGGCGCAGTTCCGCTGGAATGTTGTCGCGGGCGGCGCACGGCCTCGCGCGACGGCCACCCTCGGATGAACCCACCGCCTCTGGACCTCCTCCCAGCCCGGCTCTGGGCTGCCGGGAATCTGTGTCGGGTGTTCGGACGCGCCGTGCACCTCTGCTACGCCGATGGCGGCCACCGGACGGTGGAAATCGATGGTCGCGAGGTGGCGCGAAGTCGCCGAGCCAGCGACCCAGCGATCCACTACGGGCCTGTTGGTGACGCGCTCCTGTTCATCGATCTTGGCTGGATCGTGGTTGGCATCGGCGTCGTCGTCGCCGCCGTCACAGTAGTTGTCATCGCCAACCGGGTCCGCCGATGAGAGTCACCCTGCTGCTGCTCGTGGCGGCCCTGCTGGCCGGGTGCGGGATTGGCAGCGGGCGCGACGAGGCGCTGGGACAGGCGCTCGAGGCGGCGATTGGGTCCGCGCCCGACAACGGGGTGGTTGACCTGACGACGCTGGTGCCCGGCCCGTGGGAGGAGGTGGTGGTGTTTGACCCCGGCACGCCGGCGAGCCGGATGCGGGACGACCTTGGGCTTGACTGGCCCGCTGCAGACGCCGCCGCGTCCACCCTAGAGAACGAGGACGTGGAGACACTGGTGTTCCTGTCGGGCGGCAAGGTCACCACATGGGCAGCTATGTGGATCACCCACGGTGAAATCCCCTTCGGGCGCTGGCAGGCGTCGGCGGCAGACGGCTCGGCCGGTCGCCCGGTTCACCGTCACGCGCTCGCCGCTCCACGGCACGGTGCTGGTGGCGGTTGCCGCATCGCCTGCGCCCAGCGGCTGACGGCTCACGCGCAGCCGCCCACCCGGGCGTGATCGGTGCCACCGATCGATTTCCCGGTGCGAAGGCCCCACTGATCGGTGCCACCGATCAAAACGACGCCGATTGGCGTTCCCGGGGCCCGAAACCAGTCGATTTGATCGGCCCCACCGATCACTCGAGGGTTGGACGCGCGGAATCGATCGGTGCCACCGATCACCGGCGGCCAGCTCGGCGACGCGCGCCTCCGCCCCCGCGGCCTCAGGGCGCGATGGTTGTCCGGTAGGGGTCAACCGCGGGGATGTCCGCGAGACGCAGGTTGCGCACCGCCGCCTCCAGCTGGCGCCGCAGCGCCTTCGGGACATCCGGCGCTGTGCCGTCCTCAAACCACACGAGCGACTGCAGCAGCACGGCTGTGGGGAACGGGAACTGGCGCTCGAAGACGGTGGTGGCGTAGCCGATGAGGTCTGCAAGCGCATGGCGGTGGTCCAGCAGCGCGCCGATGTCGGCGTAGTCCTTCCACTCCGAGCGGTCCAGGATTGCCTTGAGCTTCGTGCCGCCCAAGTCGAAGACCGAGGCGACGACAAGCCCGTTGTCGGACGCCAGCGAGGGCTCCGCAACCGCCTGCAGGTCGAGACCGCCGAAGAACGACAACTGGACGCCGTCAACCACCATCGCCAGGTTGTCGGCCGCCATCCGGCGGATCTCCTCGGGACGGCCGAGATGGCGCAGTTGGCGAAGCAGTTCGGACGGCTCGAAGCTTGCGGCCGAGAAGAACTCGAAGTCGAGCGACTCTCGGTGGCCCAGGTGCAGCGCGAGCGCAGTGCCGCCGTACAGCACGAAGTCGTCCGGGATGGCGCCAAGCCGGTCCCACACGGCGCGCTGCCCCGCCGGGAGGATGTCGAGGTGCCCGCTCAGCGTTGGGAGGCGGGCGAAGCGCGCGAGGCGCTCAGGCGTGCTGGTCATGCGGGTCTCCGCGCGGGCAGCGGCGTATCGAGCGGCAGATCCAGCACCAAGCGCCAGCAGTGCCAGCCCCGCGCGTCAAACAAGCCGGCCGGCGCCGCCTCGACGGCGGCCCTCATCGCCGCGCGGCCGTACCTTGCCTCCACTACCTCGATGTCCTGCGCCGTGCCCCGGGCCAGGACGCGGGCGATGAACAAGCGGGGCCGCGCCAGGACGCGCTCCGGGTCATCCCACCAGGCAACGTGGCGCGCGACTTGGGCCAGCGCCGCTGGCGTGGGGGCCGCGGCCCGGCGCCGTGCGGCATACGCGCGGACCTCGGCACCGTGCCAGACACGGCCGGACGAGAGCGTTGCGGCAGGCGCCGGGAAGTCTGGGCGCGATGCCCAGTCGCGCACGAAGTTGGGCGGCCGGATGCCACATGCCGCGGCTGCCTCGCGCACGCCCAGCATCTCGCCCTCCGGGCGGAGCACGTGCCCGGCGTCCAGGCGAACCTCGACCAGCTCGTCGCCTTGGCGCAGCTCCCAGCCGGTGCCGGGCAGTCGCCGCAGGTGGAGGATCGTGAGCATGTGAAGATGATAACAGCGTTATCGTTTGCCGGGTTACGCGCCTATGGCTATGGGCTCAGTGCAGCTGTGACTTCGGCGCGCCACAGGTCGTAGGCACCCAGGAAGGCCTCCCCGCGAGCACGCAGGTCCGGGAGAGGCCATGCCGTCCTGCGGCACAGGGGCAGCAGCCGCTCCACGAGCACGCGCGCCTCCACCGCCCGAGCAAGCGGCGAAGCGATGGCGGCCGCGTCAAACCGGAGCAGTGCCTCGACGATCGCGAATCGGGTGGCCCAGTCCGCGTCCGCGGGCGGAGCGCCCAGCCACGCTCTCAGGTCAGGATCAGGCGAGAGGCGCACCCGCTTCGCGTTGCCCACGAGGTCCACTTCAACAGCGCCGCCCAGCGCCAGCGATTCAACCGCGATCGCGACGTTGCGCTTCGTGGTCCGGGTTCTGGCCGCAAGCTCAGCCAACGACAGCGCAGCGCTCTGGTTACTGGCGAGCAGCGCGAGGATGTCGGCCCGCGCGGCCACCCCGAAGAGTGCTCGCAGCCGGATCCAGAGCCCACCCGGCATGTCGATGCTGCCGATGCGCGTCTTGCCTCGCGACTGGCGCGCCGCGGGAAGGCCGACAAGGAACGGCCAGCGCGGACCACCAACTTCGGCCGCGTCACCCGCGATCTCGGTGGCGACCGCCCTGAGCCGGGCGCTGTTGATGAGGCTCCCGCGCGCGGCACACCAGTCCAGCGCCAGCTCGTGCAGTCGCGGCTCGGCATCGCCGTGGTGCGCCGTCATCGCCAGGAGCGCTTCTGGGTCCACCAACGTGGGGTCGGGAGGATCCCCAAGCGATGCGCCAAGCGCGGACCACCCGGCGGCAAGCCGGTCCAGCAGCGCGTCAAGGAGCGGGTCGTTACTCGCCATGACCCAGCTCGCGACTGAGCGCGGCCAGCATCGCAGTGAGGTTGTCGGCAAAGGCCGGTGATGGGTCGTGCGTCTGCGCCCAGGCCGCCGCTGCCTGCAGATCACGGGCGGATGGTTGAAGCGCCACCAGGTCCGCCATGTGCCGGTCCCGCAGCGGCCAGTGATCAGCTGCCGCGTACACCTTGAGGTACACAAGATCCTCCGGTGCGGCGAGCCAGACGAC
Source organism: uncultured Chloroflexota bacterium (assembly GCA_903925955.1). Lineage (GTDB taxonomy): Bacteria > Chloroflexota > Limnocylindria > Limnocylindrales > CSP1-4 > CAIXZV01. The sequence continues at coordinate 8,434 of CAIYHO010000097.1, forward strand.
GAGGCCACCGTACGTTCGGGGCGCAAGGCGCCCGGCGAAGCCCTTCGGCAGGCCGAGCTTGAGCAGGCCCGCGGGCCCCAGGTTGAGCCAATCCTGCTGCAGGTCGAGGGCCAAGCCGACATCGGCGACGGCGCTGGCAAGCGGCGGCGGCAACGTGGCCATCGGCAAGACGCCTCCCGCGACCGACCGACCGCCGAGCACGTCCACATCCCTCGTGGGCCGGCTGATCACACCGTGCAGGAGGAGGCTGGCGCCGCCAACCACCACAAGCTCAGCATGGAGGCCGCGCGCCTGCAGCAGCGCCCCCAGCGCCGCCAGTGCGTCATCGAGCCATGTCTCCGCCGCCGGGTTCATAACGAAACTGTACTACGCGATACGAGAAATACAACAGCGCGATACTTGGGCAGCAGCCTAACTGATCGGTGCTGCCGATCGATTTCCCGGTGCGAAGGTTCCACTGATCGGTGCCACCGATCAAAACGACGTGAAACGGCACATGCCCGGCCCGAAGTTGGTCGATTTGATCGGTCTCACCGATCACTCGAGGGTTGGCCGCGGGGTATCGATCGGTCCCACCGATCAGCGGCGGCCGTGTGGTGGCGCCCAGACGTCAGCCCGCGTCGCCGCCCATAGAGCGCGTCTCGATGGCGAGGACCTTGCCAAGCCTGCGCACGTGGCGCGGTTCGCCGGTGAAGCGCGCGGCGAGGAACGCCAAGGCGCACTCCGCCGCAGGCTCAATGCCGATGACGCGCGCGCCCATCGCCAGGACGTTCATGTCGTCATGCTCCACGCCCTGGTGCGCCGAGTACGTGTCGTGGCAGAGCCCCGCCCGCACGCCGCGCATCTTGTTGGCCGCGATCGATGCGCCCACGCCGGAGCCACAGACGAGGATCCCCCGATCCGCCGCGCCGGTCTGGATGGCCTCGCCCAGACGCTGGGCGAAGTCCGGGTAGTCGTCGAGCGGGTCTGACCCGTCGCCACCCAGATCCAGCCACTCGTGCTCGGCGCCAAGAGCGCCAAGGGCACCACGCAGCTTGGCCAGAAGCTCGTCCTTGAAGGCCGCACCCGCGTGGTCGGCCGCGAACGCAATGCGCATCGGAACCTCCCGCTCAGTTCAGCGTTCAGCCGTGGTGGTGTTCGCCGGCGGCCGGCCCATCGACACCCACGCGCCCGGCCAGCCCCTCGTGCACCACGCGGCGCCCGATGGCCGCCACGTTGGCGGCGGTGAAGCCAAAGGCCGTGGCCAGGGTGCCTGCCGGGGCCGACGCGCCAAAGCGGTCCAGCCCAAGGATGGCGCCCTCGTCGCCCGCGTACCGCTCCCAGCCAAGCGAGACGCCGGCCTCCACGGTGACGCGCTTGCGGATGGCCGGCGGGAGCACGCTGTCGCGATACGCCTTGTCCTGCGCGTCAAACCGCTCCCAGCAGGGAAGGCTCACCACGCGGGTGGGGATGCCGCCGCCCTCAAGCTGATCCGCGGCCGTGACGCACAACGCAAGCTCTGAGCCGCTCGCCACGAGGATCAGTTCCGGGCCGCTGCCGCCGGCCGCCTCGCGGACAACGTAGCCGCCGCGGCGCACGCCCTCGCGGGCCTTCTCGCGGGTGCCGGGGAGCGTGGGGAGCTTCTGGCGGGTGAATGCAAGCGCCACCGGACCCGGCCGCGCGTCAGACAGCGAAGAACGCTCTGCCGCCAGCGCCCAGGCCGCCACGGCCTCATTGCCGTCGCCCGGGCGGATGAACCACAGGTTGGGGATGGCGCGCAGCGCCGCGTAGTGCTCCACCGGCTGGTGCGTGGGGCCGTCCTCGCCCAGGAACACGGAGTCATGCGTCCAAACGTACGTGACGTGGAGCCCGGACAGCGCCGCAATCCGCACGGACCCGCGCATGTAGTCGCTGAAGGTGAGGAACGTGGCGGCGTAGGGGAGGAACCCGCCGTGGTACGCGATGCCGTTGGCGATGGCGCCCATGGCGTGCTCGCGGACGCCAAAGCGCAGGTTGCGCCCGGCGTGATCGGCCGCGAAGTGGTCGTGGCCAAGCGCCTTGACGTCGGTCAGGTTGGATTCGGACAGGTCGGCCGAACCGCCAAACAGCTCCGGGAGCGCCGAGGCCAGCGCCTGGATGGTGTCCTGGCTCGCGTTGCGTGTGGCCACTTCGGACCCGGTGTCCCATGTGGGCAGCGCGGCGTCCCAGCCCTCGGGCAGCTCGCCCGCCAGACGGCGGCGGAGCTCGGCGGCATCGGCCGGGAAGTCCGCAGCGTAGGCATCGAGCGCCGCGTTCCAGGCGGCCACGCGGGCGTTGCCCTCGCCAACTGCCTGGAGGAACAGCGCGGCGGCCTCGTCCGGGACGTAGAACGTCTTGTCCGGATCCCAGCCGTAGGCAATCTTGGTGAGGCGGACCTCGTCCGGGCCAAGCGGTGCGCCGTGGCTCTTCTGCGAGTCCTGCTTGTTGGGGCTGCCAAAGCCAATGTGGGTCCGGACGGCGATCATCGACGGGCGGGCGTCGGCCTTGGCGGCCTCGATGGCGGCGCTGATGGCCGCAACGTCGTTGCCGTCCTCCACACGCTGCGTGTGCCAGCCGTACGCGGCAAAGCGGGCCAGGACGTCCTCGCTGAACGCAAGCGCCGTGGGGCCGTCAAGCTGGATGCGGTTGTCGTCGTAGAGCGTGATGAGCTTGCCCAGCTGCAGGTGCCCCGCGAGCGACGCGGCCTCGGCCGAGATGCCCTCCTGGAGATCGCCGTCCGAGCAGATGACGTACGTGTGATGGTCGATGACGCTGTGGCCTTCGCGGTTGAACTCCGCCGCAAGCCGCCGCTCCGCAATTGCCATGCCCACGCCGTTGGCGACGCCCTGGCCAAGCGGGCCGGTGGTGGCCTCAACGCCCGGCGTCATGCCGTACTCCGGGTGACCGGGCGTGTTGGAGCCCCACTGGCGGAACGACTTCACATCGTCAAGGCTCACGCCGTAGCCCGTGAGGTGGAGCAGGGAGTAGAGCAGCATCGACGCGTGGCCGGCGCTCAGGACAAACCGGTCGCGGTTGGCCCAGTCCGGCTGGGTGGGGGCGTGGCGCAGGTGCTTGGTCCAGAGCGCAAAGGCCATGGGCGCCATCCCCATGGGCGCACCCGGGTGGCCGGAGTTGGCCTGCTGGACGCCGTCGATAGCGAGGGTGCGGATGGTGTCAACCGCGAGCTGCTCGAGGCGGTCAGCGGGGGTGGTCATTGCGGTCTCCGTGGGTGGTTCTATCTCGCTCGCATCGTACCCCGCGGCGTATCCTCGGGCCGTGGTTTCGCCTCTTCGCGCCCGTGTCGCCCGTGTCGCCGCTCCGGCCCAGCCCCGCATCGTTGTCGTGGGCGACTTGGTGCTGGACGTTGTTGTTGTGCCCGACGGCGCCCTTCGCCGCGGCACCGACATCACCGGACGCGTCAGCCTGCGCCAGGGCGGCTCCGCGTCCAACACGGCGCGCTGGCTTGGCCGTCTTGGCGCGCGCTGCTCGCTGGTGTGCGCAGTGGGCCGCGACGCAACCGGCCGATCCCTGATTGCGGCCGTTGCCGGCGATGGCGTGACTGTGCGCGCGGTGCGCGTGGCGGGTGCGGCAACCGGTCGAATTGGCGTGGTGGTGGAGCCGGGCGGGGAGCGGTCCTTTGTCACCGAGCGCGGCGCGGCGCTTCGGCTGGCGCCGGCGGACCTGAAGGCGGCCTGGTTTGCCGGGGCCGATGCCGTGCACCTGCCGGCGTACTCGCTGCTGGACCAGCCGCTGGGGCTGGCGGGGCTTGAGGCGTGCCGTCTGGCGCATGCCGGTGGTGCGCTGGTGACCGTGGACTTGTCGTCGTCCGCGCCGCTGCTGGCCGCTGGACGTCGGGCCGCGCTTGCGCTGATCCGCGAGGCGGCGCCGGACCTGCTGTTTGCCACGCGCGACGAGGCCGTTGCGTTGCTGGGGGTGGGGCGCGAGGATCGGCTTGCGGACCTGGCGCCAATCGCCGTGCTGAAGATGGGGCGCAAGGGCGCGGCGGTGCTGGTGCGCGGGACCGGTGGGGCTGGCGCGGGTTCGGCGGCGACGCGCTTTGACGTGGCCACGACGCCCATCGCGCCGCAGGACACCACGGGCGCCGGCGACGCGTTCAACGCCGGGTTCCTTGCGGGCTGGCTTGCGGCGCGCCGTCTGGGTCTCGCACCCGCGGTGGCCCTGCGTCGGGGCGCCATGCTGGGGAACAGGACGGCGCTGCGGCAGATCGGCTCGGTGCCGCCGGAGCTCGCGCTGGTCTGAGCGCTGCGGTCGCGCGTCTGCGCGGGCGCGCTGATCGACATCATCCGGGCGCGACGCCGCCGCTAGCCTGTGCCGCGGTCAAATATGACTCACGGAGCTACTCGACCATGGCGCGCGACCCGAAACCGCCAGAACAGCACGTTTTCGGGGTCAGAACCCGCGCCCCAGCACTATTTGACCGCGGCGGTGCGACGAATAGGCTCCTGAGTGATATTTGACGCAAACGCGGCTGGCACGGCAAACGCGGCTGGCACGGCTGGCCCCGCCCGGCCCCGCTGACACCGGCACGGCAAACGCGGCTGGCACGGCTGGCACCGCCCGGCCCCGCTGACACCGGCACCGCAAACGCGGCTGGCATCGCCCGGCCCCGCCCGGCCCCGCCGCAACCCTCGCGCGGGCGTCCGCGCGAACACTCGCGTACCCTTCCCGTGTGATTGCCGAAGACCGCCTCATCCTCGCCCCCGAAGTTGCTGACGCCCTGCGCAGCGGCCAGCCCGTTGTTGCCCTCGAGTCCACATTGATCAGCCACGGTCTGCCCTACCCGCAGAACGTGGAGGTGGCCACGGCGTCCGAACAGGCCATCCGCGCGAGCGGCGCCGTCCCGGCGACCGTCGCCATGAAGGACGGCCGCTTCCTGATGGGTCTCGCCGCGAGCAACCTTGAGGAACTCGGCACGGCCCCCAAGGGCTCCGTCCGCAAGGTCAGCCGCCACAGCTTGGCCGAGGGTGCGGCCGCAGGCGGCTGGTCCGCCACCACGGTCAGCGCCACGATGATCGCGGCCCACGCCGCGGGGATCCGCGTCTTCGCCACGGGCGGCATCGGCGGCGTCCACCGCGGCGCCATCGACGGCGCGCACCCCAGTTTCGACATCTCGGCCGACCTCGAAGAGCTGGCCCGCACGCCGGTCGCCGTGGTCTGCGCCGGCCCCAAGGCCATCCTCGACGTGCCGCGCACGCTGGAGTACCTCGAGACCAAGGGCGTGCCCGTGGTGGTCCTGGGCCAGGACGAGATGCCCTTCTTCTGGGCCCGGCGCAGCATGATCAAGGCGCCGCTCCAGGCAGCCGACATCGCGACGGCCGCCCGCATCGTGGAGGCGCAGGCAGCTCTGGGCCTAGACGCGGGCATCGTCCTCTGCAACCCCGTGCCCGAGGCGGACGCCCTGCCGGACGACTACGTCCGCGCCATCGTCACCCAAGCCTTGGCCGACGCCGAAGCCGCCCACATCCACGGCCCCGCCACCACGCCCTGGCTGCTGGCCCGCGTTGCCGAGATCACCGGGGGCCGCAGCATCGCGGCCAACATCAGCCTCATCGTGAACAATGCCCGGGTTGGCGGACTGCTGGCCGTGGAGCTGGCGCGCAGGTAGCCCAATGACCGCTGACGTGACAGCAACGCTCCCGCCCGCCATCTCGGTTGCCGGGCTCCGCCGCGTCTATCCGGTCAAGCCAAAGCCCGTCACGGCGCTTGACGGCATTGACCTTGAGGTTGCCCCCGGCGAGTTCTTTGGCTTGCTTGGGCCAAACGGCGCCGGCAAGACCACGCTCATCAAGATCCTCACCACGCTGCTGCTGCCAAGCGCTGGCAAGGCCAGCATCTTTGGCTTTGACGTGGCCACCGAGGCCGCCAAGATCCGCCGGATCATGAACATGGTGGCGGGCGGCGAGCAGTCCGGCTACGGCATCCTCACCGTCCGCGAGCAGCTCTGGATGTTTAGCCAGTTCTACGGGCTTGGCAGCCGCGAAGGCTGGCGCCGCGTGGACGAGCTGCTGGACGCCGTGGGTCTGGGGGATCAGCGCCTTCAGCGTGTTAGCACGCTATCAACCGGTCAGCGCCAGAAGATGAATATGGCGCGCGGGCTCCTCAATGACCCGTGGATCCTCTTCCTTGACGAGCCCACGCTGGGGCTGGATGTCTCCGCCGCGCGGGCCGTCCGCGAGATGGTCCTGGCTTGGAAGGGCGCCGTCCCCGGGCGCACGGTCCTGCTCACCACGCACTACATGGCCGAGGCGGACGAGCTCTGCGAGCGCATCGCCATCGTGGACCACGGCAAGATCCTGGCCATCGGCACCCCCGCTGAACTCAAGCGAAGAGTCCAGCGCGAGAGCGTCCTGCGTCTGGAGGTCAACCGGCTGGACGGCGGCCCCGCGGTGCTGGCCAAGCTCCCCGGTGTGGTCTCGGCGGCCCTTGCCGCGGACAACGTGGAGGCCGGGACCGAGGCCCAGCGCGTGGCCGTGAACCTTGTGCTGCGCGATGACAACGCCCTTACCGGCGTCATGGCGGCGCTTGGCGCGGCCGGCAGCCGGGTGCTTGGGCTGCGGACGTCGGAGCCCACGCTTGAGGACGTCTTTGTGGAACTGGTGGGCCGGGGCTTTGCCGACGAGGCCGATGCCGAAGCCGCCAACGCAGGCGCCGACCACGATCACAGCCACCCAACCGAAGACGCCGAGCGGTGAGCACCCTCTTTCCCACGCGCGAGACCACTGCCGATCCCCGCACCGACGCGGACTGGACCGGCCGCCGCGCGTTTGAGACAAACCTTCGCGCGCTGGTTGGCCGCGCCTATCCCCGCGTTCGCGGGATGGGCCGCGAGCCAAGCTGGGTCTTCTTCGAGATCCTGCTGCCGTTCCTTGGCACATCGGCCTTTGTGCTGGTGTATCGGGCGCTCCAGGCGCCGGAGGCCTATGTTGGCTTCGTGGTCTTGGGCGGCGCCATGTCGGCGTTCTGGCTCAACGTTGTGTGGATGATGGCGGGGCAGCTGTACTGGGAGAAGAGCCAGGGCAACCTTGAGCTCTACTTCGCCGCGCCCATGAGCCTGATGGCCGTCCTGCTGGGCATGGCGGTGGGCGGGCTGATCATGAGCGGCACGCGTGCGCTCGCCATCCTGCTGATCTCCACCGCGATCTTTGGCGTCCAGTTCCACCTGACGGACTGGGCGCTGGCAATCCCCGTCTTCCTGCTGACGATGGCCGCGCTCTATGGCCTGGGCATGATGCTGGCCAGCCTGTTCCTGCTCTGGGGCCGCGAGGCGTTCCACCTCACCAACCTTGCCATTGAGCCTGTGTACTTCATCTCGGGGCTCAACTTCCCGGTGGCGCGGCTGGGCGCGCTGGGTGCCGTGGCCATCGCCACGGTCCCGCTTGCCGTGGGGCTGGACGCCATGCGCCAGTTGGCCTTCCCCGGCATGCAGGGACTCGAGGGGACGCCGCCGCCCCAGACCGAGGCGCTGATCCTGACGGCGATGACGGTGGTCTTCCTGGTGGCGTCGCAGCGGCTGATCCGGACCATTGAGCGGATGGCCCGCTCCCGCGGCAGCCTGTCCATCCGCTGGCAGTAGCCGCCGATGACCACCCCGATGACCACCCCGATGACAGAGCCCGTCTACCACCCAGCCTTTGACGGCAACGGCTTTGACCCCGCCCGCGCCGAGGGTGCGGGTCTCGCCGACACGCGCCGCCACATGTGGACGGCCGTCCGGCTTGGCTGGCAGGTTGAATCAAACTGGACCGACCCGCTCCTGTTCTTCATCTACACCGTGGCCAAGCCCGTGGCTTCGCTGCTGCTCCTGGTGTTTATGGTCCAGATCGTGGGCGGCACGGGCGCAGCGGGCGAAGCGGTCCGCACGTTTGTGGTCTTGGGTTCCGCACTGTGGGCCATGCTCATGGCCGGGATCGCTGGTCCGGCCTGGTCCGTGCTGGACGACCGGGAGCGATACCGGATGCTCAAGTACCTCTATGTGAGCCCGGCCACGTTCCTGCTGGTGCTGGTTGGGCGCGGCGTCTCCAAGCTGGCCGTGGGCGCCATGGGGACCGTGATTGCCCTGCTGTTTGCCGTGGTGGTGCTGGGGCTGCGCGTGGACCTGGCGGCGGTCAACTGGCCGATGCTGGTGCTGACGCTCCTGCTGGGGCTGCCGCCGATCCTTGCGCTGGGCATTGGGCTTGCCGCCATCTGCCTCCAGACGCGTCAGGAATCGTGGTCCTACCCGGAGGCCTTCGCGGGCGCCCTGTTCCTTGTGTCGGGGGTGGTGTTCCCGCTGTCCATCCTGCCCGCACCGGTGCAGGTCATCGGCCTGATCAACCCGGTCACCTGGTGGGTTGCGGGGGTCCGCGGCGCCATCCTGCCCACGGGCGCCTCGTCCATTGGCGGGGCCAGTTCCCTCTGGACCACGCTCACCGGCACGCAGGTCCCAGACGGCGCCATGACAATTGCCGTCTTGTTGCTCACCGGGGCGGTAAGTACACTCGCGGCGACCGCGCTGTTTCGCGTGAGCGAGCGACGGGCACGGGAACGAGGGCTGCTGGATCTGACCACCGGATCCTGACTGCAGCGGGCCGCGTACCAATGGCGGCAAACACGGAAGGCGGCGGTCGGCGCGGCGCGGGGAGGCGCAGCACCGGCGCCGGGAGGACCAGCGCTTGCGCATCTATGACGGCGGCCCACGGCAGGACTTCGAGGAGGTCCTGCGCTCCATCGGCGGCTATTTGGACACGCGCGGCATGCGCGACATCCTGATCCTTGAGATCCCCGACGGGCTTGTGGTCCAGGGGCTCTCCATCATGGGCAACTCCACGAGCGTCTGGTCCGAGACGATGGGCACCATGGTCAAGCAGACCAACACCTATACCGAACACGACGTGACGCGGTTTATGGAGGCGGGCGTCGCCCATCGTGGCTCCGGCAAGTCCAACTCGTCGTCGGCGGGCCCGTACGAGCGAGCGCTCCGCGTCATCGGCCGCTGGATTGATGAGCAGAAGCCGCGCGACGTCTTCCTGTTTGAGCAGGAAGGCTCCTACGTGGTGCGGGTCCTTCCGCAGGGCAGCACGAGTGGCCGCCACCTGTTGGCCGAGTTCACCGCGGGTGACATCGCCAGTCTCGTGAACCGCGCCGCCTCGATGCGGGTGGTTCCGTCGCGAACGGGTGACAGCCTGTTCCGCACGGGGCACAATCAACAGCGATAACTCGTCAGGCGCCGGGCACTTGCTCCGGTTGCCGTGCCAGCGCTGCAGCAGAGGAGGTCCGGCCCAATGAAGGCTCTGCGGACCGTCGCCGTCGCCCTTGGGGTCACCCTTGGCGCGCTCATCGTCATCCCGGTCGTGGTACTTGCCGGCCTATTCGTGTGGCTCAAGCTCACCGAAGAGGACGACGAGGAGGGTTTGGAGCTCGAGCAGGAAGGCGCCTGATCAAGACGCCTGCCGCTGGCGCCCTGGCGCCGGCCGCCGCTGTTCCGGATTCGACGCCCGCCAGCACGGCGGGCGTCTTCGTTTCCGCACGCCAGCGGCGGCTCGCCGAGGCGGGTCTGCTCCTCGTCGTCGGGATCTGGGCGGCCAACTTCGTGGTGGCCAAGGCAAGCTTGGCCGTCCTTGGGCCCTTCTCGTTTACCTTGCTGCGCTACATCGTGGCGGCCATCACGCTGTTTGGGCTGCTGCGCTGGCGATCGGGCGCCATCCGCTGGCCAGGCCCGGTGGGCTGGCGTCTGCTTGCCCTGGGCGTCGTGGGGTTTGGCCTCTACCAGGTCTGCTGGACCGTTGGGCTCACGCAGATTACGGCTGGCGACTCAGCCCTGATCATCGCCGCCGCACCTGTGTTCACGGCACTGCTCGCGGCCGGGTTTGGGTTGGACCGGCTTACCGCGCCGAAGCTGGCTGGCGCGGTCATCGCGTTTGCGGGCGTGGCGATCGTCGTTGCGGAGGGCAGCTCCATCTCGCTAGGGGCATCGCTTGGTGGCGATCTGCTGACGCTTGCCGCGTCGCTGCTGTGGGCTGCCTACACGGTTGGAGGCGCTCGCATGCTTCGAGAGGTGGATGCGGTCAGCGCAACAGCGTGGTCCGCTCTGGGGGGCATTCTGTTTCTTGTGCCGTTTGGGGTTGCTGAGATCCTGCTCTCACCGCCTCCGGATGTGACGCTTGGCGTTGTGGTTGGGGTGGTGTACAGCGGCTCGATGGCCGCAGCCATCTCGATTGTGCTGGTCATGCATGGCGTGGCTGTGATTGGACCCACGCGCGCATCGTCCACGCAGCTGCTGGTGCCGTTTGGCGCCGTGGTCCTTGGAGCGGTGTTCTTGGCCGAGCCAATCCTGCTTGGGCAGATCGCGGGCGGAATCATCATCGTTGCCGGCCTGCTGCTGACGCGGCGAACGTCGCTGGGACTGCACGTGCGTCGGTGGGGGACAAGGTGAGCGCCAGAGGCGCGGGCCGCGCCGTGGTGCCGCCGCTGCTCCCGGGCCAGCCGCCGCTCGCCATCCTGGTTGACTACGACGGGACGATTGCGCAGACCGATGTCACGGACGCAATCTTGGCCGACGTTGTCACGGCCGATTGGGAAGCCCGCGCTGCGGAGTACGACGCGGGTTTGGTGGGCTCGCGGAGCCTCATGGAGTGGGAGGTGGGCCTGATCACGGCGGATCCGGCACGCCTTATGGCAACTGCCGCCGCCCAGCCGCACGACCCCGGGTTCCGCGCCTTCGCCGAACGTGCGCGCGATGCCGGCATCCCCGTGGAGGTGGTGTCCGACGGGTTTGGGTTCTTCATTGAGCCCGCACTGGTTGCGCTGGGCGTGGGCTGGGTCCCCGTGGTGACGGCGTCAACCACGTTTCCGGCTGGCGGACCGCGCATCGAGTTTCCCAACGGCAACCCCGACTGCTTTGCCTGCGGCACCTGCAAGCGCAACCGCGTGCTGGCGCACCAGGCCGCAGGGCGATCCGTGGTGTTCATTGGCGATGGCGAGTCGGACCGATATGCCGCCGGCTACAGCGACGTGGTCTTTGCGAAGCACGCGCTGGAGCGGATCTGCCAGGACTTTGGCTGGCCGTTCCGCCGGTGGACGGCGTTCTCCGAGATTGACGCGTGGCTGGCAGGCGCGCTGGCGCGGTTTGCCGCGGACCCCGCGTCGCTTCCGGGACCCGTGGCGCGTCACTTGTTCTGCGGGGCTGAGGTCTGGGGACCTGGCCGCCGGGACCCGTTACCGCTCTTGCCCGGAGGCTGAGGATGCCAGGACGCGCCGCCACAATCCGCGTTCTGCTGCTGGTGTTCCTGCTTGCTGCGAGTGGCTGTGCAGAGGTGGCCGTTCCGTCATCGGCGCCCGCCTCCATGGCGCCGGCCGCCCCTTCGGCCGCCCCGTCGGCATCGGCATCGGCGGGCCCATCGGCCGCCCCGTCGGCATCGGCATCGGCGGGCCCATCGGCTGCCGCAACGCCAGCGCCCACGCCCGACGGCCCAACGCTTGCGCAACTTGTCGGCCAGCGCCTGGTTGTCACGATGGACAAGGCCACGCCCAGCGCGGCGCTCCTGGGCATGATCCGGCGCGGCGAGGTTGGCGGCGTGATCCTGTTTGGCCGCCACAGCGCCACGGAGGAGGCCCTTGCGGCACTCGTGGCGCTCCTTCACCAGACCGCGCTCGAGGGCGGCAACCCGCCGCTTCTGGTGATGACCGATCAGGAAGGCGGGCTCATTCGACGCCTCACGTGGGCGCCCCCGTTGCTGTCGGCCTGGGAGATGGGGCAGCTGCTGGACGGCGCCGCGGTTCGCGAGCAGGGCCGGCTCACCGGCGAGGCGCTGCACGCCATGGGGATCGATGTGGATCTGGCGCCTGTGGCCGACATCCCCAGTGCTGCTTCGGGGTTTATGTACGCGGATGGGCGCGTGTTCTCGCTGGACCCGTTGGTCACCGCGACGCTTGCCACAGCCTTCGCCGATGGTCTGGCCGACGGCGGCGTCCTGGCCACAATGAAGCACTTCCCGGGCATCGGGCGCGCTGGCCCCAACACGGACCTGCACGTTGTGACCATCAAGGCGGGGGTGGACACGATGGCGGCCGACTTGGCCCCGTATCGGCAGGCGATTGCACACGGGGTGCCGCTTGTGATGCTGTCAAACGCGGTCTACCCGGCGTGGGACGCGGCCAACGCCGCCGGGTGGTCGCCGGCCATTGCGGAGACGCTCCTGCGCGACGAGCTGGGCTTTACCGGCGTGACGATCACCGACGGCCTCGACGGGGCGGCGGCATCGCGCCACACCCACGAGAAGACGCTTGCGCTGCAGGCGGCGCGCGCCGGTGTGGACCTGCTGCTGCTCACGGGCTCGGAGCGCTCGGCCCTTGGCTCATACCGGGCGCTGCTCGCGGCGGCCCGAGACGGGAGCCTGCCGATGGCGTTGCTGCTTGCCTCCTACGAGCGGATCCTGGCCCTGAAGGGGGTCTTGGGACCCTAGGGGCGGGCCTGCCCCAGCCCCCTACCAGCGCTCCCAGTGGGCAAAGTCCTCAAACGGCACCCAGCCGCGCTTGAGCGACGGCGAGCGCACGTCTGGCAGCGGCCGTCCCACAGGCATCACGCCAATGGGCACAAACTCGTCGGGCAGCTCCAGCGCGGCGCTGAGCGCGGTCATGTCCGGGGCGCCGGCAAAGCCGCAGCCCAGACCCTCGTTCACCGCCGCCAGCCACACGTTCTGCATCGTTGCGCCCACGTCCACAAACCAGTACGGCACCGGCCAGATGATCTCGGCTCCCGTGTCGTCGGTCTTGTCGGCCTGCTGGTACCGCCGGTGGTAGATCGCCTCCGATACGCAGGGGATGAACTGGGCGGCGCACTCGGAGATCCAGCGGCCAAACTGGGGCTCGTACTCGTCCTCGCCGCACGCGCTTGCCACGGCGCGCCGCCGCTCGGGATCCGTCACCACCACGAGGCGCTGCCCCTGCGAGAAACCCGCCGACGGCGCCCGCTGGGCCAGCCGAGCGATGCGCTCAATGACCTCGCGGTCAACGCAGCCCTCCTCAAACCTGCGGACGGCCCGGCGCTTCATGACAACGTCGATGAATTCCACGGCCAGACCTCCAGGGGCGAATTCAGCCCTCGACGGGCGGCGGGACCAGCACGAGGTTCCCCACGTGCCGCTTCAAGAGGAACTCCGTCTGGGCCTCAGCGATGCGCTCCAGCGGGAACACGCCGGCGACCAGCGGGCGGATCTCCCCGCGCTCGATGTAGCCAACGAGGTTTGGGAACACCGGCTCATCCCAGGCCGTGCAGCCGATGAACGTCATGTCGCGCAGATAGAACGAGCGCTTGTCAAACGACACGATGGGCCCGGCAATCGCCCCGGACGACGCGTAGCGCCCGCCCGTGCGCATGGTCTCGACCAGCGCGCCAAATGACGGCCCCGCCACGTTGTCAATCACCACGTCTACGGACTCCACGCCCAGCGCCGCAACGATGTCGTCGTCGCGATCCAGCACACGGTCCGCGCCAATCTCGAGCACCTGTGCCGCCTTCGAACGGCCAACGATGGCCGTCACGCGCGCGCCGCGCCGCTTGGCGAGCTGCACCGCCGCCGAGCCCACGCCGCCCGAGGCCCCCGTCACCAGGACGTGATCCGCGTCCGTCACCCGCGCCCGGTGGATCATGTTCTCGGCCGTGCCGTAGGCGCACGGGATTGAGCCCAGCTCGACATCGGTCCACGCCGTCTCGATCGGGAACACCTCGGATGCCGGCACCTTGACGAACTGCGCGAACGCCCCGTCGAAATCGGACGCCATCCAGATGTTCTCGAGGGAGCCGAAACCCGCGGGCCGCATGTTGGGCCGAACCAGGACACGACGCCCAACGAGCGACGGGTCTGCCCCCGCCCCGGCCGCTACGACGCGCCCGCAGCAGTCCGTCCCCTGGATGAACGGCCACGGCGTGGGCAGGCCCCAGCCGCCGTCCTCCTTCTGCTCGGCGCCGCGCTCCTGGTCTGCCGAGAACGAGTTGGTGTCCTCGGTGACCGACGAGGAGTACCAGCCCAGGCGGGTGTTGATCTCGGTGTTGTTGACGCCCGCGCCCAAAACCTCAATGAGCACCTCGCCCTCGCCCGCAACAGGGCGCGGCACGTCGCGGTAGACCAGCCGGTCAAGCCCGCCGTTGCCGGTGGTGACGACGGCCTTCATCGTCGGCTGGCCCGGGATCAGCGTGAAGCGATCGGGGCGCAGCAGCGTCTGGCGCCGGATGATGTCCTGGACCGTGGCCATGGCGGACCTCCTCGCCGCGAGCCTACCCGTTTGCGGCTGGCCCGGCCTCGCCGACACGCAACTGCAACCCGATACAGGGTTGTCTCGCGGCCTCCAAATCGGTAGCATAAGAAAAACCCCGGAGGACAGCGACCCATGGCGAAGTATGTCTTTGTGACCGGAGGAGTGACCTCCTCGCTCGGCAAGGGCATCACCGCCGCCTCGGTTGGCCGCCTGCTCAAGGCGAGAGGCCTCAAGGTCTCCATCCTCAAGCTTGATCCGTATATCAACGTGGACCCAGGCACCATGTCGCCGTACCAGCACGGCGAGGTCTTTGTCACCGATGACGGGGCCGAGACGGACCTGGATCTGGGCCACTACGAGCGGTTCATCGACGAGAACCTCTCCCAGAGCTCCAACGTCACCACGGGCCGCATCTACTCCGCGGTCATCGCCAAGGAGCGGCGCGGGGACTACCTCGGCGGCACCGTCCAGGTGATCCCGCACATCACCAACGAGATCAAGGAGCGGATCACCCGCGTTGCACGCGACGGGGATCCGGACGTGGTCATCGTTGAGGTGGGCGGCACGGTTGGCGACATTGAGAGCCTGCCGTTCCTTGAAGCCATCCGCCAGATGCGCAAGGACCAGGGCCGCCGCAACGTGTTGTATGTGCACGTGACGCTCCTGCCGGCGCTGATGGCCACGGGCGAGCTCAAGACGAAGCCCACCCAGCACTCCGTCAAGGAACTCCGCGGCATCGGCATCCAGCCGGACGTGATCGTCCTGCGCTCCGATAGCGAAGTGCCCGACGAGATCCGCGAGAAGATTGCGCTCTTCACAGACGTGAACGTGGATGCGGTGATCCCGGCCCCCACGGCCTCCACCATCTACGAGGTTCCCCTCCAGTTTGAGGCCTTTGGCTTTGGCCGCCTCGTCGTGCGCGAGCTGGGGCTGGGGGATCCGGACAAGGAACCGGATCTGGCCAGCTGGCACGCGCTGGTGGCCCGGATCAAGGCGCCCAAGCCGCAGCTTGAGATTGCGCTTGTGGGCAAGTACATCGAGCTGCCGGACGCGTACCTCTCGGTCACCGAGGCCCTGCGCCATGCGGCGTGGGCCAACGGCGTTGATGCGAAGGTCCGCTGGGTGGACAGCGAGAAGCTCACCGCGGAGAACGTGGAGGAGCGGCTTGCCGGTGCTGCCGCGGTCCTGGTGCCCGGCGGCTTTGGCCATCGCGGCATCGAGGGCAAGGTGCTCGCGTCCAACTGGGCTCGCCGGCATCGGCTGCCGTATCTGGGCCTGTGTCTGGGTCTGCAGTGCGCGGTCATTGAGTTTGCCCGCGAAGTGCTGGGCACAAAAGACGCCAACTCCACCGAGTTTGACCAGTTCACGGCCAACCCGGTCATCGACTTCATGCCGGACCAGCGCGACATTGAGGACAAGGGCGGCACGATGCGGCTGGGGATCTACCCCGCGCGTCTGGCCGAGGGGTCCAAGGCCCGCGCGGTGTACGGCCAAGAGGTGGTGTACGAGCGGCACCGTCACCGCTTTGAGGTGAACAACCGCTTCCGCCCAGCACTTGAGGCGGCCGGGATGATCCTGTCGGGCACGTCGCCGGATGGCCGCCTGGTGGAGATCGTGGAGCTCCGCGATCACCCCTGGTTTGTGGCCAGCCAGTTCCACCCCGAGTTCAAGTCACGCCCCGAGCGCCCGCACCCGCTGTTCCACGGGTTTGTGGCCACGGCCCTCGCCCTGCGCGATGGTCTGGAGCCGCACATTGGGCCGGTGTGCGCCCCGGTTGCCCTGGCGTTGGTGTCGCCCGCGTCCGCCCCGTCCGCGCCGGTGACCCAGGAGCTGTAGCGGCCCGCCGCTGGTCGCCACGCGCCGCGCCGCCTCGCGTCGCTGGCCCCTCGCGCCGCCTCGCCCGCCCCGCCTCGCCCGCCTCGCGTCGCCCGCCGTGATCGGTGGGACCGATCGATTTCGCGCGGCCACGGTCGGTTTGATCGGTGGCACCGATCAATGTGACGCCTTTCCTGCCTCGGGCCGGCCGAAACCGGTCGATCTGATCGGTGGCACCGATCACTTGGCCCTGCGGCAACAGGAATCGATCGGTGGGACCGATCAGGCTGCGGGTTCTCGCCGCTGCGGCCCGCCCGCCGCTGCGGCGCCGTCCGCCCGCCGTCCGCCGTCCGCCCGCGGCCCCGGCACATCGCGCCCCCACCCCCGTGTCGCCCGCCAGCGACTTTGTCCGCCAAGCGGCCAGCGATTCTGTCATCAGCTGCGGCCCCGGCGGTCGCGCCAGGGATGATCCGGACCTGGCCGGCGGACGGCCCCGCTGGCCGGTTCCCGGACCGGCGGCAGCCCGGGCTCGAGCCCGTCGGCGAGCTCGGCCAGCGGATCGCGGTCCGGCGGCGGGCTGGCCAGCCGGCGCGCCCGGAGCTGCCCGGCGTCGGCCGGGGCCGGCCCGACCGGCACGCACAGGCCCTCCGCGCTGACCCACAGGCTGCCGTCGAGACGCTCCTGGAGGATGACCGTCCGCCCGGCCCAGCTGCGGCCGTCGCCCCGGCGCGGCAGGGCGAGCCCGCCGCCCGGCCAGCTGACCGTGGCATCGTTGGCGACCCGCCGGGAATAGTGGAAGCAGAACACCGCCTCGGAGCTCAGGCCCTCGGGCCACGGGCGCCAGGCGGGCACCGGGTCGGCGGCCGGCACGGCGAACCGCGCGTTGTGCCGCTCGAGGAAGACGGGCAGGAAGACGTTGGCGGCCTCGATGGTCGTGATCGCCTCCAGGCGCAGCTCGGTCACGAGGCGGTCCTGGAGCGTGTTCCAGAGTCGCTCGACCCGGCCCTTGGCCTCGGGGCTCCGGGCCCCGATCCAGCCGATCGAGGCGTCGTCAAGGGCTCGCCCGACCTGGGTCAGGCTGCGCTTGCCGGCCAGCTGCTCGGCGAGCGTGGGCGCCCGATTCCTCTCGGCGCTGAAGATCCCGTGACGGTCGGAGTAGACGGCGCCCGGGAGACCATGTCGCCCCGCCGTCTGGGCGAGCGTGGTGAAGTAGCCGGCCGCGTCCTCCTGGGCGCGGAACGTGCCGCCGGGCACGCGGCCCGTCGCGTCGTCGATGCCGGCCACGAGCGTCGCGAACGGGAGGTCGGATCCGAACCAGCGGTGCCGGCTGCCGTCGACCTGGAGCAGCATCCCCTCGCGCGGCATCCGCTCCCGGCGGCTCCGGTGCCGCGGCGGGCGGCGGGTCCTGGTCGGCCGCACGGAGCCCTCGGCGAGGATCCGGCGCAGGGTCCGCTCCGCGATCTCGAGCCCCTCGCGCTCCGCGAGCAGCTCGGCGAGGTGCGCGTGGTTGACCCCGGCGTACGTCGTCGCCGCGAGCTCGACGACCCGGCACCGGAGCTCGTCGTCGATCCGGTTGACGGGTGGCCGTCCCCGGTTGCCGTGGACGAGACCGGCCGGGCCATCACCGTGGCGCACGATGAGGCGCCTGACCTGGCGGGTCGAGAGGCCGAGGACCCTCGCCGCCTCGTCGAGGGTCAGGCTGCCCGCGACCACGTGGTCGAGGACGTAGGCGCGGTGCCGACCCTGCGCATCGGCCTGGGTCTGTCTGTCCTTCTGTTCCATGCGACCGAGAGTGACAAAGTCGCTGGCCGCTTAGCCCGGACAGAATCGCTGGCCGTTGACACGAAGCACC
>CAIYHO010000098.1 GCA_903925955.1 uncultured Chloroflexota bacterium
GGGAAGACCCGCACCGTCACCGTGACGTACCTGCGCAAGGGTGGGGCGCCGCGCAGCTCCACATCACTTCGGCTCACGCAGGCATACGCCAGTTTCTGCACCGCCACCAACGGCAAAGAGTCAGGCTCCATCACCGTCAAGGTGCCCGCCGCATTCACGTTTGACACAACGGGCGACACGCTCTCAAGCACCATCACAGGCGGCCAGCGCGTGTACACCAAGTCCGGCATTACAGACCCGCTCAGCTACTACACGTGCTTTGACGGCGCAAACGAGGACGGCTACCTCGACGAGGCGCTGACCGGCCCCAGCGGCCTGAAGATCAATCTGCGGTCCTGGCCAGAAGACCCGGCCTGGACCCTGGCCATCCGCAAGGACATCACCGCCGGCCTCCCGGCACTCACGTCGCTGATTGGCAAGCCGCTTGACGCAATTACCGCGCTCACCGTGGAGGAGTCCGCCACCGGCAACGAGTACGCGGGGTTCTACGACCGCAAGACCAACACGGTCACCGTTGGCGAGCACTTCGAGCAGAGCGCCCTGACCGAGCACGAACTTGCCCACGCCTGGTTCAACGAAGCGACATTCATCGGAACGTGGATCAACGAGGGGTATGCCGAGTGGGCCGGCCGAGCCACCAGCCACGACATGACCGCGTGCACGGCTCCATCGGGCGCGTCGGCCTCCAGCGTCAACCTCACTGACTGGAAGTGGCTCAACCCGCGCTCAACCGACGAGGAGCGGGCGGCCGTTGACGCGCTCTATGACACCGCCTGCTATGTGGTCACGGCGGTGGCTGATGCGGCGGGCCCGGAGGGAACGCGCCTGGCGCTGACCGCGCTCCTGGCGGGTCGCGACCCGTACGCGGCAGACCCAAGCGCCAAGCGTGCCACCACCGTGGCCAATTGGAAGGACTGGCTGGACGCCTGGGACGAACTTGGTTTGTCCGGGGCTTCCGGGGCTTCGGGGGCTTCGGGGGCTTCGGCCACGCTGGCGTCCGATCTTCTCGTGCAATACGGCGTGACGTCCGACAAGGCGACGCTTGCGCAACGCGCCACGGCCCGCACCGCCTACAACGCGCTGATTGATGAGGTTGGCGACTGGGTGGTGCCTGTGGCCGTCCGCAAGCCAATGGCCAAGTGGGACTTCACCACCGCACAGGCGGCGATGGCTGCAGCAGGCCCCGCGTGGGACCTGACCGGACAAACCGACGCGGCGCTGGCCGGTGTGGATGCGCGGCATGGGCCGGCCGCAAAGGCGTGGGCGGCGGCAACCACGGAGGCTGATCTCAAGGCGGCCGCAACCCTCTCCCAAGGACAGCTTGATGCGGCCAAAGACGTGGCGGACGCGGGGGCGCTCCTCGTCAAGCCGCTGGACTTCGCGCAGCAGGTGGGCCTAATGGGCAGCACCATCCCAAACCTCGATGCAGCGGTGGCCGCCGTCCGTTCGGGCGACACAGCCAAGGCGAAGGAGGCTGCCGACACGACGCGCACGTTCCTCAACGGCCTCGCGGGTGTTGGGCAGGGCCGGATCACCGCCGCCATCGTGGGGGTTGTGGTGTTGCTGGTGCTGCTGCTCATCGTCGTGGTGGTTGTGATGCGCCGGCGACGGGCATCGACCCGTGCGGCGCTCGCTGCGGCGGCTTCGTCTGCGGCAGCGGCATCTGCGTCTGCGGTCTGGGCGCCGCCGTCAGGGCCAGACGCTTGGGGTCCCCCGCCAGGGCCAGACGCCTGGGCTCCTCCGCCGGCTCCGCCCGCACCGCCCAGCGATCAGACCGGCTAGCACACCGCCCCTAGACGTCGGGCCGCCCCAGAACACGCTCAATGCGCGAGTCCGGGATAAACCACATCGCCGCGATCAGCGCGTAGAGCGCGCACGCAGCCAGCGGCAGGACCAGCGACACAGGCACAGCGATCATGAGGATGACCAGCGACGCCGTGCCTTTCCGGTCCCGGCTGATCGCCTCAAGCAGCGGTGCGCCTTCGGGCTGCGCCGCAAGCAGCAATCGGCTCAGGATGTAGTACCCCATGCCGGCCGCCAGCAGCACCACGCCGTAGAGCGCCACGGGCACTGCGGCAAACCCGTTCTCCCCCATCCACGCCGTGGCGAATGGGATGAGCGAAAGCCAGAACAGCAGGTGGAGGTTCGCCCAGAGGACCCGGCCGTTCACAACGCTCGACGCCGCCAGCAGGTGGTGGTGGTTGTTCCAGTAGATGCCCAGGAACACGAACGACATCACGTAGGCCAGGAACACGGGCGCTAGTTCGGTAAGCGCCTCGATTGTGGCGCCCTTGGGCGGGACGAGGCCCAGCACCATGATTGTGATGAGGATGGCGATCACGCCGTCGCTGAACGCCTCAAGCCTGCCCCTGTCCAAACCGCCGCCCTCGCTGCTTCGCACGTCCTGGAGGCAGCGATCCTACGCCGAGGCCACCGCATCCGCCGTGGCGGGCTGAGACCGCCGCCGCCCGTCGGGCAGCAGCGATGTAATGGCGACGCCTGCCAGCACCAGGACAAAGCCCAGCCCGTCAATGGGGCCAAGTGCCTCGCCCAGCAGCAGGTTGCCCGCGATCAGGCCAACGACGGGCACCGAGACAAAGCCAATGGCGGCCGCCTGCGCCCCAAGCGCTCGCGTGACGGACTGGCTGGCCCATGCGGCAAACGCGGTAGCCAGCGGCCCCGAGTACAGGAGCACAAGCACCGTTGACGGCTGCCAGTTGATCCCCTGGAAGCCCTCCACGACAAACGCGATCAGCGCCACCGGGACAAGCGCCACAAGCAACTGCCAGGGCTGGAGGTCCAGCGGCGTGGCCGTCCAGTGGTGACGCCGGATCTGGATGGAGAGCGCACCCCAAGAACCCGCGTGCAACAACAGGGCGATCACGCCCAGCACAACCGCAACACGGCCCCAGTCCAGCACCGCCGGGTTGAGCAGCAGCACAAGACCGGCCAGCCCAAGGGCCAGCCCGATGAACTCGCCGCGCTTTGGCCGCGTCCGCAGCCAGATCACGAGGATCAGCGCCACCCACAGCGGCATCGTGTAGGCCAGCACCGACGCACGCCCGGCCGAGACCGCCTTGAGCGCAAGGTTCATGATCAGCACGCCGCCGGCCACTTGGACCAAGCCCCACGAGAACACCACCGGCAGGTCCGTTCGCGGCGGCAGCCGAAGCTTCCCGCGAGCGCCCTGCAGCATCAGCACCGTGATCAGCCCGCCCAGCACCCGCAGCGTGGCGTAGGTGAGCGGCGGCATGGTCTGCAGACCAATCTTCACGATGGCCCAGTGCGTGCCCCAGACAAGCGCAACCAGGGCCAAGAGCACCAGCGCGGCCTGCCGCGAATGCACTGCCGCCTGCGGCTTCGGCGCCGCAGCGGGCGTCTGGCCGGTGGGGTCCTCCACTACGCCCGCGTCATCCGCTCGGCAATGGACGCCCACTCCCAGAGACGCTTGGGGTCAGTGCGGCAGGTGGTGATGTCCTTGAGCGTGAACTCAACGGGGCAGCCGTTGGCGCGTGTGGCGGCCAGCACGTCCGTAAAGTCCTTCTCGGCCAGCTCCGGCACCCAGGTGTCCATCGCCACCATCGCCGGGTTGGGCTTGCGGCTGAACACAAATTCCGTGCCGATGGATTCGGCGCCCTTCTGGACCTTGGCCCAGGCGCTAATTGAGATCTTGCGCACGTTGGGGATCTTGCGGACCGAGTCGATCCGGTTATGGAGCGGATCGCAGCAGCCAAAGTAGCCAAGACCGAAGCGGGCAAACCAGCGGGCGTAGTACTGCGGCACAAACTCGTCAAACGTGGCGTCGCCCACGGACACAAAGAGCTGCGAGCGGCCAACGGTCCAGGTGTCGATAGGCCGCACATGGGCGGCGTCAAAGCCCGGCTTCGGCAGCTCCGTGGTCTGGGCGCCCGTGGTGTGGATCCGGTTGTTCCCGTACCCCAGCAGACCCTTGGCCTCAAGGATGTCCAGCTCCTGAAGGCGAACGGTGGTGAGCCTGTCGGCGATGGCGTGGAGGTGCTCGGGGCGATCCATGAAGTCCAGCAGGATGGGCTCGGTGCCGCGGAACTGCTCGATGTCGTCCCAGAGCGGGAAGGCAAGCTCGTCGCCATCGTGGCCCGTCAGGCCCTGCATCCGGACCTCAAGCAGCCCGTCAAGCAGCTCGTGGGCCCATGCCTCGCGCTCCGCGGTGGCCTCGGCGTTGAGGCTGGGCTCAAGGCAGCGGAGCTTCTCCATGTCCTCGGGGTTTGCCAGCTGGTCTACGTAGGCGTGGCTCTTGACCTCGTTGCCGGTCCCCTGCTCGATGGTGGACTCGGCAATCTTGATGCCCCAGCCGGGCCGGTTGATCACCTTCTTGATGTCCACGTACGGCTCCACCACCATGTCCACGCGCATGTGGCTCCAGCGATAGAGCTCGCGGCGAAGGGCCGTTTCAAGCTGGCGCGCAAACGCGTGGGTGGACGCGACAACAAGCTCGTCGGCACCGGGCAGACCCGGCGTCCGCAGCTCGTGCCACGGGATCTCGTCGATCATCGCCATGGGCCGCTCCGGGCGGAGGCCGTTGAGTGCCTGCCACTCGCGGACCCGCTCCGCCTGGACCGGCAGGGCGGACAGCTCCGCAACCTTGGCGGCGAGCCCGCGGACGATGGCAACGTCGGCCCCCGGGAGCCCCGCGCTGGTGGTGGTCATCGTGGCGATCCTCGGACTCGGGTTGGGGCTACGCGGCTGTGCGGCTGTGCGGCTACGCGTGGGCCAGCAGGCCGCGGGCCAGGTCCACGGCGGCGCCGGCGTCGGGGGCGTAGCCGTCCGCGCCGATCTGCGCGGCGAACTCCGGGGTCACCGGCGCGCCGCCCACGACCACCCTGACGCCCGGGAGCCCGGCGTGGACCGCCTCCACCACGCCGCGCATGTTGGGCATCGTGGTGGTGAGCAGCGCCGAGAGGCCCACGATGTGGGCGTCGTGCTCGCGGGCCGCCGCGACGAACGCGGCCGCGCTCACGTTGACGCCGAGGTCGAACACCTCGAGGCCGCCGCCCTTCCACATCATGCCCACGAGGTTCTTGCCGATGTCGTGGAGGTCCCCCTCCACGGTGCCCACGACGGCGCGGAACTCGGGCTTGACGCCCGCCGCGAGGAGCACGGGCTCCAGGATCGCGGTGCCGGCCTTCATGGCCCGGGCCGCGATCAGCATCTCGGGGACGAACAGCTCGCCCTCCTGGAACTTGCGCCCCACCACGTCCATGGCCGCGGTCATCGCGGACAGGATGGTCCGGGGGTCCACGCCCTCGTCCACGGCCGCCTGGGTGAGCTCGCCCGCGGCGGCGCGGTTGCCCGCCTCGACGGCGGCGGTGAGTGCGGCGAGATCGGCCATGGTGCGGGGGTCTCCTGGGGGTGCTCGGGTGTCAGTCCGGACGGACTCGGCCGGGCTCGGCGGACGCTAGCTGAGGTGGGACCAGGACGCCGTCTGGCGCTTGATCTCGGCCAAGTTGTGGAGGCTGGAGTCTCGCGCTCGGTCTTCCCAAGCAAACACGCAGACGGTCATGATGCCGTCAAATCGCAGCTCCCCAAGCGTACTGAAGAACGTGTTCCACGGCACCTCGCCCTGACCAATGTCCAGGTGCTGGTGCACGCGGACGCTGTTGCCTGGCGGGTTGGTGATGTAGCGCAGGCCGGACGACGCGCGGTGGTCAAAGCAGTCCGCCACGTGGAGCTGGGTGAGCAGCGGCCCTGCGGCGCGCATGATCTCGGCCATGTTCCCGCCTTGGTGGAACGTGTGCGGCGCGCAGTAGAGGAAGCTCACGAACGGTGAGTTGATCCCCTTGATCATGTTGATGGCGGCGATGCCGTCCTCGATGAAGTCATCGGGATGGGGCTCAAGCGCAAGGTGGACCCCAGCGCGCTCGAAGTGCGGGAGCAGTTCGTCGAGGGACTTCCAGAACTGCGCCTCGGAGATGGCCGGGTTCTCGGGGCGGCCGTTGAACTCGGAGTTCATCACGGTGACGCCCAACTCGGCGGCGATGTCGATGGCGCGGTGCCAGTAGCGGACCGCCGCCTGGCGCTCATCCTCGTCCGGGCCGGACCAGCGGAAGAGCGGCAGCAGCGAGCTCTCCTGAACACCGGCGCCGTCGAGCGACTTCTTGAACGCGCGGATCCCGGCGGTATCCACGCGGGGATGCCTGAAGAACGGGATGAAGTCCTCGCGCGGCGAGAGCTCGATGTACTCGTAGCCCATCTCGGCGACAAGCCCCGGGAGCTCCGCCAGCGGCGTGCTCCGAAACATGTACGGGTCGAGCGCGATCTTCATCCCTGTCCTCCTCCTCGCCTGCGGGCCGCTAGCGGTAGAGCGCCGGCTTCTCGATGTAGTCAATCTCAACGCGCTGGCCGGTCTTGACGGCCTGCACGCCAAACTCGGTGACGCGGGTTGCGGCATAGCCGTCCCACGCCGACGGGCCCACGATCTCACCCTTCCCAAGGCCGGTGATCCACGCCTGCAGCTCGGCGGTGTACGCCGGGCCAAAGCGGACGCGCCAGTCGGGCGGGACCATGTCCGCGTCCTGACCGGCAATGGTGGAGCTGGCAACAACGGGGTTCACCAGGGACGAGGTCCCAAGCTCCCCTACCAGCTCGCAGCGGACGTCGTAGCCGTACTGGCAGTTGGCAAAGAACTCGCTGGTGCTCAGGACGCCTGACTCCATGCCAAACAGCGCAAACTGCGGGTCCTGGAGATGCGGGAACGCCTTGCTGGTGCGCTTGGGCGGCGCAACCTGGACCGAGGTGATCTCCTCGCCCAGCATCCAGCGGGTGGTGTCAATCTCGTGGATCATCGAATCGGTCATTGTCATGAACGAGGTAAAGGACTCGGGCACGGTGGCATTGCGGTGCACGTTGTGCATGATCAGCGCCGCGCCAATCTTGCCGCCGTCAAGGGTGGCCTTGACTTCCTTGTAGCCGGGATCGTAGCGGCGCATAAAGCCAACGATGACCAGGCGCTTGCCGTGGGCCACCTCGGCCGCAAGGATGGCCTCGCACTCGGGCGTGGTGGGCGCCAGCGGCTTCTCGCACATCACGGGCTTGCCCGCAGCGATGGCCGCAAGGGTGTACTCCGCGTGCGTCTCGCCGATGGAGCAGACGAGGACCGCGTCCACCAGGTCGCTGTTGATGAGGTCGTGGCCGTTGTCAAAGACCTTGGCGCCGCCAAGGAGTGCGGCAACCTCGGCCGCGCGCGTCTTGTTGACGTCCGTCACCGCGGTCACGGTGGAGCCGTTGATGACGTTGACAAGCTTGTTGCCATGGTCCAGGCCGATGAAGCCGGTCCCGATGATGCCGACGCGAATAGTCATGTCGTGTGGGTCTCCGTCGTTTCGGTAGGTGTCAGCGGATTCGCGTCAGCGGACCGGGTGGCCGGCGGTAAGGCCGCAGCCCTTGAAGTACTGCTGCGTGCGGATGGCGATGGGCAGGGGCTTGTCAAAGTCGCAGGGGTAGAGGTCCTGCTCCACGATGCAGTAGAGGTCGCGGTCAAGCGCGGCCAGCGCGGCCAGCAGCGTGGGCATGTCGGGTTCGCCAAGCGGCGGCTCCACCATCACGCCCAGGCGCACGGCGGGCGGGAAGCCCAGGTTGCCCTCGGCCACACGGGCGCGGATGGCGCGGTCAACCTGCTTGAGGTGGACGTACTGCACACGATCCGGGTAGTCCGCGATGATCTTGAGGTTGTCGGCGCCGCAGTACGCCACGTGGCCGGTGTCGAGGCAGAGCTGGACGGTCTCAGGATCGGTCCCGTCGAGGAAGCGCTCAATCTCCTCCTGGGTGCCCACATGGCTGTCGGCATGGGTGTGGAAGACCAGCACTGCCCCGTGCTTGTCGGCGACGTACTTGCCAAGCTCGCTCATGCCGCTGTTGAGGTTGGCCCACTCGTCATCGGTCAGGGTGGGGCTCATCGTGAGCTTCCCGTCCATGTCCGTGTACCCCTGGGGCAGGATGACCAGGTGCTTGGCGCCGTTGGGCGCAAGGATTGCCATCTCGGCGTCGCAGTCGGCCTTGGCCTGCTCAAGCGCCGCCTTGCCGTGCTGGAGCCCCATAGCCACGGTGCCACCGGTCAGGGTCAGACCACGCTTGGCATACGCCTCGCGGATGATGCCCGGGTCCGTGGGAAGGTAGCCGAAGGGGCCAAGCTCGCTGTACTTGTAGCCGGCTCCCGCCGCCTCGTCGAGGTAGCGCTCCCACGGGGTCTGCAGCGGGTCGCCACTCGGGTTCCAGACGCCCCAGCTGTCAGGCGCGGTGCCGAGGTGGAGCTTCGGATAGTCGGTGGTCACCTGGGTGCTCCTTCGTGGCGAGTGTGTGGCGGGGCGTGCGGCGGGGGTTACGCGACTGGGTTATGCAACGGGTTCCGGCGAATTGCGGCGTGTGGGCAGCGACCCCGAGCTGCGGCGTGTGCGGCTGCGGGTTCGCGCTGCAGGAGATTGTAATCGATTGCATGATATGAGGGAAGATCGCATTTGGCGGCCGTATGCTGTGGCCTGACGCAGCGCACTGCCGTCTTCACCAGCGCCGAAAATGGCGACAACCGAGGTTCCTGCCGCTCCCATGCGCGCACCCGCCAACCACCCGCTCCTGGTTCGGGCCTTGCCCCGCGGCTCCGATGGCCTCGTCTGCGCCATCGACCCTGCGTCGGCCGGCTGGACCTGGACCACGTTCCACGTCTATCGCCTGGAACCCGGCCAGCAGATTGCGCGGGCGGCCGATGACCAGGAGCGCCTGGTCCTGCTGCTGGAGGGGTACGCCTCGGTGCGCGCGGGGGCGCACTCGTTTGAGCGCGTGGGGTCGCGAATGTCGGTGTTTGACGGGCCGCCTGCCGAGGTGGTGCTGGTTGAGCCGGGGCTTGACGTCTCGGTTGTCGCTTCCACCACCGCGCTGGTGGGTATCGCGGCGGCGCCCGGCGGTCCGGTGCGGCGAACGGCGCACATCCGCGCGTCCGAGATCCTTGTGGAGGACCGCGGCTCCGGCAACACCGCACGTCGAATCCACCACCTGCTCCCGCCCGGTGGCGACGCGGCCGGCCGGCTGATCTCGTTTGAGGCGTTCACGCCGGGCGGCAACTGGTGCAGCTACCCGCCCCACAAGCACGACACGGAGAACCCGCCGGTCGAGGCAGCCCTGGAAGAGCTCTACTACTACCGGTTTGCGCGGCCGCAGGGGTTTGCGTTTGCCCGCGTGTACACGCCAGACCTCTCCTTGGACGAGACGATGACCCCGATGGACGGCGACCTTGTGCTGGTGCCGCGCGGCTATCACCCGGTGGGGGTGCCTGCGGGGTACGACTGCTGGTTCCTCAACATCATGGCGGGGCCAAACCGGGCCTGGCACTTCACCGTCGATCCGCACCATGAGTGGCTGATGAACTGGAGCCCGCCGACCCCGCGAGGCTGAGCGGTTGGGCGGCTGAGCGGTGCGGCGGCTGGTTGCGCGCCGTCGCTCGCCCCACCCGTCCCGCGCCGTGACCCGCGCGCGCCGTCGCGTCCCAACCCGCCCCGCGGCGTGACCGCGCGCGGCGTGACCCCGCGCGCCGTGACCCACGCCAGACTCACCCGGCCCGCCGGCACGCTGAGTTCGCACGCCGCATCTGCATCCTGGCGTGCGAA
>CAIYHO010000099.1 GCA_903925955.1 uncultured Chloroflexota bacterium
GCGCCACGTGGGTGTCAATCCACCATGGCGGCGGTGTGGGCATCGGCTACAGCCAGCACGCGGGCATGGTGGTCGTGGCGGACGGCACGGACCTCGCGCGCCGCAAGCTGGAGCGCGTCCTCACCACGGACCCGGGCATGGGCGTCGTGCGCCACGTGGACGCGGGCTACGAGCACGCCATCGACATCGCCCGCGAGCGCGGCGTCCACATCCCGATGCTGGAGTCGTAGCGCGGCGACGGCCATGGCTCCGGGCGTGATCGGTCCCACCGATCGATTTCGTGTTGCAGGTGCCCCGGTGATCGGTCCCACCGATCAATCCGACGCCTAACGGCGCCCAGAAGCCCCAAAACCGGTCGATTTGATCGGTGCCACCGATCAGTCGCGGGTGGCGCGCGTGGAATCGATCGGTCCCACCGATCAGCCAGGCGGCTGGCCGCCCGCGGCCGCCCGGGTCAGGCCGCCTCGAGCGGCTCCGGCATCGTCCGCAGCAAGCGCACCGGCGACAGCGCCACCGGCAGGAACGCAACCAGCGAGCCGATGGCGCCCACCCAGATCGTGGCGTGCAGGCCGATGACCGTCCCCAGCACGCCGCCCGCGAGCAGGCCAATGGGGATGGTCCCCCAGACGATGAACCGCATTGAGGCGTTCATCCGGCCCTGGAGGCCAGCAGGTGTGATCGCCTGGCGCAGTGAGACCTGGTTGATGTTCCAGACCACCCCGCCAAAGCCGCCCGCAAACACGGACAGCACCGTCGCCGGCACGATCAGGTCGTTGGGCGCAGCAGCCACCACCAGCCATTCAAGGCTGAAGACGAGCGTGCTCAGGATCAGCGTTCGGCCAAGGCCGAACCGGGCCGTCATCCGGTTGGCCACGAGCGCCGCCGCCAACACGCCAACAGAGCCAATCGAGAGCGCAATCCCGATGAGCTCGGCGGACAGGCCCCGATCCCGCACGAGGTAGAGCAGGAAGATCGCGTTTGCAAACTGGCCAAACAGGTTGAAGAGCCCGGTGGTGACGGCGATTGGCCGCAGCAGCGGGTGCCCGGTGACCCAGCGCAGCCCGATCAGGATCTCCGAGCGCATCGTGGGCTGCTCACCCGTTGCCTCGTCATGCCGCGGGACCGGCGGTTCCGCGCGGCGGATCCACAGTAGGAACGCTGCGGACCCGAGGTAGCTGACCGCGTCGAGCGTCATGGCCAGCGGCGCGCGGACGATGCCGATGAGGGCCCCCGACAGGCCAGGCCCCAGCAGGGCGGAGGCCGAGCGGCTGATCTCCAGCTTCGAGTTCCCGTCCACCAGCTGCTCCCGGTCAACCAGCGACGGCAGGTAGCTCTGGTAGGCAACATCAAAGAACACGCTGAAGCAGCCGGTCACCGCGCCAACCACGTACAGCTGCCAGATGGTGAGCGCGTTGAAGGCAAACGCCAACGGGATGGTGGCGATAGCCGCCGCCCGGCCAAGGTCGCACGCAATGAGGATGGGCCGCCGCCGCAGCCGGTCCACCCAGACGCCGGCCGGCAGGCTGAGCGCGATGAACGGCACCATCTCCACGATGCCCAGCAAGGCGAATTCAAACGCCGAGACGTGCATGAGGGTGGCGGCGATCAGCGGGATCGCCAGCTGTGTCACCTGGCTGCCGAAGACCGAGACGGTCTCGCCGGCCCACAGCGTGAGGAAGTCGGGGTGGCGCAGCAGGCCGCGAGAGGGGTCAGGGCTCAGGGGCATCGCCCCGTAGTCGACCGGCGGCCTGCCGCCGCGTGGTCAGCC
>CAIYHO010000100.1 GCA_903925955.1 uncultured Chloroflexota bacterium
CATCTTGAGCCGTCTCGCCCTGCCACGGGCGGAAAGCGGCCAGCGGCGCGTCGTCGTCAAAGCCTTCGACCCTCGCGGGCTCGGCGGCGGCTTCGGCCTCGGGGGCCTCGGCCAGCGGCGCGTCGTCGTCAAAGCCTTCGACCCGCGCGGGCTCGGCGGCGGCTTCGGCCTCGAGCTGCGGCACGGCGGCGGCCTCGGGCACGGGCGCGGGCTCGGCGGGCTCGACGGCCTCGGGCTCGGCGATCGGCTTCGGCGCAGCAGCGAGGTTGGCATCACGCGGCGCCGCAGGCTCTGAGACCTGGCGCACAAGCTCCGCAAGGTCCGCCAGGAGCGCCCCGGCAGCCGATGCTCCCCGATCCCCGTGGGTGACGGCGTCGGGAGCGCTGGCCCGCGCAAGACCCGCGAGTTCTTCCTCGGCGGCGGCCTCCCGCGCGAGCGCTCGAGCAGCTTGGCGCTGGGCCTTGAGTTCGGCGCGATCGGCCTTCTCCGTGGCCCGGGCGGCCAACTGCTGCGCCTTGAGACGCGCCTTGGCGGCCTTCTCAGCTTTGTCGTTGGCCTTCTTGGCCTTCTTGCGCTCGGTCTTGGCTGCCTTGGCAGCAGCGCGGCGGTCAAACTCCTGCTCCGCGGCAACCGGGTCAAGGAGCAACGCGAGCTTGGCAAGCTTGCGCTCCGCTTTGGCTGCTCGACGGGCGTCCACGATCATCTCGCCAGACGCCCACGACGTCCACGACGTGCCCGTGCTCGGCTTGCCCTCCGCAGATCGGCTGCTGCCCTCGAGGTCGTCCATCCCGTCCACTGCCGCTCCCAGCTCCGTGCCGCCGCGCGCCTTGGGCGCCGACACCCCACAGTCTGCCGCACCCGTCGAACCCGTGCGGCATCCACCGCGCGGCGAAGCTCCGCGGACTTCGGTGTTGACACCCCGTTATAGCGGTCGAAACGCAGTGTTGACCAGTCGTCGCGACTATCCAACCGTGGCTCTCGTCCAACCTCTCCCCCTCGGCTCCGTCGCACCACCCGTCCCGACCCGCCCTGACGCCGGTCCCGGGTGGCTGGTTTTGGCTGCGGGCGGGCCTGCTGCCGACATGGCTGCGCTGGATCCGCTCCGCTCGGTGCGGGTCACGCGAGACCTCGCGGAGTTCCGCCACCTGCTCGCCGCGAGCGCTCCGCGGATCATCGTCTGCTCCGAGCCGCCTGCCTCCGCGCTGGAGCTGGCGCTGGTCCAGGGCGAGCGCGTGCGCCGGCCCTCGATCCGCATCATCCACGTGTCAGCACCCACCGATGTTGAGCGCCGCCTCGCAGCACTCCACGCCGGCTTTGACGACGCCCTCCCAAGCTCCATCTCGGCAGCCGAGCTTGTCGGGCGGCTCGCCTGGCAGGACGCCCAGGTGATGGACGCGCCAACCCTGAGCAACAGGCTGCGGTTCGGCGACGACCTGGAGCTGGACCTCTCGGCCCATGGGCTGCGTCGCCACGGCAAGCCGGTCCACCTCCGGCCCAAGGAGTTTGGCCTTCTGGCGCTGCTGGCAGGCAATCCCGGGCGCGCATGGACCAGAGAGGAACTGCTGGTCCGCGTGTGGGGCGCCGCGGCCACAGCCGACGGCCGCGGGGGCCGCACCGTGGACGTCCATGTTCGATGGCTGCGCGCAAAGATTGAGGCAGACCCCGAGCAGCCCACGTGTCTGGTCACCGTCCGCGGGGTTGGGTATCGGCTGGATGGGCCGGATCGTTAACACACCTCTAACACACGGGTCATCGGGCGTTGACAGTGTTCCGGCACCGTTGCGGCATACCCACCGCATCAGCCGGACCAGCGCGCATGTCCGGCACCCAGGAGACAACTCCGTGAAGCTACGCACGTTTGCTCGCACCGGCGCAATTGCACTGGCGGCCATGGTCCTTGTTGCCGCTTGCGGCAGCTCCGCCACCCCGGCGCCCAGCGCCGCCGCCCCGACCGCCGGCCCGACCGCCGCGCAGAGCCAGGCTGCTGCCATCAGCGGTTCGATCATCGTCTCGGGCTCCTCCACCGTTGAGCCGATCTCCACCGGCGTTGCCGAGGCGCTTGCCGCGGCCAACCCGGACTTCAAGTACACGATCACGGGCCCCGGCACGGGCGACGGCTTCAAGACCTTCTGCGCCGGCGAGACCGACATCTCGGACGCCTCGCGCAAGATCAAGGCCGAAGAGGCCAAGCTCTGCGCCGACAAGGGCATCGAGTACGTTGAGCTCAAGATCGCGTTTGACGGCATGTCGGTCCTGACCTCGGTCAAGAACACCACGACCGCATGCCTCAGCTTCGCGGACCTCTACGCGCTCGTTGGCCCTGAGTCCACGGGCTTTGCCAAGTGGAGCGACGCGCAGGCTATCGCCAAGGAGCTGGGCTCCAACACCGTGTTCACCGATGCGGCCCTGGCGATCACCGGCCCCGGGGAAGAGTCCGGCACCTACGACAGCTTTGTCGAGATTGCCTTCAAGGGCATCGCGACGACCCGCAAGCAGGACGTCACGATCACCCGCCCCGACTACACCGCGTCTGCCAACGACAACGCGATCATCGACGGCATCGCAGGCTCCGACACCTCACTTGGCTGGGTGGGCTTCGCCTTCGCCGAGGAGAACAAGGACAAGGTCCAGGAGATCAAGATCTCCAAGGACGTCAACGGGACCTGCGTGGCCCCCGACGCCACGACCATCGCCGACGGCAGCTACCCGCTGTCCCGCAGCCTCTACATCTACGTGAACAAGGCCAAGGCCGCCGCCAATCCGGCAATTGGCGCATACGTCACCTACTACCTCGCTGAGGGGACCATCAGCAAGGTCCTTGAGACCGTCCCCTACGTCAACCTCCCCGCCGCAACCCTGACCGCGTCGCGCGACGCCTGGGCTGCCGTCAAGTAGCTCCTCCTCCTCTTGAGCAGGTCGGGCCCGGTCGCGGGTCCGGCCTGTTCGTTATTCTGCACAGGCAACCCGCTCGTTCTGCCCGCTAAACGGAGCTCGCGCCGATCATGGCTCAGGCCCTTCCCGCCTCCCCAGGGTTCACGCTCCGCGGCAGCGCCGCGCGCCGCCGCCGCGAGCGCCTCGTCCGGGCGGTCATGCTCACCGCCGCCGCCGCGACCATCGTCATCAGCGGGTTCATCATCGAGAGCGTCCTCAGCGAGTCGATCAGCTTCCTGAGCCAG
>CAIYHO010000101.1 GCA_903925955.1 uncultured Chloroflexota bacterium
CGCTGCATCAATGGGTGCGGTGTAGCCAAGAATGTGGCCCACGAGCGCGCCCACTGGGTAGGACCGGCGCGTTTCGATTGCAACCTCAACGCCTGGCAGGTCGGCGGCGGACTCGGCAATAAGCCGCGCCGTTGCCTCCGGCACTTCGCGTGCCACGCGCACGGGATCGAAACGTGAACCGGAGGAACTGTCAACCGTGGAGAGGATGTCTGCAGCAGGAATGCCGAGCAGTAAGGACAGACGCGCGGCGACGGTTTGAAGCTGGCTGTATGGCAGGTCGGACGGCTTGATCTTCACGGCATAGGTGGCGACGCTGGCCGCAAGAAGGTTGCCTTGGCGGTCGTAGATGAGCCCTCGCGGTGAGGGGATTGAGACCGAGACAGTCCGGTTTGCCTCAGCCCGTGCGGCGTACACGTGTCCATTCGTGATCTGGAGATAGCCAAGCCGAACCGTCAGCAGGCTGAAGAGGAGCACGGTGGCAAGGCCAAAGGCGGCAAACCGGATCGGCCGACGTTCGGTTGGCCGAGATGGAGCCATCGGGTCAAACTTTGCCATCAGATGCGCTCAACCTCGCGTCGGCGAAGGACGATGGACATCACGAGGGGTCCGATGAGCGCCGCGACAATCACGTCGTAGACCAGCGACGGCACCACGATCGAGAGGGCCGACGAAGCGAGCGGCGAGGACGCTGACGACGCAAGCAATGTGGTTGTCGCAATGGTGAGGAGCGTGAAGATGGGGCTTGCGATGCCAACGGCAACGATTGGGGCCAGAGCCCGAAGCGCGCCCAACTGGCCGGCGGCGAGGGCACCAAGGCGCACGGCGACAAGCAGCGCGAAGGCAGTAGATCCGAGCGGGCGCTGTGAAACAACATCAAGGACAAGCCCGCCGGTGAAGCACCAGGCAAGCCCCGCCTCGTCGCTGCCGGCTGTCGCCCAGATGGCGCCCAGAACCAGAACGGGGTGAAGGAACGCGTCGCCAATCTGCAGGTAGTGAGCAGCCCCGAATTCGGCGAGGGCAGTCACCACGGCGAACACCGCGGCAAAGGTGAATTGCATCGAAACGTTGTGCCTCGGCAGTCGAGCCGGCGCTGGTGCGAGCTCGAGCGCAACCAGGTCGATCGGCGGTTCCTTGGGTCGGTGGAGTATCCCACGCGACTCTACGCGCGGCAATTGCCGAGCGACTAAGAAGCCGTAACCCATTCAAGCTTTTTGGCCGCCCGATGTTTCACGTGAAACAACCCCGTCCCGGCTAGGCGGTTCGCTGCGGGCGCCCTGGCCGACGAGACCGCGCCCGGTGTTTCACGTGAAACATCGGGCGGCCGAACGAGATAAGTGGCAACAAAGTGGCGGATACGTCCCAGATATGTGCCCTCTGCGATCATCGCGTCCCGCCTTCCCCAATCTCGCCGCGGTCGCCCGGAGGGCCTCGGATGCTAGAATTCACGTTCAACAATCAGACCGTCACCGGAGGTTGCGTGGGCCAGACGATCGCCTGCACGAATCAGAAGGGCGGCGTCGGTAAGACCACCACGGTGGTCAATCTCGCAACCTACTTGGCACTCCTCGGCGACCGCGTCTTGGTCATCGACCTTGATCCCCAAGGCAATGCGACGAGCGGTTTCGGTGTGGATCGGCGCGCGGTTGCGGGATCCGTCTACGACGCCCTTGTGGATGGCCGCCCCCTCGACGAACTCCACGTCGCCACGCCAGTGGCCGGCGTTCGCCTCGTACCGTCATCGATTTCGCTGGCGGGAGCCGAAGTTGAGCTGGCGGACAAGGTTGGCCGCGAGCGCCGCCTTGGGGCGTCCATAGCTGGGATCCGTGACGACTGGGACTGGGTCCTCGTGGACTGCCCGCCGTCCCTCAGCCTGCTGACCGTCAACGCCCTGGCGGGTTGCGACAGTGTCCTGGTTCCAATCCAGTGCGAGTACTACGCCCTCGAGGGCCTGACCCAGCTCGTCTCGACGATCAACCTAGTGCGCGAAGCACTGAACCCGGATCTGGACATTACCGGCGTGCTGTTGACGATGTTCGACAGCCGTACCAACCTGTCCACGGAGGTCGCCGACGAGGTGCGCCGCCATCTGGGCGATGCCGTGTTCAAGACAGTCGTGCCGCGCAGCGTTCGCCTCTCGGAGGCGCCAAGCCACGGATTGCCGATCGCGTTGTACCGCCCGGACTCCAAGGGCGCCGAGGCGTACGCGCTGCTTGCCGGTGAGCTTCGTGAACGCCGTGACCGCCGCGGTCCCCGCGAAGGCGCTCGCGAGCTCCGTGGTGCGGTCGCATGAGCACACGAGCAGGCGGATCGTCCGCGCTGGGTCGCGGCCTGACGTCACTGATCCCGCAGCGCGCGCACGCCGACGGAGCTGTCGTTGAGATCAGCCTGTCGCGCGTCACCGCTAACCCGTACCAGCCGCGCAAGCACTGGGACGACGCCGACCTGGCCGACTTGGCGGCAAGCATCCGCGAACACGGGGTGCTCCAGCCTGTCCTTGTCACCGAGACCATCGACGGCTACCAGTTGATCGCCGGCGAGCGCCGTGTCCGAGCCTCGCGCCTAGCCGGTCTTGAGCGGATCCCTGCGCTCGTCCGTCAACTTGCGAATCGCGACCAGCTTGAAGTGGCGCTGGTTGAGAACCTGCAGCGCGCCGACCTTGATCCCATCGACGAAGCCACGGCATATCGTCAGTTGATCGACGAATTCGGCATGACGCAGGAGCGCGTCTCCGAACGCGTGGGCAAGGCGCGGGCAACCGTCGCCAACAGCCTTCGGCTTCTTGACCTCCATCCCGACGTTCAGACCGCCATCGCGGATGGGCGTCTCTCCGCCGGACATGGGCGCGCCATCGGCGGGCTGCCCGCGGCGGGCCAGCCCCAGGCAGCCCGGACCGTCATTTCCCAGGGCATGTCTGTGCGGCAGGCGGAGGAGCTTGTTCGGCGACTGCGCGAACCAAAGCAGGCAGTCACCACCACGCCGGCCCCCGGGCTGGATCCGGATCTCGAGCGTGTCGAGGAGCGCCTTCGCCAACACCTTGGCACCAAGGTAAGCCTCACCCGATCGAGGGCCGGTGGCCGCATTGTTATCGAGTACTACAGCGACGAGGAGCTCGGCCGATTGTTCGAGCGCCTGATCGGAGGAACCGCGTGACCGACGCTGGCGACCGACCGCGATCGACCGGTCCCAACGGCCGCTCCGGCGGCAGCAAGACTAAAGCCGCCCCGGGCAGCGACTACACGGCCGCAAGCATCCAGGTCCTCGAGGGTCTGGAGGCAGTGCGACGCCGCCCCGGCATGTACATCGGGTCAACCGACATCCGAGGCCTGCACCATCTGGTGTGGGAGGTTGTCGACAACTCGATTGACGAAGCGATGGCCGGGCACGCCACCACCGTGACCGTGACGATCCACCAGGACGGCAAGCTCACCGTTGAGGACGATGGCCGCGGCGTGCCGGTTGGCCGGCACTCAACTGGCAAGGACGCCCTCGAAGTGGTCCACACCGTGCTCCACGCCGGCGGCAAGTTTGGCGGAGGCGGCTACAAGGTCTCCGGCGGACTCCACGGCGTCGGCGTGTCCGTTGTCAACGCGCTGTCCTCGTGGCTGCGCGTAGAGACAGCGCGTGACGGTGGCGTCTGGTCACAGGAGTACTCGCGCGGCAAGCCGCTCGGTCCCGTGACGAAGGTTGGTCCGCAGGGTGACCGCAAGGGAACCCGGACAACGTTCCAGGCCGACGCCGAGATGTTCGAGGAGACGGAATACGCGTTCGACACGATCGTCAGCCGCCTGCGCGAGTCCGCATACCTGACCAAGGGTGTGTGGATCACGCTGCTCGACGAGCGCAACGAGCGCGAGCGGTCCTTCTACTTCGAAGGCGGCCTCGTGTCCTTCGTCCGGCACCTGAACCGGAACAAGGAGGCCCTTCACTTCCGGCCCATCTACGTTGACCGTCGTGATGGCGGCACCGCCATCGAGGTGGCGCTCCAGTACAACGACACCTACACCGAGAACGTGCTGGCGTTCGCCAACAACATCAACACCGTTGACGGCGGCACGCATATCACGGGCTTCCGCCGGGCACTCACCCGCTCCATCAACGACTGGGCCAAGCGCGCAGGTGTCCTCAAGGAAGCGGACAACAACCTCTCGGGCGACGATGTCCGTGAAGGCCTGACCGCCGTTGTCAGCGTCAAGCTGACCGAGCCACAGTTTGAGGGCCAGACCAAGGCCAAGCTGGGCAATGCCGAGGTTGCAGGCCAGGTTGAGGGCGCCGTTGCGGACGCCATCGCTCAGTACCTCGAGGAGAACCCGGGCGACGGACGGCGGATCGTCGAGAAGTGCCTCACGGCGTCACGCGCTCGCGAAGCTGCCCGCAAGGCGCGAGATCTCGTCATCCGCAAGGGCGCGCTCGACGGCCTTGCCCTCCCCGGCAAGCTCGCCGACTGCCAGGAGCGCGACCCCGCCAAGAGCGAGGTCTACCTCGTCGAGGGTGACTCGGCCGGCGGCTCGGCGAAGCAGGGCCGGGACCGACGGTTCCAGGCCATCCTTCCGCTCCGCGGCAAACTCCTCAACGTTGAGAAGGCACGGCTCGACAAGATCCTGAGCTCGGAGAACGTCCGTCCGCTGATCATCGCGCTTGGCGCGGGCATCGGCGACAGCTTCGACATCACGAAGCTCCGCTACCACCGGATCATCATCATGACCGACGCCGACGTGGACGGCGCCCACATCAGAACGCTGCTCCTGACGTTCTTCTACCGCCACATGAACCAGATCATCGACGCGGGCTATCTCTACATCGCGCAGCCGCCCCTCTACCGGATCTCCACCGGCAAGGTGACGAAATACGCGCAGTCTGAGAAGGACCGCGACCTGCGGATCAAGGAGTTCAACACCAAGAACCTGAGCGTCCAGCGGTTCAAGGGTCTTGGCGAGATGAACGCCGACCAGCTGTGGGACACCACGATGAACCCGGAGACCCGGACGCTGCTCAAGGTTGAGGTTGAAGACGCGGCCACTGCCGATGGGATCTTCACGATGCTGATGGGCGAGCGCGTGGGGCCGCGCAAGGACTTCATCAAGTCCGAGGCCCGCAAGGTGCGCAACCTTGACATCTGAGGCCCCCGCGCGCGTTGCCGAGAACCCGGGCGATATTCGCATCGCGGGCCGGCGCGTCCTGCTTGCGCCGCACAACTGCTTCGCTTGCGGGACGCTCAACACGCATGGCCTCCAACTGGCTCTGCACGCTGCGGATGACGAGTGCTGGACCGAGCTGGTCCTTGACTCGCGCTTTGAGGGCTGGCAGGGGATCGCCCATGGCGGGATCGTCTCGACGATCCTTGATGAGGTGATGGCATGGGCACTTGTTGAACACGACTTGTGGGGTCTGACGGCGCGAATGAACATCGAGTTCAAGAAGCCTGTCCCCATCGGCGCGCCCATCCGCGGCGAGGGCCGGGTCGTCTCCGCCAGGCGCCGCGTTGTGGAGGCGGAGGGTGTCCTGCGCGACGCCGCAGGCAACATCCTCGCAACGTCCACCGCAACGTATGTCGCCGCTACCGATGACCGCAAAGCGGAACTGAAGGCGCGCTACGAGCTCGCCTTCACCGACGAGGCAACTGCCAGCGCGGCGCTCGGGACCCCCGGCGGAGCGCCATGACAACCACGCCGATGGCATCTGCCACCACCGAGCGCGCCCGCACGTTTGTCGCCGCGCACCTCGTGAGCGCCATGGCGCTTGGTCGCGCGGCCGGGGACCTCGTCCAGGATCCGGCAGCCCTCACGGCGGCCCTGCGCACTGGTCTGCCCGCCCTCGCCGACCCGGAGTACCTCGAGGGCCAGCGCCGTGTCGCGCCCGGCATCGGTCAACTCCTTGGCGTCCGCAGCCCGCTGCTGAACGGCGTCACCCGCGGCATCCGCGCCGCCACGCGCCGCGATCGAAGCACCGTCCTCCTAGATGCGGCGGACCTGCTGCTTCGAGAGCCCGTGCTGGAGCTGCGCTGGCTGGCGTTTGATCTCCTCACCCGCTCAATCACGGCCGATCCCGAGCGCACATGGCAGCTGGTGCGGGCAACCGCCCGCGCAGCGTCTGACTGGATCACCGTGGACACCCTGGCTCATGTCTGCGCCACGGGCATCCTCGCGGAGCCCTTCCGCTGGGCCGAGCTGGAGCAACTTGTCTACTCCCCTTCGCGCTGGGAGCGGCGCCTTGCCGGATCCACGGTTGCCGTGCTGCCGTTTGCGGATCGCGTGGCCGGCCGTCAGGCCGCCATCGCCCGCCGCGGGCTCGCCATCGTGGGCGATCTGATTGGCGACGCCGAGCCGGACGTGCAGAAGTCGCTGTCCTGGGCGCTCCGCAGTCTGCTGCTCGTGGACCGCACGCCGGTCATCACCTTCATCGGGGCAGAGGCCGATAGCGCCGTCGCAACCGCCGATGGCCTTCGCGCCTGGGTCCTTCGCGACACGCTCGCCAAACTCCCCACTGGCGACGCAACACGCCTCCGCGCGAGCCTAAACGGCATTCGCCGCCAGCCCGGCGCCACCAGCACCTCCCGCGCCTCGGTTGCCGCGGCGGAGTTCCTCGGAGCCGGCATCGGCCTCGAGGTGCCACCCGCCACGCGAACCGTTGTGGCCAGAGCCTGATCCCCACCGCCCGCTGACCGACCACCCCACCAAGGAGTTCCGACCACGTGACCGACGACATGGGCGACGTCAAGGCGATCCGCATCGAGGACGAGATGCGGGTCTCGTATCTCGATTACGCGATGAGCGTGATCGTGGCGCGCGCGCTGCCGGACGTCCGCGACGGCCTCAAGCCGGTCCACCGCCGCATCCTCTACACGATGGGCGAGATGGGCCTGTCGGCAACCAGCTCGTATCGCAAGTGCGCCGCGATCGTCGGCGAGGTGATGGGCAAGTACCACCCGCACGGCGACGTCGCCCTGTACGACGCGCTTGTCCGGCTGGCCCAGGACTTCTCGATGCGCTATCCCCTCGTGGATGGCCAGGGCAACTTCGGCTCCGTGGACGGCGACTCCGCGGCCGCCATGCGGTACACCGAGGCGCGCCTCACCGCGATCAGCACCGAGATGCTCGCCGACATCGACCGAAACACGGTCAATTTCGTGGACAACTACGACGGCACCCAGAAGGAGCCGTCGGTGCTGCCGGCCCGGCTGCCAAACCTGCTGGTCAACGGCTCCTCGGGCATCGCCGTGGGCATGGCGACCAACATCCCGCCGCACCACCTAGGCGAGGTGGTCGACGCCGCCATCGCCTACATCGGCGACAACACCATCACCAACGACGACCTCTGCCGGATCGTCAAGGGTCCGGACTTCCCCACGGGCGGCTCGCTCTACCGGTTTGAGTCGCGCCGCAACTCGCTCACGGGCGAGATGGAGACCGTCGACGCCATCCGCGAGATGTACGCGCATGGCCGTGGCCGCGTTGTTGTGCGCGCACAGGTTGCCTTTGAGGAGGCCCGACACGACCGCACGGCGATCATCGTGTCCGAGCTCCCGTACCAGGTAAACAAGGCAACCCTGCTCGAGAAGATCGCTGACCTCGTCAAGGACAAGCGGCTCGAGGGGATCTCGGACCTGCGCGACGAGTCCGACCGCGACGGCATGCGCATCTACATCGAGATCAAGCGCGACGCCAACCCCCACAAGGTGCTGAACAACCTGTTCAAGCACACGGCGATGCAGTCCGCGTTCAACCTCAACATGCTCGCCCTCGTGGACGGCCAGCCCCAGACGCTGTCGCTCAAGGCGGTCATCGGGCACTACGTGGAGCACCGGCGCGAGATCGTGCGGCGCCGGACCGAGTACGACCTGACCAAGGCGCGGGACCGGGCCCACATCCTCGAGGGCCTCAAGATCGCCCTCGACAACCTTGATGAGGTCATCGCCCTCATCCGCCACTCCGCCGACACGCCTGCCGCCAAGCTTGGCCTGCAGAGCCGGTTTGGCCTCTCGGAGCGCCAGTCCGAGGCGATCGTTGACCTCCGCCTCGGGCGTCTCGCCGCGATGGAGCGGCTCAAGATCGAGAACGAGTACCTCGAGATCATCCAGCTCATCGCCGAGTTGGAGGACATCCTGGCCAACCCGTCACGCGTCCTCGCGATCATCACCGACGAATTGCGCGAGCTGAAGCGCAAGTACGCGGGCGAGCGCCGGACGCGCGTCGTTGATGACTCGTCGCGCGAGATGACCGACGAAGACCTGATCGCCGACGAGGACGTCGTCGTGACGATCAGCCGCCGCGGCTACATCAAGCGCCAGCCGGTCACCGCGTATCGTCGCCAGCACCGCGGCGGCAAGGGGATCATCGGCCACGTCACCCGCGAAGAGGACGCTGTGGAGCACCTCCTCGCCGCCAACACGCACGACTGGGCGCTGTTCTTCACCAACCGCGGGCGTGTGTTCAGCGCCAAGGTGCACGCCATCCCCGATGCGTCGCGTCAGGCGAAGGGCCTTGCGATCATCAACCTGCCCGGTGTCCAGGTGGAATCGGGCGAGGTCCCGGTGGCAACCA
Source organism: uncultured Chloroflexota bacterium (assembly GCA_903925955.1). Classification (GTDB taxonomy): domain Bacteria; phylum Chloroflexota; class Limnocylindria; order Limnocylindrales; family CSP1-4; genus CAIXZV01. The sequence continues at coordinate 8,538 of CAIYHO010000101.1, forward strand.
TCTGTCTGCCGGACTTTGGCCCGGGCCACTTCCTGGTGCTCGCGACGCGTCGCGGCATCATCAAGAAGACGCCGCTTGAGGCCTTTGAGCGCGTCCGCGCCACGGGCATCCGAGCCATCACGATCGCTGAGGGCGACGAGTTGGCCTGGGTATCGGTGTCGAGCGGCACCGACGACGTGATCATCGCCACATCGCAGGGCATGCTCGCCCGCTTCGGCGAGGATGAGGTCCGCCCCATGGGTCGCGACGCCGCGGGCGTCATCGGCATCCGTCTGGCCCGCCAGGGTGACGCCGTCGTCTCGATGAGCGTTGTGGAGCCTGACGCGGACCTGCTGGTGCTCAGCGAAACCGGCTACGGCAAGCGCGTCCCGCTCACCGAGTTCCGGATCAAGCACCGTGGTGGCCAGGGCGTCCGCCTGATCACCCTCGAGGGCCGCAAGACGGGTCTCGTTGCAGCGGTCCAGCAGGTCACCGAACAGGATGAGGAATTGGTCCTCATCTCGTCGGGCGGCCAGGTCATCCGGACCGAGACCAAGTCCATCAACCGCTACTCGCCAGCAGCCCGAGGTGTCATCGTCATGCGCCTTAGCGCCGGCGACACGGTTGCCGCCATTGCCGCATTCCGCGCGGGCCTAGCAGACCGCGGTGCCATCGGGGACAATGAGGATCCGACGCCGGCGGGTGGAGAGCCCAGCGGCAGCAACGGTCACTCGTGACCGTCTTCGGAGACGGAGAGGCAGCCGTGTACGCAGACCAGTTTGAGATCTACCACGGCAATGCCAACCCTGAGTTGGCGCGCAAGATTGCCCACTGGATCGGCGGCGAGCCGGGCCGGGCCGAAGTGTTCGCGTTTGCCAACGAAAACATCTTTGTGCGGATCCTGGACAACGTTCGCGAGAAGGACGTCTTCCTGGTCCAGCCCACGTCACGGCCCGTGAACCAGTCGATCATGGAACTCCTGATCATGATCGACGCCTTCAAGCGGGCGTCGGCCGGACGAATCACCGCCGTGGTCCCGTACTACGCCTACGGCCGCTCCGACAAGAAGGACCAGCCGCGCGTACCCATCACTGCCCGCCTCGTGGCAGACATGATCACCGTGGCCGGCGCGGACCGGATGCTCACGATGGACCTCCACCAAGGCCAGATCCAGGGGTTCTTCAACATCCCCGTGGACGAGCTCACGGCGGTCCACCTCCTCAGCCGCTACTTCCTTGACCGCAAGCTTCAGGACTGCGTTGTGGTGACGGACCTTGGCTTCGCCAAGCGCGCCCGGCAGTTTGCAGAGCTGCTGGACGCCCCCCTGGCCATCGTTGAGAAGCGGCGCCACGGCAACATGGATAGGGCTGAGGTCATCAACGTCATCGGCGAGGTCCGCGGTCGGCGCGTGATCATCGTGGACGACGAGATCGATACCGCGGGCACCCTGATCGAGATCACGCGCGCGCTTGAGAAGGCCGGCGTCAACGAGATTTACGCCTGCGCCACGCACGGCGTCCTGTCCGACCCGGCGCTTGAGCGGATCAGCAACTCCAGCATCCGCGAAGTTGTGATCACCGACACCATCCCGCTGGCCCCCGAGCGCCACATCCCCAAGATCAAGGTGCTCTCTGTGGCGCCGCTGATTGGCGAGGCGATCAAGCGCATCCATCGTGGCGAATCCGTGGGCGCGCTCTTCTCGTCGGAGGCGCAATTTGCCCAGGAGATGCTCCTGTGGGAAGACGGCTCCGGTAGGCCATTCGGCGTGGCCCACGACCCGGAGGACGGCGTACCATCTGGGACACCGGCGACGGCCGGCGCCTGATCACAGTTACACGCGGAGATCCATGAGCCTGCAGCTGCACCGCCCTGATGGCAAGGGCGGCCTCGAGGTCAAGACTGGCGCCCAGGCAGACTGGCGCGACGGTCTCACGTCATCGCGCTGGGGCGCGTCGCTCAAGGGCGGCAAACTCCCTGAGCTGCGCAACCCCGCGGTCAACCCCGCCTCCACGGCCCGTTCCGTGGCGCTGTGGGTTGGTCTGGCGGCACTCACATTCGTCCTGATTGTCGCCGGCTACGGCGCAGGGCTCTGGCAGCTGACCGGCGGCTGACGCCCGGAGGGAACCTGAACGCCGTCACCGGCGTCCGAGGGCAACCATGAAGCGCATCCTCATCTGCACCGGCATTCTCGGCGGCGGCACCGCTCTTGTCTTCGCGGCTGCCGCACTCGCTGCATCCATTGCCCCGGCCGGCCAGTTTGTCCCTGGCAACTGGCAGCAGAACAGCGGCATCGGCGTGAGGCTTGGCGGTCCCATCCTTGTCGGCAACGGCGGGATCATCAAGGTTGTCGGGCCTGACGGTGCAGTCACCCTGCAGAACGGCCCCATCAACAACTTCAGCGTCAACGTCACCGGCAGCGAGTGGGTTGCGGCCCCCGCCCCGGCGGTTGATCTCCCCCTCGTCGTCCAGCCCATCGGAACGGAGGCACCCTGATGCGTGCAGGCGTCATCGTCACCGGCGTCTTGGGGCTCGGCACCATGGCCGTCTTTGGCCTCGCTGCGGTCGCCGCCACCGCGTTCCCCCAGGGCAGCATGGTCTCCACCATGTGGAACGGCAATCAGGGCGGCGTCGTCATCGCCAAGCCGATGCCGGCACCCGGTGTTGTCTGGGACAACAGCTGGGACAACAGCACAAGTGGCGGGGGATCGGCTGGCACGGTGATCATCACCCCGCCTGATGCCGGCGGCATGCCCGTCACCCCTTCGGACGCCCCGCCCGCCAAGTAGGCGCCGTCAACGGCCCACTGGCGACAGCTGGGCACGCTCCAAGAGGGACCAGCCGCGCGCGCACCCTATACTCGAGCGGCTATGCGCTTTCTCTCCCGATTCTTTGACAACAACGACCGCGAGGTCACCCGGCTGCAGCCGGTCATCGACCAGACCAACGCACTTGAGCCCGAGTACGAGGCGCTGTCTGACGCCGAAATCCTCGAGCGCGTGGGCGCCATCCGCGAGGACATCCTCGAGGTAGTCCACGAGCGTGACGGCCAGGACGACGACCTGCTCGACATGGACCCGGAGCGACGCTCCGACGTCCGCAAGGAACGCCGCAAGCGTGACCTCGCCCGCATCCAGGCGGCCCTCGATGCGGTGATCCCGGAGATCTTCGCGGCCGGCCGCGAGGCCATGAAGCGCACGATGGGCATGCGCCAGTACGACGTGCAGCTGATGGGCGCCGTCGCGCTCCATCAGGGCAAGATCGCGGAGATGCGGACGGGCGAAGGCAAGACCTTCATCCCCACGCTCGCCGCTGTGCTCAACGGCCTCACCGGCCGCGGCGCCCACGTTGTCACCGTCAACGACTACCTCGCCCGACGTGATGCCCAGTGGATGGGCCCGGCGTTCCACTTCTTGGGGCTGAGCGTGGGCGTGATCGCCCATGACACCTCGTACGTGTACGAGCCCGGCTTCCCCACCACGGACGAGCGGCTGATGAACCTGCGCCCGGTCACCCGGCGCGAGGCCTATGCCGCCGACATCACGTACGGCACCAACAACGAATTTGGCTTTGACTACCTGCGCGACAACATGGTGGACACGCTCGAGGAGCGCGTACAGCGCGAGCGAGCCTTCGCCATCGTGGACGAGGTGGACAACATCCTCATCGACGAGGCGCGCACGCCGCTGATCATCTCCGGTCAGGCGGAGGAGTCCGCGGACCTCTACTTCACGTTCGCCCGCCTGGTCCCCCGCCTGAAGGCGCGTGCCGAAGGCGAGGAGGAGGGCGGCGACTTCTTCGTTGACCTGAAGGACAAGGCGGTCTCGGCGACCGAAGAAGGCATCGACAAGATCGAGCAGATGCTCGGCATCGAGAACCTCTACGACGCCGATCCGCGCCTTGCCCGGCACTTTGACTCGGCCCTGCGCGCGCACGCCCTGTACAAGCGAGACCGCGACTACATCGTCGAGGACGGCGAGATCATCATCGTTGACGAGTTCACCGGCCGAAAGATGCCGGGTCGACGATGGAGCGAGGGCCTCCACCAGGCGGTTGAGGCGAAGGAGGGCCTGCGGGTCCAGCGCGAGTCGCGCACCCTGGCCACGATCACGTTCCAGAACTACTTCCGTCTCTACGACAAACTGGCCGGCATGACCGGCACGGCGATGACCGAGGCCGAGGAGTTCCACAAGATCTACAACCTCGAGGTCACCGCGGTGCCGACGCATCGCCCGATGATCCGCGAAGACCTGCCCGACCTTGTCTTCAAGACCGAGGCCGGGAAGTTCAGCGCACTCATCGACGAGATCGAGGAGATGACCAAGGCTGGACGACCCATCCTGGTCGGCACGGTCTCGGTTGAGAAGTCCGAAGTGCTGGGCACGCTGCTCAAGCGGCGAGGCATCAAGCACGAGGTCCTCAACGCCAAGTTCCACGAGAAGGAAGCCCCGATCATCGCGCAGGCAGGTCGTGCGGGCGCCGTGACCATCGCTACCAACATGGCCGGCCGAGGCACGGACATCCAGCTTGGCGGCAACACCGCTGGGCTCGCGTCTGAGATCCTCCATCGGCAGGGGCTCAACCCCGCCGAGGTAGACAAGGCCACCTACGATGCCGCCATGGCCGAGGCCAAGGCCATCACCGAGGTTGGCCACGAGGCCGTGGTGCAGGCCGGCGGCTTGCACATCATCGGCACTGAGCGCCACGACAGCCGTCGCATCGACAACCCGTTGCGCGGCCGCGCCGGTCGTCAGGGCGATCCGGGCTCGTCGCGCTTCTACCTCTCACTCGACGACGACCTGATGAAGCGCTTCGCCTCAGACCGCGTTGCCGGGCTGATGGACCGCTTGGGCCTGGAAGACGACACGCCCATCGAGTCGCGCATCGTGTCCAAGACCATCGAGAGCGCCCAGACCAGGGTCGAGGGGTTCAACTTCGACATCCGCAAGCGCGTGGTTGAGTTTGACGACGTCATCAACAAGCAGCGCGAGACCATCTACGCCGAGCGCGACAAGGTCCTGCGCAACGAGGCGCTGACCGAGACCGTCCGCGAGTTCCTCGATGAGGAGGTGGAGGCGATGGCCGACACCTACGCCAGCGGCCTCTCGCCGGCCGAGTGGAACCTCGAGGGGTTTGCGGCTGCCCTCAAGGCGATGGGTGTGGATACCGAGGAGAGCGCCGAGGAGGCGCTTGACGAGGCCGCCCAGAGCCGCGAGACGCTGGTGGAGCATGTGCGCGGCCTTGTGGACGCCCAGCTGGAGGCCCGAACCGCCGAGCACGGGGATGAGGTCTGGTCCCAGGTGGAGCGATTTGTGCTCCTGCGAACCATCGACAGCCTCTGGGTTGAGCACCTCACTGAGATTGACGACATGCGCCGGGGCATCGGCCTGCGCGGCTATGCCCAGCAGGACCCGCTCAACGAGTTCCGCCGCGAGGCCTACCGCCTCTACGAGGAGCTCCGCGACCTGATCCGGCGTCAGGTGGCCACCACGATCTTCCGCGTCACCGTGAAGCGCGAGCCAGCCACCGTGCCGCTGAGCGGCCCCGGCCAGCCTGCGCGCCCCGATGCAGCGGACGCTGCCGCGGCCATCGCGGCTGCGGGAGCCGGAGTCCACCAGCACCAGCACCAGCCGCTCAGCGATGGTGCTGCCGCGCTGCGCCAGCCCGGGGCCGCCAGCCTGCCACGAGCCGAATCGGTGCGCGGCCTGCCTGAAGACCCGATGAAGAGTGCTCGTCAGGTCCCAGGTGCAGACGCTGCTGCGGCGGCCGGTCAGACACGGGCGGGCTTCACCCCATCCGGCGCCCGCATTGGCCGCAACGACGCGTGCTGGTGCGGATCCGGCCAGAAGTACAAGAAGTGTCACGGGGCCTAAGCCGGAGCAGAGCCGCGGACGTCGGGCTGGCAGTTGTCGCCACCGGCCTAGCCGTTGTCCTTGCCGGGGTTCTCGCAACGTGGCGCATCACCGTTCAGGGCGATCGCGACGAGCAGCGCCCAGCGGACGCCATCGTTGTCCTTGGTGCCGCGCAATACGACGGGCGCCCGTCACCGGTGTTCCAGGCCCGTTTGGACCACGCCGTAGCCCTGTGGCAGAAGGGGCTAGCCCGCTGGTTCATCGTGACCGGTGGCAAACTCCCGGGCGACCGCACCACGGAGGCTGCCACGGCCCGCGCCTACGCCATCGACCACGGTGTGCCCGCCGAGGCAATCTTCGGCGAAGACAAGGCGCGCAACACGCTCACCTCCATGCGTTCCGTGGCGGCGCTCATGCACGACCGCGGGTTGTCGTCGGCCGTCTTCGTGTCGGATCCAACGCACATGCTCCGCGTCCTACGGCTTGCCGCCGACCTTGATATCAACGCCTACGGCTCGCCCACCCGAACATCGCCAATACAGGATGACCAGAGCGAGATTGCGCGCGCCGTGGTCCACGAGCTGGGTGCACTGGCGGTGTATTTCGCCACGGGCGGAGAGCTGTCGCCGGCCGTTCCTGAGGGTTCCGGCCAGATCCACTAGAACAATTCATGCACCCTGCATGGATTTGCCCCACTTTCATCAGACTGCCCCCTTGGAATGCCGTGAAGGCCCGCCTATACTCCGGGGAACGTTCTTCGTTTCTGGGACCGGCGTCGAAAGCCCCTGGCGCCGTGTGGGGAAGCGTTCTCCGTCCTAGGGCCCGACCCGCAACTGACCAGCGAAGATCCGGAGTGAGGGAGCTCGTGAAGCAAGCTGAGGAAGCTCAGTTCGTGGATCTGATCGCATGTGAACGCGACTGCCGCAACTGCAGCTATGCAGCTGCGCTCGATTGCGACGGCAATTGCGGCGTCTGCACCCACAACGCCTACTGTCCTTGTGTGAACCCCGTCGTCGCTCGGAGCAAGACAGCCCTTCGGCTGATTGAACTCCGTCCGATCCTGCTCCAGGAAGTCCAGGTTCGCGCGTAGTGGACGCCGCGTCCCTGCGCGAACTGGCGGAGCGGATCCGGGCGACCTCGGGGCGGCTTTGACCTCGCTACCAAGGACGCACGCCTCGCAGATCTAGACGCGCGTGCAAGCGTGCCCGGCTTCTGGGATGACCAGCGCGCAGCCCAGAAGGTGCTCCGCGAAGCAGAGGCTCTGCGTGAAGAGGCAACGTTGTGGCGCAGCCTCGAGAAGCGCGCAGACGACCTCCTTGAATTGCTGGCACTCCTCAACGAGTCGCCCGATCCCGAGACCCAGGCCGACGTAGACCGCGAAGCCGAGGCGCTGGCGGCCGAGTTTGAGCGCGAGCGCACGCTGCTCCTGTTTTCCGGCGACTACGACGCCAAGAACGCGGTCATCACCATCAGCGCGGGCGCAGGCGGCACCGAGGCCACAGACTGGGCCGAGATGCTGCTCCGCATGTACCTGCGCTGGGCAGAGCGCCATCGGTTCCGGGCGCAGATCCTGGACTCCACCGAAGGCGAGCAGGCGGGCATCAAGAGCGCCACGGTGGAGGTCACCGGGCGATTCGCCTACGGATGGCTGCGCCCCGAGCGCGGTGTCCATCGTCTGGTCCGCATCAGCCCGTACGACGGCCAGAAGCGCCGCCAGACCACGTTTGCCCTGGTGGAGGTTATGCCGGAGGCAGACGAGGACGTTGAGATTGAACTCAACTGGGACGATATCCGCACGGACACGTTCCGCTCCTCGGGCGCCGGCGGACAGCACGTCCAGAAGACCGAGTCGGCCATCCGCCTCACGCACAACCCCACCGGCATTGTGGTCACCTGCCAGAACGAGCGATCCGCCACCCAGAACAAGGAATTGGCCATCCGCGTGCTCAAGTCACGCCTCTTGGAGCTAGAGCTCGAGAAGCGCGAAGAGGAGCTGCGCAAGATCCGCGGCGAGCACGTGACCGCCGGCTGGGGCAACCAGATCCGCTCCTATGTGCTGCATCCGTACCAGATGGTCAAGGACCTGCGGTCTTCGCACGAGACCTCCAACACCGGCGGCGTCCTCGACGGGGACCTTGACCCCTTCATGCAGGCCGAACTTGATCGCCTCGCCACGGGTCGGCCGCCGTCCGCCGACGATTCGGACGACTGAGACGACTGACCTGCGCACGGGCGGGGCATTCGCGGTGGTGCTAGCCTCGCCGGGCCACCCATGACACAGACAGCCACCGCACCCCCCACCTTCCTCGAGCGGCTCACCGGCCGACGCCACGCCGTGCGCACCAGCAAGGACGTGGTGGTGCTCCACGGCGTCACCAAGCGCTACCCCAACGGGCGTGTCGCGCTGCGAGACGTGGACCTTGTGGTGCCAGAGGGAGACTTCGTCTTCCTTGTTGGCCCGTCGGGCGCCGGCAAGTCCACCCTGATGCGGCTGCTGATCCGCGATGAACTCGCCAGCAAGGGCCATGTCGTTGTGGACGGCAACGACCTAAGCCACCTCCGCCGCAGCGATGTGCCCCGCATCCGGCGCAAGATTGGCGTGGTCTTTCAGGACTTCAAGCTGCTGCCCCGCAAGACGGTCCGCGAGAACGTTGCGTTTGCGCTGGAGGTCACGGGGACGAAGCGGGCGCTGGTGGGACCCGCCGTGGATCGGGTGCTGGCCCTGGTGGGACTCACCGGGCAGGCAAACCAGTTGCCCAACCAGCTTTCGGGCGGTGAGCAGCAGCGCACGGCCATCGCCCGCGCCCTTGTGCATGACCCGCGGCTGATCATCGCCGACGAGCCCACAGGCAACTTGGACCCCGTGATCAGCTGGGAGCTCATCCAGCTGCTCCTGCGGATCAACGAACTGGGCGTGACCATCCTGATGGCCACCCACGACGCCGAAGTGGTGACAGCCCTGCGCAAGCGCGTGGTAGCGCTTGAGGACGGGCGCGTCATCCGCGACGAGACCGGCGCCACCTACCACCAGGCGGACTAGACCAGCATGTTTGCCTTTATTGGCTTCTCGCTCCGGCGGGCCTGGCAGGGCTTCTGGCGCAATGCCCTCATGAGCCTCGCGGCAACGCTCACGATGGTGCTGATGCTCCTGCTCCTCGCGGGCTTCTTCGTGCTTCAGAACGTCTTGGTGGCAAGCCTCTCGTTTGTGGAGCAGAAGGTGGAGGTTGTGGCGTACGTCCAGAACACCGCCACACAGGACCAGATCGACGGTCTGATCAAGCAGGTTAGAGCGATGCCGGAGGTGGCATCGGTCACGTTTGTGTCACGCGAGGAGGCACTCGCCAAGTTCCGCGACATGCAGGCGGCGCAGGGCCGCGGCGACGTCACCACCACGCTTGACACCAACCCGCTCTACGCCAGCCTCAACGTGAAGCTCCGCAGTCCAGGCGATCTGCCAGCGGTGACCGCCGCGCTGGGCGGCTCCAAGATCGTCCGAAATGTCCTCAACATTCAGGCCCTGGTGGAACGCGTGACCACCGTCACCACGATCATCCGCAATGCGGGTGCCGTGATCCTGGGGATTGTTGGGCTGATTGTCCTGTTCATCGTGGTGAACACCATCCGGCTCGCCGTGCTGGCCCGGGCAGAGGAGATCGAGATCATGCGGCTTGTGGGGGCATCGGACGCGTTCATCCGCTGGCCGTTCATCTTTGAAGGCGGCCTCGTGGGCCTGCTTGGCGCGCTGATCACCATCGGCATCCTTGCCGCTGCGGCGCAGCCTGCGTCGGCGGCGATGGCCGGGTTCTTCAACGTGCTGCCCCTGGAGTTGGGGCCCGTTGGCCGCGACACGGCAACGCTTGTGCTGGGCACTGGCCTTGGCCTTGGTGTCGTGGGCTCGTGGCTGTCCGTGCGTACGTACCTGATCCGCTAGGTGGTGACCGTGGACCAGCAGCCGGTTGAGCCCGAAGCGACAGCCCCCACGGAGCCGGTTGCGGACACCATCACGCCCAGGCAGCCAGCACCCGTCACCACGCCTCGACGCCGCGGCCCGGGCGCCACCCTTGTTGCAGGTGCCCTTGTTGCCGTCCTGGCGGGAACGGTGCTGTTCCTTTCTGGCTGGACGCTGGGGCGCCAGTCAGCCCTCACCCCCGGCACGCCGGCCTCGGAGGCGCAGGACTTCCAGCCGTTCTGGGACACCTATCGCGCGGTCACCGATCGGTACGCCGGCACCCCAGTGGATCGCAAGGTCCTGATCGACGGCGCCATCAAGGGCATGATCTCGGCCCTCGGCGACCCGTTCTCGATGTACCTCACGCCTGAGGAGTACAAGGCAAGCCTCCAGGGGATCGCCGGGGAGTTCACAGGCATCGGCGCCACCATTGGCACCGTTGACGCCAAGGGCGCAAGCAACACCTGCACCACGCTTGGCGTAGACTGCCGCCTTGCCGTGGTCAAGCCCATTCCGGGCTCGCCAGCCGACAAGGCGGGCCTCCTGCCGGGCGACGTGATCACGGCCATCGACGGGACGATGCTTGGCGGGCTGACGCAGGACGAGGCGCTGGGCAAGATCCGCGGCACGAAGGACACGGCCGTCCGCCTGACGATGGTGCGTGCCGGCGGGACGCCCTACGTGGTGGAGATCATCCGGGCCGTCATCATCGCGCCCGAGGTGGAGACGAAGTCCCTCGCCGGCGGCCAGGTGGGCTACATCAAGCTTGTGGGCTTCTCCGAACATGCAGCCACCGATTTTGCCGCCGCGGTCAAGGCCGATGTGGATGCCGGGCAGAAGCTGCTGATCGTGGACCTGCGGGGGAACCTGGGCGGGTTTGTCACTGCTGCCCGGTCCATCGCCTCACAGTTCCTCGCCGACGGCGTTGTGTTCTGGGAGCAGGACGCACAGGGCAACCAAACACAGGTTGACGCGCAGCCGGGTGGCGCCGCCACGGATCCATCAATCAAGGTGGTGATCCTTGTGGACGGGAACACGGCGTCCGCGTCAGAGATCGTGGCGGGGGCGCTACATGATCGCGGCCGGGCAATGCTGATTGGCACCAAGACCTACGGCAAGGGCACGGTCCAGCAGTGGACGCAGCTTGAGGGCGACAGCGGCGGCTTCCGTCTCACGATTGCCCGCTGGCTCACGCCCAACAAGGTGTGGATCCACGGCAAGGGCATCGTCCCCGACGTCTTTGACACCAGCCCGCCTGCAAAGCCGGGCGACGATCCGGTCCTGGCAACGGGGCTGCAGCAATTGGGCATCAAGCCCTAGATCGCGCTGGCGACGGGGCTCGGCGGGCCGGGGCCGGGGCCGGCTAGCGGCGGGCCGGCTTGCGGCAGCTTCTCGTCTACCCTCCGCTTGGAGGACGCTAACGCACTCCCGTCCGCACTTGCAGGAACTCCCAAATTTGGGTGGTTGCGCTCCGCGCATCTTTCGGTTACGGTGCCGGGGAGCGAAAGGAGGTGATGTGCAGTGATAGACGGTAGTCAGCGCTGCACCACCTCGGCGGAGATCGTCGCCTAGAGACGGTCCCGGCCGGGTGGTCGGTAGCACATAGAACGCCGGTCCGGTAACGGGCCGGCGTTCGTGCGTCTGCCAGACGGCGTCTGGCGCATGGCGCCCGTGCGAAACTAAGCACCCAGCCGATCATGAGGAGTCAGTCCCATGGGCGAGACCATCGCCCAAAACCGAAGAGCCCGGCACGAGTTCACCATCGAAGACACCTTCGAGGCGGGCATCATGCTGCGCGGCACCGAGATCAAGAGCGTCCGCGCCCACCATGTGAGCCTCGCGGATGCCTTTGCGCGCATCGAGCGCAACGAGGCCTGGATCATCGGCCTCCACATTGCGCCCTGGGGCGCCACAGACGTCCGCTTCAATCACGAGCCAAAGCGCACGCGCAAGCTGCTGCTGCACCGCGACGAGATTGACGAGTTGCTGATCAAGACCAAGGCCAAGGGCCTCACCGTCGTGCCGCTTGAGATCTACATCAACGATCGTGGGCTGGCGAAGATCCGTCTTGGGCTGGCCAAGGGCAAGCAGACCTGGGATCGGCGCCACGAGATTGCGGAGCGGGACGCCAAGCGCGACATGGCCCGCCAAGTGGCGGACGCGAGGAAGCGCTGATGCGGCTCGCGCGGATGCTCCAGGCCGTGGACGTCCATGCGGCGGGGGAGCCCGGGCGCGTGGTTGTGGGCGGTGTGCTGGACGTGCCGGGCGCCACGATGTTTGAGAAGGCGCAGCACCTCGAGCGCCACGGTGACTGGCTCCGCAAGCTGATGCTCAACGAGCCGCGCGGCTACCCGGCACTCTGCGCCAACGTCATCCTGCCGCCCACCAACCCTGCGGCCGATGCCGGCTACGTGATCATGGAGCACATGGAGTACCCGGGCATGTCGGGCTCCAACACCATCTGCGTGGCCACGGCGCTGCTTGAGACGGGCATGCTGCCGATGACGGAGCCGGTCACCGATATCGTGCTGGAGGCACCGGCGGGTCTGATCCGCGTGCGGGCGACCTGCGAGAACGGCAAGGTCACCGGCGTCACATTCCGCAACGTGCCCGCGTTTGCCACCCATCTGGATGCCGTTGTGGAGGTGCCCAACCTGGGCACGGTCACCGTCGATGTCGCCTACGGCGGCATGTTCCACGTGATCGCTGACGCTGTGGCGCTGGGCTTCCGCATCACGCCTGATGAGGGGCGCGACATCACCCGCGTCACCGAGATGATCAAGGCGGCGGCCGCGGAGCAGCTGCCGGTGGTCCACCCGGAGCAGCCCGGGTTTGCCGGGATCACCATCGGCCAGGTCAGCGGCCCCGCCCACGACCCGCGCAACAGCTGGCGCAACGCCACCACCGTGAGCACCCGCACATTCTCATGGGACAACCCGGCTACCTGGACGGGCGTCCTTGACCGCTCCCCATGCGGCACCGGGACCTGCGCCAAGATGGCCGTGCTCCACGCCAAGGGCCAGCTCAAGATTGGCGAGGCGTTCCGCCACGAAGGCATCGTGGACACGGTGTTCACCGGCCGCCTCGCCGGCGAGGCGCAGGTGGGCAACCGCTCGGGCGTGATCCCGGAGATCACCGGCACCGGCTACATCTACGCGTTCAGCTCGTACGTCGTGGACCCGACGGACCCGTTCCCGCAGGGCTTCACCGTGGGCGACATCTGGTAGGTCAGGCGAACCCTGCAACCGGCGCCACCTACCGCAGCAGGTACCGCCTGCTCAGCGGAA
>CAIYHO010000102.1 GCA_903925955.1 uncultured Chloroflexota bacterium
GCCATCGCGACGGCGAAGGCGAAGACGATGACGGAGGTCGAGCGAAGGCTGGTCACGTGCGGCATGACGCGGATGGTGGCACGGGTGTGGCGATCCGCGCAGACGCAGACCTGCCGCGCAGGATGTGACGGGCCATGTGGCCCGCTCGCGGCGGGCGGTGCGACCTTGAACCCCCTCACGGCTGATCGTCACGATCCTGTGATGGAGGCTGCCACCAACGCTGTCCCGGAGATCCGGCTGCGCGACCTCACCAAGCAGTTCCGCGAAGTCCTGGCCGTCGACCACGTCAACCTCGAGATCAGGACTGGCGAGTTCTTCTCGCTCCTTGGGCCGTCGGGCTGCGGCAAGACCACGACGCTGCGCATGATGGGTGGTCTGGAGGCGCCCACCAGCGGTACCGTCGAGATCCGCGGGAACGACGTGACGAGGCAACCGCCGGAGCGTCGGCCCGTCAACACCGTCTTCCAGAACTACGCGCTCTTCCCCCACCTCAACGTCTTCGAGAACGTGGCGTTCGGTCTGCGGCGACGCCATGAGACCAAGGACGAGATCCGGCGGCGGGTTGGCGACGCGCTGGCGCTGGTTCGGCTGACGGGTCTGGACACGCGGTCGCCGGATCGCCTGTCAGGAGGCCAGCAGCAGCGCGTCGCGCTTGCCCGAGCGCTCGTCTGCCAGCCCATGGTCCTGCTGCTCGACGAGCCGCTTGGCGCCCTGGACCTCAAGCTCCGCAAGCAGCTGCAGGTTGAGCTCAAGCGGATCCAGCGCGAGGTGGGCATCACCTTTGTCTACGTGACGCACGACCAGGAGGAGGCGCTCACGCTGTCGGACCGGATCGCGGTCATGCGGGCGGGCCAGGTGGAGCAGCTCGGCTCGCCTGAGGAGCTCTACGACCGGCCGCGGAACCGCTTCGTCGCCGGGTTCATCGGCACCACCAACATCCTGGACGGCGAGGTCGTCTCGGTCAGCCAAGATCGCTCGGTTGTCAGGCTGGGCACAGGCGAGCTCTGCCCGGGGCCAGGCCGCGCGCCCGCCGCGGGGCAACCAGTGGAGCTGGCGATCCGCCCGGAGGCCATCGAACTGCGTGCGATGCCGGGCGGCGCGGAGCGTGCCTCCAGTCTGGGCGGCTCCCCCGATGGCGGGGCAAGCGCCCTTCGCGGAAACATCGAGCAGTCGGCCTACCTTGGCACGGGGATCAGCTACATCGTCAGAACCGTCGGCGGCCAGCTTGTCACCGTGTTGTGTACCCGGCCGGCGGACCGCTTCGACACCGGCGACCTTGTGGAACTCGCATGGGAGCCGGCCAGCGCGCTCGTGCTCGCGCCAACGGACGAGCCCGGGCAGGCTGCGGCACAGTCCAAGACGGACGCTCAGGAGGCGTAGGCATGACCGATCGACAGCCTTCCGGCGAAGAGCTCGCCCGGCTCCAGGCGCTCATGGCCGTGCCGCTGTCCCGGCGTCGGCTGCTGCAGCGTGCGGCCGGCCTCGGCGCGCTCGCGGTCATCGCGCCCGCGGCGGCGGCCTGCGGAACGGCGGCATCGCCAAGTCCGGCCTCGTCCCCCAGCCCAACCGCGGCGCCGCAGCCGTCTGCCTCGGCCGGGGCGTCGACACCGGCTGCACCGACCGCACAGCCCACCCCGCAGCCGAAGCCCGAGGCCGAGCTGTTCGTCTACAACTACGCGGACTACATTGGCGACACGACGATTGCGGACTTCGAGGCCAAGTACGGCGTCAAGGTCACCTATGACTTCTTTGACACGTACGACACGATGACCGCCAAGATCGCCGATGGCCACTCGGGGTACGACGTCACCTTCGTCACCTCGGTGGACGTGCCGGGGTTCTTCAAGAACGGCCTGGTCCAGCCCCTGGACCTTGCCCTGATCCCAAACCGCGCGAATCTGGCGGCAGAGTGGGCAAACCCGGGGTACGACCCGGACAATGCGCACTCGATGCCGTACATGTGGTGGACGACGGGCGTCGCCTACGACAGCGCCAGGGTCAGCGGCGAGCCGACATCCTGGAAGACGCTCTGGGATCCGGCCTACAAGGGCCACCTCGCGATGCTGGACGACTACCGCGAGACATTCGCCGCGGCGCTCATCCAACTGGGCTTCAGCGCCAACACCGTGAGCGACACGGAACTCGATGCCGCTCTGGCACTCCTCCAGCAGCAGAAGCCGCTCCTGCGGACCTACACCGCGGACGACATCGGCGCGCTGGCCTCCGGCGATGTGTGGGTCTGCCACGCGTGGGCCGCCGATGCCCGCCAAGCGATGGCGGAGCGCCCGACGATCAAGTACTACCTCCCCGAAGAGGGCGCGATCCGCGGGTCAGACACGATGGTCCTGCTCGCCGGTGCCCAGCACCCGATTGCCGCCCAGTTGTTCATCGACTTCATGCTTGACGCCAGCGTCAGCGCCGCCAACACGAACAAGACCGGGTACATGGGTCCCAACGAGGCCGCCCGCACGTTTATCGACCCGTCGATCCTGAGCGACCCCACCCTGAACCCGGGGGAGGCCGCCATCGCCAAACTCCAAGAACTGCTGGACCTGGGGCCCGATCTCGCGAAGTACCACGACCGCTGGAGCAAGCTCCGGGCTGGGGCGTAGGGCCCCGAGATGATGCGCGGCCGGCTCCGCGAAGGGGCTCTGCTGTTCCCCGGGATCAGCTGGCTCTTTGTGTTCTTCGCGGCGCCCCTGGCGATCATCTTCGTCGTCAGCCTCGGTCAGCGCGACGCCTATGGCGGGGCAGTCCTGGACAAAGGCCTGAGCTTCGCCAATTACCTGCGCGCGCTGGAGCCCTCGTTCCTGCCCACGGTTGCGAATTCCCTCAAGTACGCCACCGCGACCACCCTGCTCGCGATTGGCATCTCCTACCCCATCGCCTACTGGATCAGCCGACACGGCGGCCGCCGCAAAGGCCTCCTGCTGATCCTCGTGATGCTCCCGTTCTGGACAAGTTGGGTTATCCGCACGTACGCCTGGATGATCATCCTGCGCGACAACGGTGTGCTCAACGGCGTGCTGCAGGCCACCGGGATCACCCACGACCCGCTGATCCTGCTCAACACGGACTTCGCCGTGGTGCTGGGCATGACGTACGGCTTCCTGCCGTTCTCCATCCTGCCGCTGTACGTGTCCATCGACCGCGTGGACGTGTCCGTGGTGGCCGCCGCGCGTGACCTGTATTCGAGCCCGGGGCAGGCATTCCGCCACGTGACACTGCCGCTGACGATGCCGGGCGTGATCGCCGCCAGCCTGCTCACGTTCATCCCGGCGATCGGCGACTTCGTGACGCCCGACATCCTCGGCGGGGCCCAGACAACCACCATTGCCAAGGTGATCCAGTCGCTGTTCCTGTCCGCGCGCGACTGGCCCTTTGGCGCGGCGCTGGGCTTTCTCCTGATCCTCGCCACCGTCATCGGCACCGTGTCCACGCTCCGGATCCTCCGCGCGGAGGTGATCGGCTGATGCGCAAGGGCCGCAACATCCCGCTCACGGTCTACGCCCTGGGCGTGTACCTGTTCCTGTTCACGCCCATCGTGGTGCTGGTGCTCTTCAGCTTCAACGACTCGCCGCGGAACTTCATGTGGCGCGGCTTCACGCTTGAGTGGTACCCGGTGCTGTTCAAGGACGCCCGTGTGCTTGGCGCCCTGTGGATCAGCATTCAGGTGGCTGCAATCGCCGTGGCTGGCTCCACCGTGCTGGGCACGCTGCTGGGCCTTGGGCTGGCGCGCCTGCGCGGCGGCTTTGGCGGCGGCATCGCGGACACGCTGATCCTGCTGCCGATGGTCACGCCGGAGGTGGTCATGGGGATCAGCCTCCTGCTGTTCTTCGCGCTCCTGTTTGACGCCCACGGCTCCATCCTCCAGATCGCGATCTCGCACATCGCGTTCTCCATCTCGTATGTGACCATCGTGGTGAGGGCGCGGGCGGTGTCGCTTGACCCGCGCATCGTGGAGGCGGCACGGGACTTGGGCTCGTCGCCGCTGAGCGCCTTCTGGCATGTGACGCTGCCGCTGCTGATGCCGGCCGTTGGCGCGGGGGCGATGATCGCCTTCGCCCTGTCGTTTGACGACCTGATCATCACGTCGTTTCAGGCCGGGCCCGGCTCCAGCACGCTGCCGCTCTACATCTACTCGCGCATCCGCTTTGGGGTGACCCCGGAGATCAACGCCATCTCAACGATCATCGTGTCCGTGACCGCCGTGATCATCCTTGTCGCCTGGCGGATCGGCGCGGTCAAGCCCGCAAAGCCGCAGCCCACCATCTAGACCGCACGCAACGCCCAGCCGAACCGCCGCCTGAACCCGACGAAAGGAGCTCCTGTCCATGACCTCAGAGCGCCCGCCCCTTGAGCCCCTCCGCTCAAGCCGTCGTGTCCGGTTCCTCTCGGACCAGCAGCTCGACGACCTGCAGGCGGCCACGTTGCGGATCCTCGAGGAGGTGGGCGTCAAGTTCCCCTCGGATATCGCGCTGGGGATCTTCGAGGAACACGGCGCCACGGTTGACCGCGAAACGCAGGTGGTCAGGCTGGCCCCCGACCTTGTGATGCGTGCCATGGCCACCGTGCCGCGGTACCTGACCCTGGCCGCGCGCGATCCCTCGATGGACCTTGTCCTCCAGGACGGCGTGACGTGGTTCACCAACGACGGCTGCGGCGTGGAGACGATTGACTTCGAGACCGGGCTGGCCCGGCCGTCCACCAAGGCGGACGTGGCCGCGATGGCGCGGGTGGCGGACTACCTGCCATCAATCGGCTTCATCTGGCCCATGCTCAGCGCCCAGGACAAGGGCCGCACCTCGCCGCTCCACGAGATGGATGCCTGCTGGGGCTCCACGGTGAAGCACGTCCAGAGCGAGACCATCATGGGCGCGGCCCACGCCCGCTACGCGCTGGAGATGGCCACGGTCCTTGCCGGCAGCCGCGAGGAGCTGCGGCGCAGACCCAACTTCTCCCTTGTCGTGTGCACCATCGCTCCCCTCCTCCAGGACCAGCCCGGCATCGAGGGCGCCCTGGAAATGGCGGCTGCGGGTATCCCGGTTGTCTTCCTCTCGATGCCCACGTTGGGCACGACGGCACCCGCCACGATGGCCGGGGCCCTTGCCTTGGGCGATGCCGAGATCATCAGCGCCACCGTGCTGCTCCAGTTGGCCCACCCGGGTGCGCCTGCCTTCCACTCGATCATGCAGGCGTGGGCAGACCCGCGGACCGGGACCTACGTGGGCTATCCGCTGGACCAGCGGGCCCGCTATGCGCCCGTTGAGATGGCGCACCACTGGGGCATGCCGTCGCTTGGCGCCTGCTTTGGGACCGACGCACAGCGGCCCGGGACCTGGCAGGCGGCCGCAGACGTGGCGCTTGACCCGTTCTGGGCGGGTCTTGTGGGGCCGGAGATTGTCACTGGGATGGGGCTCGTCAAGACCTACACGCGGCTCCACGCCGAGTCCATCATCTTGGACAACGACCTGTACCAGCGGGCGCGGTACGCGCTCCTCGACCTTGACGTGAGCCCTGAGACCCTGGCGCTCGATGTGATCGCCAATGTCGGCCCCGCCGGCCACTTCCTCGCGGAGCAGCACACCCGCACGTACATGCGCCACGCGATGGTCCGCGGCCTCACGCACGAGCTCACGCCCCCGACCGGCTACCGCGATCCTGTGGAGGTGGCCCGCGACCGGGTCCGGGCCATCCTCGACACGCATCGGCCGGAGCCCATTGATCCTGTCAAGCAGGCCGAGCTGACGCGGATCCTCGCCGCCGCCGACCGCGAACTCGGCTGAGCCGCAGGCCCGGTCATGCGCACCACCCTGCAGGTCCTCTCCCAGAACGACCGCGCGGTCATCCACGAGCGCTCGCTTGCGCTCTTGGCCGAGACGGGGGTCCGGGTGGACACCGCCCAGGGGCGGGCGCTGCTTGCCGATGCCGGGGCGCTCGTGGACGAGGGGACGTGCGTTGTCCGCTTCCCGCGACGCCTCATTGAGGAGTCCCTGCGGCTGGCCCCGCGCCAGTTTGCGCTGGGCGGACGACGCCCAGGGTGGCGTCTCCCGATGAACGAGGAGGCGTGCTCGCTTGTCCTGGACGGCGAGGCGGCCACCGCGGTTGACGCCATGACCGGCGAGCGGCGCCCAGCCACGTACGACGACTGGCAGGCCGTGACCAGGCTGGCTGAGGACATTGACGAGGTGGGCGTCTACTGGCGGGCCGTGAGCGCCGGCGTCTCCGGGGAGGGGCCCGCGGCCGTGCTGCACGGCTGGCGTGACGCCTACCGCCACTTCACAAAGCACGTCCAGGACTCCGCGGCCACGCCCGAGGAGAGCGGCTGGCTCCTGGAGCTGCTTGGCGCGGTCTTCGGCGGACGCCAGGCGGTTCGGGACAGCATGCCGTTCTCCTTCCTGCTCTGCCCGCTCTCGCCCCTGGTGCTGGAGGGGTCCTTCACAGACGCGTTCCTCGCCACGACGGACTGGCGTCTCCCGGTGACCGTGATGCCAATGCCGCTCATGGGCCTGACGGGGCCCGCCAGCCTGACGTCCACCGTTGTCGTGGCCAACAGCGAGGTGCTCGCAGTCCTCTGCCTCGCGCAGGCCGCGGCGCAGGGCCTGCCCGTTATCTACGCTCCGGCATCGGGGGTGATGGACCCGCGCAGCGGCCGGTATGGCGGTGGCGCGGTGGAGCACGCGCTCCTCGGCAGCGCCACCACCGAGATGGCCCGCTTCTACGGCCTGCCTGTCCAAGCGTCCACCGGCGGGACCGACGCCCACCGGCCGGGCACCCAGGCGGGCTACGAGCGCTCAATGGGCTGGACGCTGCCGGTGCTGAGCTGGCCCGACCTGCTGGTGGGGCCGGGCCTGATGGACGGCTCAACGGTGGTCTCGGCAGAGCAACTCCTGCTTGACGTGGAGGTGTTCCGGCGGGCGGCCAGACTCCGACGCGGGTTTGGCAACCCGTCCGCAGACGCAGCCGCGGACCCAGCCGCGGGCGAGGTTGCCGACGTGGGACCCGGCGGGACATTCCTGGACCGGACCGCCACCCGCGACGCCGTGCATGGCGGTGTCTGGCTGCTGGACCGGCTGGGCTCGCACGGCAGCTACGACGCATGGCGCGCTGGCGGCTCCCGGGATGTGCTGGAGGAGGCCCGCGCATCGGCTGCCCAGATGTTGGCCGCCCACGCTGACACGCCATTTGACCAGCACCTGGAGCTTGAGCTGGACCGGCTTGAGGACAGGGCGAGCGCACGCTTGCGAGGGACGGCATGAGGTTCGCGCCCGCCATCCTTGCCTCCGCGCGTGGCGCACGAGACGAGATCCCCACCGCCGCCGATCGCGACGTCGCGTAGGCTCCAGCCACCTAGCCAAGGAGCAGCCATGACAGCAGCAGACCGCGACAGCGAGCAGTTCCCAACCCACGCGCGCGTCGTCATCATCGGCGGCGGCGTCATCGGCGCAAGCATCGCCTACCACCTGACCAAGCTTGGCTGGCGGGATGTGGTCCTGCTGGAGCGAAGGCAGCTCACGGCGGGCACCACGTGGCACGCGGCCGGGCTCATCACGTCGGCCGGCATGTCCAGCGAGACGATGATCTGGATGTCGCGCTACACGCGGAGCCTGTGCGTGTCGCTGGAGGCCGAGACCGGTCAGGCCACGGGCTTCCGGCCCATCGGCCATCTGCATCTCGCCACCACGCCGGCGCGCCTTGAGACACTTCGGCGCGAGGCGGCCTTCGCCCGCGGTCACGGGGTTGACGACCAGGAGCTCTCCGCTGCCGAGTTTGGGCGCCACTGGCCTGCGGCCAAGACGGACGACGTTCTGGCCGCGTTCTATGTGGCCGATGAGGGCCGCGTGAACCCGGCGGACCTCACGATGGCCTACGCCAAGGGTGCCCGCATGGGTGGCGCCAGGATCATCGAGGGGGTTGCGGCCACGGGCGTGACGCAGGCCCGCGGACGCGTAACGGGCGTGGTGACGGACCGCGGCGTCATCCGGGCCGAGTACGTGGTCAACGCTGCCGGCATGTGGGCGCGCGAGGTTGGCGCCACGGCGGGCGTGTCGGTCCCGC
>CAIYHO010000103.1 GCA_903925955.1 uncultured Chloroflexota bacterium
GGATTGATCTCCTCGTCGTGAACCTTGGTCGGAACACGCTGAGGATCACACCGGTGGCCCCTGACTGTCCGGCTCAGCCGGCGCCAGGAGCCTCGCTCAAATCACACCACTCGGGGGGACACGCCTGGTGGGTGACCGCATCGGACCGCGGCCGAGTCGGCCGTGGCGGCAGCTACTCAGCGGGGACGTCGGGGTCTCCGGCAGGCTCGTCCAGCGTCCAGCCCCACGAGGGCAGTTCGCGCAGCAGACGTCGGCCGGTGAGGTCCAGGTGGATGGGCGTCACCGAGATGCGGCGGTTGACCACCGCGTAGATGTCCGTGCCCGGGGTGCCCAGACCCGTTGGCGGCTGTCCGCCAATCCAGTAGTAGGGCGTGCCGCGCGGGTCCACCCGGCGCAGCAGCTCATCCTGGTAGACGCGCTTGCCAAGGCGCGTGACCTCCACGCCTTCGCACTCGGCGGCGGACACGGCCGGCACGTTCACGGACAGCAGCTCTCCGCGCCGCAAACCATGCTCCAGGATGTTGCGCGCCACAAGCCTCGCGGCCACGCCTGCCAGCTCAAAGTCCATCCGGTCCACGTATTCCTGCGAGATGGCGAACGCTGGCAGCCCGGCGATGACCGCCTCCATCGCGGCCGAGACCGTGCCCGAGTAGGTGACGTCGTCGCCAAGGTTGGCGCCGTAGTTGATCCCGGATGCCACCAGGTCAAACGGCTGCTCAAAGAACCCCAGCGTTGCCAGAGCCACGCAGTCCGTGGGCGACCCGTCCACGGACCAGCCGGTGGAGCCGTCCGCCAGCTTGCGCTCCCGTACGCGCAGCGGCCGCATCATCGTCTTCCCGTGGCCCACGGCGGACTGGTTTGTCTCGGGCGCCACAACCTCCACATCGCCCACCGCGGCCAGCGCCTGCTTGAGCGCAAGCAGCCCCAGCGAGTCGATGCCGTCGTCGTTGGTGACCAGGATCCGCGGGCGGGCCGTCCAGTCGTGGAGTGGTTGGCCAACCCGCCTGAACGGCCGCTTGCCGCTTCGGGGACCTGCCAGAGGCTCGCCGTGCTCCTTGTCCACGTCGCGGCGCTCGGCCCGGGCACGCTCGCGCGACATGTCGGGCAGGTCGCCCACGTTGGCCACGTTGACGACCTCGTCCTCGCTCATCGGCACGCGCTCACGTTGACGCCGGCCGGACCTCGTCCAGGTCCTCGTCAACGCCGCCCACGGGTTCGCGCGGCCGTCGCACAGGTCGGCCTTCGCGCGCCTCAACACGCTTCGTTGCCCGGTCCGCCACGTTGGCGCCCTCGTGCGTGCGCTCAAACCAGTGGAAGAAGAACGCCGACAGCACCGCGGCAATCGGGATGCCGAAGATGGCGCCCGCAATGCCCGCCACGGACGAGCCAACGATCACCGACCCGAGTACCACGATGGGGTGGATCCCCACGGCGCCGGCCATCAGCCGCGGCTGGAGGATGTTCATCGTCACAAACCAGCCCACCGCCATGGCGATCACCACCGGGAGCGTGGCCGACGGGTGGAGCACCAGCGCCACGAGCACCGGCGGCGCCCACGAGATAAACGGGCCGAAGAAGGGGATGGCGTGGAGGACGCCGGCAAGGCCGATGGTGACTGCGGCATACGGGAGGCCGAAGACCACGTCCACGAGCGCGGTGATCACGCCAAACGCCAGCCCCATGATCAGCTGCGTTCGCAGGAACCCGGAAAACGAGCGCGAGACGCTGGTCTGGACGAGGTGCGCTGTGGTGGCCTGGCTGGGCGGGACGAGGCGCCAGATGAAGCTGAGCACCTTGTGGCGATCGAGCGCGATGTAGATGGCCATGATCACGACGATCAGGATGTTGCCCAGCACGCCGATGCTGGCCACCGCAATCTCCTGCAGCGGCCCGACCAGCTGGCCCGCCCAGGCCTGCAGGTTCTCCACGATCTTTGGCGCCTGCTTGGCGAGATCGATATTCAGCCCGAAGGTGGCGAGCCTGGCGCCAAGCTCGGTCATTGCACTGGTCAGCTGCGCCTCAAGCTTTGGCGCGTCCTTGAGGAAGTCGCTGATGGAGCCGGCCATCGCCGCCGACGCCTGGATCAGCACCGCAAGGAGCCCGCCGACGAGTGCGACAAAGACCAGCAGCACCGCCACGGCGTCCGGCAGGCGCGGGATAAGCCGTTTGAGCGCGCCAACCAGCGGCAGCACGGCAAACGCCAGCAGCCAGGCCAAGAAGAACAGCATCAGGACGTCGCTGAAGAACGCGACGACCCCGATGGTGAACCAGGCCACCACAAACCCGAGGGCGATGGCGGCGAGGATCAGGATGATGTCAAGCAGGCGACGCTGGCGGTCGGTCAATTCGATCGGCATGCCCGAAGCCTACGACGCCCGTCCAGACCTCGCGCGGCGGTCCTGCGGGCTGGCGCAGATCCGCCGCGCCACCGCTTTGGCGATCAGCGGAGGCCCATCTTCTCCTTGACCTCGGCCATCGTGGCCGCGGCCTTGGGCTTGAGGCGGTCAGCGCCGGCCTCCAGGATCCCGTCCACGTCGGCCGGGTGGGCCATCAGCTCCGCGTAGCGCTCTCGGGCCTCGGCGTAGCGGTCGGTGATGCGCTGGGCAAGCAGCTTCTTCGTGTCCACGCAGCCGGTGCGCGCGGTGGCCTCGCCGTCCCAGATCTCCTCGTAGTCGTCGCCGAAGAACCGGTGCAGCTGGCAGACGTTGCAGACGCCCGGTCGCCCGGGGTCCGTGCGCTTGATGCGCTCCGTGTCCGTCACCATCGACATGACCTGCTTGCGGATCTCGTCGGGGCTCGCAAGGATCTCGATGGTGTTGCCCATGGACTTGGACATCTTTTTGACGCCGTCCGTGCCCAGAACCACGGGCGCGCTTGTGTAGACCGCCTGCGGCTCCGGGAACGTCTCGCCGTAGCGGTAGTTGAAGGCGCGGACGATCTCGCGGCTCAGCTCAAGGTGGGCCGCTTGGTCCTTGCCCACAGGGACGAGGCTGGCCTTGTAGATGACGATGTCGGCCGCCTGCAGCACCGGGTAGGTGAGCAGGCCGTGGTTTACGTCATCGGGCTGGTTGGCGATCTTGTCCTTGTACGTGGGCGTCCGCTCAAGCCAGCTGACCGGCGTCACCGTGGTCAGCAGCCACATCAGCTCCGTGTGCTCGGGGCGGTGGCTCTGGACAAACAGCGTGCAGCGTTCCGGGTCAAGACCCAGCGCCAGCAGGCTCGCCGCCATCTCGCGCGTGCGCCTTCGCAGCAGGGCCGCGTCGTGCGTGCTGGTCAGCGCGTGGTAGTCGACGATGCAGTAGATCGCCTCGTACTCGTACTGGAGCATCACGTAGTTGCGGATGGCGCCCAGGTCGTTGCCGAGGTGGACAATCCCGGACGGCTGGATACCCGAGAAGATCAGCGGCCGTGGAGCCGCGAGCGGGGCAAGAGCAGGTTGGGGTGCGAGTTCAACGGTCATCGTTCCGGAGTGTAACGGAGCGTGGCGGGGCGGCGACGATGCGGGCTCATGACTGCGGCCAGTCCGGATGCGGCACGGCGACCAACTCCAGCCCATCGATCCCGGCGAAGTCCTCCGGGTTGCATGTGTAGAGCGGCAAACCGTTGGCGATCGCGATCGCAGCGATCTGGGCATCGAAGGTGCGTGCTGTCACCTTGCGACCGGAGTGGCGCAGGTCGGACGCGACAAGGCCGAACGCTCGGGCTGCGGCAGCATCAAAGGGCAGGGTGACGAAGTCTGACTCAGCCTGCTGCACCTCCGCGATCCGGATTGCCTGCTCCACGGGGTCGTCCGTTGCAAGCGGGCCGACCGCAAGTTCCGCGAGCGTGATCGCTGAGATCATCGGCTGACTTGGTAGCTCCATCGCGCTGCCGAGGCGCGGAAGGAGGAGCACCGTGCTGGTGTCTAGCAGGGCACGAACATGTCTCGTCACAGCCGCGTGTCCAGGATGCGGTCGATGTCGGCGCGGAACCTCACCGGATCGACAGGGCGCAGACGACGCCACCTGGCCAGCAGCACCTCGGCTGAAATGGGCTGGGGCCCATACGGGACGAGCTGCGCCACCGGCCGCCCGTCACGCGTAATGGTGATGGCCTCGCCCGCCTGGACGCGGTCAATCACTTCGCCGCCGTGGTTGCGCAAGTCGCGGATTGTCACTTCTGCCATGTGGGCGATTGTATCACCGGTGATACAACAGGTTGCAGGTGCACGTTGCAGGCGCAACTGGAACCCGGCGCGTCCTCGCACGCCCGCGTTCGGTACCATCCCGGGCACACCAACCCGGGCCACGCATGCCCAGGTCCACACCTGCCCAAGCTGCGAGTTCTACCCCCGTGAGCGTTCAGCCCCTCCGCGTTGGCGTTATCGGCGCCGGCACCGTTGGCCGCGAGGTCGTGCGCGCGTTCCTTGAGCGCTCGCCCCGCCTCACCCCGGCGGACGGCCGCCCCATCGTCCTTGTCGGCATCGCCGAGAAGTTCACTGAGCGGGCCATCGCCAACGGCATCCCGGAGAGCCTCCTCACGGATGCGCCCGCGCACCTCATCGCCAGCGGCGACTGCGACGTCATCGTGGAGACGATGGGCGGCGACGAGCCGGCCCACACCCTGGTGGCCGCGGCGCTGGCCGCCGGGATCCCCGTGGTGACCGCCAACAAGCACATCGTGGCCCACTACGGCGCGGGGCTTGAGGCGCTCGCCCGCGCGAACAACACGGTGTTCCGTTTTGAGGCGGCCGTCGGCGGCGGTATTCCGCTGCTTGGCCCCATCGCCCAGGACCTGGCCGCCAACCGCATCACCCGCGTGCGCGGCATCGTCAACGGCACCACCAACTACATGCTTACCGCCATGGCGCGCGAAGGCCGCGACTACGCCGAGGTGCTCCGCGAGGCGCAGGCGAAGGGCTACGCCGAAGCCGACCCGACAGCCGATGTCGAAGGGCTTGACGCGGTCAACAAGATCGTGATCCTTGCGCGGCTGGCGTTTGGCACCTGGATTGCCCCCGAGGCCGTGAGCAACCGGCCCGGCAGCACCACCGGCGCGCCCGGGCAGCCCGGGATCACCGGTGTCACCGCGGAAGACGTGGCCGCCATGGCCGCCGAGGGCCGAACCCTGCGCCTGATCGCCACTGCCGTGCTGGCCGACGATGGCGCTATCGAGGCATCCGTGGTGCCCACCGCGGTCCCGGCCAATTCGCCCTTTGGCCGCTGCGACGGCGTGCTCAACCGGGTTGAGGTGGACGGCCTGCCCGTCGGCCGGGTGGCCTTCGAGGGTCCCGGCGCCGGCGGTGCCGCTGCCGCTGCGGCCGTCTTGTCTGACATCGTGTCCATCGCCCGCGGCCTCGGCTCCACGTGGGGCGGCGCACCCATCGTTGACCGCGGGGCACAGGCCGTCCGCCCGGTGGCCGGCGAGTGCGTCATGGCCCCGTCCGGCGCCTGCTACCCCGTGGGGGACTGACCGCCATGCCGCCCATCACGCCCAACCCGCAGGCGCATCGACCGCGCATGGTGGAGCGCTACCGCCACTTCCTCCCCGTCACGGACAAGACCCCGGTTGTCACGCTGGGCGAGGGCGCCACGCCGCTCGTCCACGCCCGCCG
Organism: uncultured Chloroflexota bacterium; assembly: GCA_903925955.1. Lineage (GTDB taxonomy): Bacteria > Chloroflexota > Limnocylindria > Limnocylindrales > CSP1-4 > CAIXZV01. The sequence continues at coordinate 5,594 of CAIYHO010000103.1, forward strand.
CCTGGGCGCATCAATCGGCGTCCCCAACCTCTACCTCAAGATCGAGGGCCAGAACCCCACGGGCTCCTTCAAGGACCGCGGCATGGTGATGGCCATCGCGAAGGCCCTCGAGTCCGGCGCCAAGTCCGTGATCTGCGCGTCCACAGGCAACACGTCGGCATCGGCCGCAGCGTATGCCGCCGCCGCAGGCCTTGAGTGCGTGGTGGTGCTGCCGGCCGGCAAGATCGCCGTGGGCAAGCTGCTCCAGGCGCTCGTCTTTGGTGCCCGCGTGATCTCGGTCCGCGGCAACTTTGACGAGGCGCTCAACGTGGTGCGCGCGCTGTCCGAGCAGGACGACCATCCCATCACGCTGGTGAACAGCGTCAACCCGTTCCGCCTTGAGGGCCAGAAGACGGCCGCGTTTGAGGTTGTGGACGATCTGGGGCGCGCGCCGGACATCCTGGCTATACCTGTGGGGAACGCCGGGAACATCAGCGCGTATTGGCGCGGGTTCCGCCAGTACCGCGATGCGGGGTTTGCCGCCAACACACCAAAGATGTGGGGTTTCCAGGCCGCTGGCTCCGCGCCCCTTGTCGCTGGCCACCCCATTGACCACCCCGAGACCATCGCCACGGCCATCCGCATTGGCAACCCGGCGTCCTGGGACCTGGCGATTGCCGCCCGCGACGATTCTGGCGGGCGCATCGACGCCGTCACCGACGAGGAGATCCTCGCCGCGTATCGCATGCTCCAGCGCCAGGAGGGCGTGTTCTGCGAGCCGTCCTCGGCCACGTCCCTTGCGGGCGTGATCAAGGCCGCCGCGGCTGGCCAGGTGGACAAGGACGCCATCGTGGTTGCGGTTCTCACCGGCAACGGACTCAAGGACCCCACCACAGCCGAAGCCGGGCTGACCGTGAATGTCACCGAGGCAGAGCCCACCATTGCGGGTGTGGCGCAGGCGCTGGGCTGGACCTGATGCAGCAGCCCATCGGGACGCACCACCGCGTCGTGCCCGCTGTGCCGCCCCCGCCGGTGGGGGAGCCGGGCGCGTGGGACTCCATTCTTGGGCGCCGCCTTGTGGTGGACGTCCCAGCGTCCACGGCCAACCTTGGCGCGGGCTACGACTGTCTGGGTCTGGCGCTGGAGCTGCTCAACCGCGTCACCGTGGAAGCGGTGGAGGGCGACGGCTCCATCGAGGTCACCGTCACCGGTGAGGGTGCCGGCGAACTTGGCGGCGACCGCGACAACCGCCTTGTCCGCGGGCTAGAGCTTGCCATTGCGGCGCAGCTTGGTCCGCGTCCATCGGCCATCGGCTGGCGCGTGTCGATGCACAACCGGATCCCGCTCTCGCGCGGTCTGGGCTCCTCGGCGGCGGCGGCCTCTGGCGGCCTGTGGGCCGGCAATGCGCTGGGCGGCGGAACGCTTGGCATGGACGTCCTGCTGCGGCTTGCCACAGAGATCGAAGGCCATCCCGACAATGCGTCGGCGGTGCTGCTTGGCGGCTTTGTGGTTTCAGCGCATCTTGGCCAGCGCGTGGAGGCGGTGCGGTTTGACGCGCCCGAAGCACTGCGCGCCGTGCTGTTTATCCCTGAGCGCCGCTTGGCCACCGCGGACATGCGCCGCGTGCTGCCGGCGGAGGTGCCGCTGCGTGACGCGGTGAGCAACATGAGCCGCATCGCCATTGGCGTGGCGGGCATCGCGTCTGGCCGCTGGGATCTGCTTGCGGATCTCACGATTGACCGGATCCACGAGCCGTACCGCTCCGTGGCCTACCCCCAGCTGCCCCGTCTCACCGGTGCGGCGCGTGCGGCGGGTGCGCTGGGCGCGTTCCTCTCGGGCGCAGGGTCAACGGTGCTGGCGTTTGTCGCCCCGGGCGCGGACTCCGCCCCGGTGGAAGAGGCGTTCGTCAACGCCGCGCGCGAGGTGCTGCTGCCCGGCCGCATCGAGGTGGTCACGCCACGCAACATCGGCCCCGTCATCGTCAGCTGACGCGTCATCGTCGAGGGCGCGTAACCCCTTGGCCCTGGCCGCTCAGGCCTTCGGCAGCCGAACCTTTGGCGGCGCCATCCCGGCCGGCACAAACGCGTCCGGCGCAGGCTCGCCCCGCGACACGCTGACCGGGATGGTCCCGGCCCAAGTCGGCCAGGTCTCGTCGCCCTCGTCGTCCATGGCGCCTGCGGCGCGGATCTTTGCGGATGCCTCGTCCATCGAGATCCACATGACCGACGTCGCCTTGCGCTCGTTTACGGTCATCGGCCGCAGTTCGGCCCAGCGGCCGGGGTAGAGGTGCTCGATGAAGTGCTCAAGCGCCTGCCCCGCGTACTCGCCATCCTCCACCACGTGGGCGGTCCCCTGGACGATGACCGAGCGGTAGTTGACCGAGTGGTTGGTGGCCGAGCGCGCCAGCACCAGCGAGTCCAGATGCGTCACGGTGACCGACGCGTTCTGCCCGTCGATGGTGCGCGCCATCCGGCTGCCCGCCGATGAGTGCCAGTACAGGCGGTCGCCATGACGCCACACGCAGGTGGGCGTGGCGTACGGCATGTCCTCGTAGACCCAGGCGACATGGCCAATGACCGATGCGTCAAGGATTTCGTCAATCACCGCGCGGTCATACGAACCGCGCTGGGGCTTGCGACGGAGACGGGCGCGATCACTTGGAGGCGGGGCGGCGTTGGCGTTGCGGCTGTCCGAGGAGTTGTCGCCGCTCACGCGGTCTGACCCTGGGCGTGGGTGGTGTCGCGCCGGTAGAGGATCCACATCGACACGCCCGTGGCGCCCCCTGCGCCGTACGGCATGCCGGGGTTGCCCGCCATAGGGAAGCTTGTGGGCACGGCGCCGATGTTGGCGATGCGCCAGCCGTCGGGTGCTCTGCGTGCGGCATCGGCCGCCACCCAGTCCCAGAGCGGGTCGCCAAGCGATGTGTCAGCGGTGACCAAAAGCTGGTCGTCGCCGATGAGCCGTTCCTTCATCGCCGCTCTCCTCGTCATGTGTCCTGTGGGGCACCAGCGTACGCGGGCGGACCGCGCCGCGTCGGGCGTGGCGCGGCGGCCCCGCAGCGGCGGCGGGTACGATCCCTCGATGACCATTCTCGCGCAGCGTCCCGTCGCCCGCCCGCCCATCGCCACGTCCTCGGGCGCACTGCGGGCAGGGATCGCCGGGGGCATTGCGTTTGGCCTGCTGGGTTGGCGCGGTTTGCTGGTCCCGTCGCTGGTTCGCTCCATCGAGCCAGCCTTTGGCCGCTCCGACGCCGAACTTGGCTCCTACTTCCTTGCCACGGCCATCTCGTATGCCGCGGGCTCGCTGATTGGCGCGCGGCTGATCCGCTCGCTTGGTGAACGCCGGGTGCTGAGCGCCGCGGCACTGCTGATTGCGCTGGGGTTGGCCGTGCAGTCCGTGACGACGTCCTGGCTGGTGTTTGCCGCGGCGGGCGTTGGTGCAAGCCTTGGCGCCGCCGCCTCTGACATGGGGCTCAACGCGTTGGTGCTGGACCTGTTCCCGCACGCGCGAGGCCGGGCGCTCAACCTGCTCCACGTGATGTACAGCGCGGCGGCGCTGTCCGCCCCGCTGGCGCTGGCCTTTGGGGTGGAGGCGGGGATGCCCTGGCAGACCGCCTTCGCCGGGACCGCGGTGGCGGCCGTGGCGATCGCCGTGCTGCTGTTTGTCTTTGTGCCGGCGGATCCGGCGGCAGTGGGCGGCGTGGCGGCGGCCGAGTCTGTGGCCCGTCGCCGGTCGCCGGTGTCAGGTGCGCACCCGGACGCGGCCCTGCCCACCGCGCCAGGCGCACGGCGTCTGCCGCCGTTCCTCCTGCTGCTGGCCTTGGCGCTCGCCCTCTACGTCGGCGCCGAGTCCGGCACGTCCGACTGGCTTGTCCGCTACCTCGCGGCGCTCCCGCTGGCCGTGGCCGGGACCGCGCTGACGATGTTCTGGGGCGGGATTGCGTTTGGCCGCGTCGTGTTTGCCCGGATTGGCAACCGGTTTGAGCCGCTGGCCACGGCCGGTGTGCTTGCCTACTCGGGCTCATGCCTGGTTGCGCTTGCGGTCCTTGTGCCCGTGTCGGGAGCGACGCCGCTCCTCTTTGGCGTTGCCGGCATCGCCTTTGGGCCGGTCTTCCCGCTGGTGGTTGCGGGCGCCGGCGCGCGGATGCCGGGCCGCTCCTCCACGGTGAGCGCAACGATGACCTTCGCCGGCGTGCTGGGCGCCATCGTCTATCCGCCGGCGATGGGCGTGATGTCGGTGACGATTGGGCTGCCGGTGGCGATGCTGGGGACGGCCGTATTGCTTGCGGGCGCCGGGACGGCCGTCCTGCTGGGACGACGGCTCCGGCCCTAGCCGGTTGGGCTACCCGTCGGCGGTGTCGTCGGCTCGGCGCGTCCCGCCCTGCGTCGGCGGCGTCCAGGATCGGTCCGCGAAGCGCATCTGGCGCTGGATGAAGTCGTCGTTGAGGCGCTTTGACTCTTCGAGCAGCAAGTCGCGCTCATACGCGCCCTCGTCGTGCGGGGCGGCGTCGGTCTCCGGCTTTGCCTCGCTGCCCAACAGTCGGCGAAGGAAGCTCATGCGTCGGCCGGCACGCCCATAAAGGTCAGCGTCTCAGCCCAGGCTGCCGCGGAGGCATCGGCAAAATCGGCCGCCTTGCGGTCAAAGAAGCTGTGCGGGGCGCCCTCGTAGGTGGTGACCGTGTGGTCCACGCCCGCCTTGGCCAGGGCTGCCTCGTAGGTCTCGACGGTGCTCGCCGGAATGCCCTCATCCGCGCCGCCGAAGATAGCCAGGACGCGCCCCTGCACCTGATCGGCGACATCCGCCGGAGCCGGCGTGCCGTTGCGCGACGAGCCCACGGGCCAGCCGTAGAAGCCGATGACGCCGTCGATGTCGATGCCGAAGGTGCCGGCGAGCAGCGCCAGCCGGCCGCCCATGCAGAAGCCCGTGGCATAGAGGTGCTCCGGGTGTGCTGTCGCGCGGAGGTGTGCGGCTGCGGCCAGCGTGTCGGCCTTGAGGGTCTCAAACGTGGTCTGGCCCACGTGCGGCTGGAAGTCAAACGCCGGGCCACGGTCGGGGTCGGCGGCCGTGCGCGCGAAGTAGTCGATGGCGATGGCGTCCACGCCGTGCTCCGCGAAGCGCAGCGTCAACTCCTTGTAGTACGCGTGGAGGCCGCGGACGTCGGGGAGGATGACGATGGCGTTGCCCGTGGGGTGGGCGGCGCGGGCGATGTAAGCGGCGAACGTGGTGCCGTCCGCCGAGGTCAGCTCGATGTCGGAGGCGTCAATGCTGCCGCCGGCGATGGGCGTGATGGGCGGTCGGGAGTCGTGGTCAAAGCACATGGTGGCGCCGATTGTGCGCCACCTTGCCTCAGACCACCGATTACTGGCTGATCGTCACCACCAGGGAGGCATCCGTCGGAACCGAGTCCTCGGGACTCAGGCCCTGGAACGTGCCGCCGGTCTGGATGGACCAGTCAAACTCGAGCGTGGGGCGCGTGTCCTCGGGAATGCGCATGAAGATGATGGTGAACGCGCCCGAGCAGGATGACCCGCTGTCGCATTGCCCCACAACGTCGAAGAAGCCGGCGCCGGTGGAGTCAGGCCCGGGTTCGAAGTACTCGGAATCACGGAGCAGCGATGCGCTGGCGCCGTCCCGCGTCACGCTGACCGCGAACGGGGCCTTGCCGTTGATGGCGCCGGTCTCCAGCATGATGGTTGCGGAGACGTTCACGACGGTGTTGTTCCCGGGTGCCAGCTCGATGCGAATGTGGCGCGTCTGGCTTCGCTGGTCGCCGCTGAACGACAGGTGATCCTTCGTCTCCTGGTAGATCCCGGGATAACTCCGGGATGTCGCGAGCGAGGCGGCGCCCGCAATGAGGAGGGCGACGATCGGGAGCAGTTGGCGCGGCGATCTGTTCATTGGTCCCCCAACTGGTGACTCGAGGCGATCCTGTTGTGCCCGATGAAGAGGCACACCGCAAGCGCCGCGAGCCCAACCAGATCGGTTGGGTCCTGAACGACCACGGCCGGACGATAGACGGGGTTTGCGGTGAGGCCGATGGCGGCCA
>CAIYHO010000104.1 GCA_903925955.1 uncultured Chloroflexota bacterium
ATGCGGCCGCGGAGCCAGCGTGTCGTGGTCTCGAAGGCGGCCGCGGGCTTGCGCCTGGCCGGGCTGCTGGCCGCAGGCGCGGGCGTTGGCGCAGGGCGCTCCCCCGCCGCGTAACGGCACCATCGGGCAGCAGGGCATTCGCCGCACCGGGGCGTCCGCGGCTTGCAGAGCGTGGCGCCGATGTCCATCAGGGCGTGCGTCCAGGCGGCGGCATCGTGGGGCACAACGGCGTCCGCCAGCGTCTGCATCGCGCGTGACGTGAACGTCTCCGCGCCACCCGCCGCAATCCGGCCCAGCACGCGCCGCACATTCACGTCCACTGCGCCCACCCGCTGCCCAAAGGCAATCGCGGCCACGGCACGCGCCGTGTACGGCCCCACCCCGGGCAGGGCCTCCAGGGCAGAAACGTCCGCGGGCACCTCACCGCCGTGATTGGCCACAATCACCTTTGCCGCCCGGTGCAGAGCGAGGGCCCGCCGGTTGTAGCCAAGCCCGGCCCAGGCCCGCAGCACGTCGGCAATCGGCGCGTCGGCAAGTGCAGCAGCTGTTGGCCAGCGGGCCACCCAACGCTCCCACGCCTCAGCGGCGCGTTCGGCCTGCGTCTGCTGCGCCATCAGCTCGCTCACCAGCACCGCGTACGGGTCCGCAGTACGCCGAAACGCCAGCGGACGCCCGTTAACTCCGTACCAGGCGAGGATCGCGTCACTGGCCTCAGCGGGCACCAGGTCGAAGGGCATGCCCGCAGGATACGGTTTGCGGGTCAGCCGGCCGAGAAGGTGCCCGTGGCCGGGTCAAACACAAGGCGACCCGCGCTGGCCGCCAGCCAGGCCTGCCAGGCCGTCTTCGCGGCGGCCGGATCCGTCCCGGGTGACACCTCCGGCCCGCGCACAAACCTCCCAAGCGTCTCGGCCGCGAAGGCCGCCACCGACGTCGGCGGCTCGGATCCCATGAGGAGCCCGTCATCGCCGGTGAGCTCCACAAGGACCGGAACGGCATCCGCCACTCCCCACGAGGCAAGTGCCGCTGCGGCCATGGCGCGGATGCTGGGGACGGGGTCAGCGAGAAGCGGCTGCAGCGGCGCAGGATCGATACCCGACGTCCCGTAGACCACAACCGCCGCCCACCGCGGGCCATCGGCCGCGCCGGAGGCAAGCACGGCAGCTGCGGCCTCGGCCGCGCCGGCGTCGTACCGGGCGCCAAGCACGGTCCGAAGGGAGCTCGGGTTGGCGAAATCGGCGGCGGTTATGAGTGTCCGCACGGCTTCCACGGCCGCCGGATCAGCGGCGGGAAGCGATGGCAGGGGCGTACTCCCCAATCCGCCCGCGGAGGCTGCCGCCGACGGTGACGCCGCGACGCCCGGCTGCACCGTTGGGGCAGCGGCACCGCAACCAGCTGCAACCACGCCGGACACCAGCAGGCCGGCAAGCCTCAGCGCTACGTGGGCTCGGCGGCTCACTGCGCGCACTCCGTGGTCTCCCACGGGAAGTCCCAGTTCACCAATGGCTGGTCCGCTCGCGGCGTCGTGAACGTCTGACCTGCGGCCACCGCCCGACCCCAGCCGTCGTGCTGGGTCTCAATCAGGTGCATCTTCACCGAGTCATCGGGCTGGAGCTCCACGGTTGCGCTGCCCTCGGCGTGAGACCACCCCCAGGCGGTTGTGCCTTGCACCTTGGTGATGGCCTCGTCGTCGTAGACAAACGTGCCCACGCCGGTTTGGCCGTCGATGGTGGCCGTCCAGATCTGGTGGAGATCGGTCCCGCCCACCTTGATCTGGGTCGTCAACACCCATTTGCCCGTGATCCCCTCGCACTTGGTGCCGGTCCAAGCGCCGCCGGGCACGGTCCGGTCGGCGGTCCAGTCGCACTTGAGCGAGTACGGGTCGATACCGGCCCGCTGAACCATGGTCTTGATTGTCCGGAGATCAATCTGGTCGGTGGCAGGCCGAGCCATCAGGTCGTTGGGGGCGCCATCGATTGCGCGCGTGTGGGCCCTGCCCGCGGCATCCGTGAAGTTTTCGTACGTGTCGTCAAGGCCAAGCACGTGCCCGGCCTCGTGCGCGTAGGTGTTCTCCCAGTTGCCCGGGTACTTCCACGTGTTTGGCCAACGCGGATGGTTGTTGACCGGAACGGCCGCATCCTGTGGCCGGGTACTGCGCCACGTGGCGCCCGGCGGCTGGTCATCGGACGCGACGAAGCTGCTGGCCAGACCACCGGACTGGTCGATCGCGATGGTCAGGCGTCCGGCCGTGGCCTTGGCGCCCGCAGCCTTGGCGCCGATCTTCTCCTCCGAGACGGTCACATCCACCTTGACGATGAGCCTGTAGCAGAGGACCTTGTAGTTCTGGTTCCACGCGTTCTCGATGTTCGCCTTGATGGCGCTCACCATCTCGGGCGTGACGTTGCAGCGGGCCACGGCCGCCGGGCCCTGCAGCGTGGCGCGCTCAACTGCGGCCGCATCGCAGGCGGAAACCAACTGCAGGCGCATGGTCGCGGTGATCGTCTTCGCCTTGTCGTCCACCACCCAGGTCACGGCATTTGCATGCGTGCCGGCACCCGGGGTGGCCGCGCCTTGTCGTGGCGGCATCACCGGCGAGGCGGACGTGCCCACGGGCAACAGCAGGCTGAACGCGACGGCGAGGGCGGCTGCCGAGCGCAGCGTCCTACGGGCCTGGGGAGCGAGGCTCATAGTTCTCCGGTCGTGGTCCGTCGGGGACGGTGACCGCGGACGATACACGCGCAGTGGCATTGGCGTGAGATGGCGGCCGTCTGCGATCCAGCGGCGCCGTTGAGGACCAGGCCAACGCACACAGGGCCGCCCTGACCCTCAAGGCGCCGGTGGCCTGCCGGACCCGCGTTCGTGGATTCCACGGATACCGGGGCGCCAAGTGCGCTATTACGGTGGCAGGCATGAAGACGACGACGTGGATCAACAGGTCAGCCATCGCCCTGGCGCTGCTTGCTGCGGTGCTGGGCATCGGGGTGACGGCGTTTGGGCACCGCGACTCAGGCGTTCGGCTTGAGGTGCGCGGCAACAACATCGTGATCGCGGACGTGCTGCCGTGGAGCGGCGCGGCCACACTCGGCACGGGCGTTCGCGTCTGGCGCGTCATGCCCTTCGGGGCTGAGCAGGTACCCCAGGGCACGCTCCAGCCCGGGATGATCGTGGCCAGCCTCAACAGCCGCACCATCCTGCGGCTGCCCGTCTACGTGTACGACGCCCCGGCCCCCACGCAGGACCCGGTCACGCTCGAATGGCCGGACCCTGCCCCAACCAGCGTGGACCCCGCCACGCCCACGCTTGCCGTCCCCGAAGCGGAACTGCAGCAGCTCGCAGCTGAGCCCGTCATGTCGCTGGTTGCGATTGACGCAGCTGACCTTGCCGCATGGACTCCAGACAGCACTGCCGGCGTGGGCTGGGCCGTGCCGTGGCAGTTTGACGGCGCCATCATCGGCTGGACAGTTGGGCTTCTCGGCTTTCTGTTTGCTGCCTGGTGGCTGATCTTTGGGCGGGCCGGCGAGGCGTTGCGCCCCATGGCATGGCCCGTCGCCACCGCGGTCGCGGCGCCGCTCATGCTGTGGCCGGTTGCCTCCTTTGGCTCGCCCGTGGGGCTGGCGGTCTTCAGCATCATGCTGCCAGCCTGCATGCTGCCGCTCGCAGCCGCGCTGGTGCGCGCCGTGGAGTCTCGCCCCAACCGGATCCTGGCCCTGGGCGTGGCCATCGCAAGCGCGCTAAGCGCGGCGGCAGTTGGCGCGTTGCTGAGCGGGGACGGGTTTCTCGCCCTGATGGACCAGATCCTGGTGATCTCGCTGCTGGCGGGGGCCGTGACGTTTGTCCCGGCGCTCCTCGCCGCAGGCGCATCCCGCGCCAGAGGTGCGGAGGGCGGCGAGGCCGAGCGCCGCGTCTTGGCCGGCGCAGGACTCGCGGCGGCCGGCGCCACACCGTTCTTCGCGGTGCAGTCCGCCATCGGGCCGTTCCCCGTGGCCCTCCCGCTGTGGCTGCTGGCCCTTGCCGTGGCAAGCCGCGTGACAGTGCGGCCGCTCGCCCGCCTCACCACCCGGGCGCACACCCAGCGCGACCTCATCGTGGCCGCCACCGAGGCCGAGCGAGCACGCGTGGCCGCCGACATCCACGACGACGCGCTCCAGGAGCTCACGCTGCTGGTCCGTCGGCTTGACGCGGCAGGCGACACGGAAGGCGCCGAGATTGCCCGCGGCGTGTCCGAGCGGCTGCGCGCCATCTGCGGCGATCTGCGCCTGCCCATCCTCGACGACCTGGGCGTTGGCCCAGCGCTTGACTGGCTTGTGCTGCGGATGGAGCGGATTGCCGGTGGACCCGTGGTGCTTGACCGAGCGGAAGGCGCGCGACCCCCTGCCGATGTGGAGCTGGCCATCTTCCGGGTTGCCCAGGAGGCGCTCGCAAACGCGGTCAAACACGGCGCCACGCCCATCACCGTGCGGTATCGCTCATCCGAGGGCTCAGCGTCCCTGGCCGTGGACGACAGCGGCGCGGGCATCGACGCGGGCGCAGCAGAGAAGGCCGCAGGCGATGGCAGGTTTGGGCTGCTCAACATGGCCCAGCGCGCCGAGGCGATCGGGGCGATCCTCGACGTGCGCCGGTGGCCGGCTGGCGGAACCCACGTGCAGCTGGAGTGGCGGGCGAAGTGACCGATGAGAGCCTGGCCGTGGTCCGCGTGGCCGTGGTGGATGACCACCCTGTGGTCCGCGAGGGCACGGCCGCGCTCCTTGCCGCTCAACCGGGGATCGTTGTCACCGGGACTGCGGGGTCGCTCGAGGAGGCGCGCACGCTCCTGGCGGAGACCGATGCCGATGTGGTCCTGCTGGACATCCGCCTGGGAACGGCGTCGGGGCTGACGCTGCTAAGCCCAACCGTGGCCACAGCCGGCCAGCACCGCCCTGCAGTCATCGTCCTCACGGCATATGACTACCCGCAGTACGCGGAGGCGGCGCTTCGAATGGGGGCAGCCGGGTTTGTCCTCAAGACCGCGCCCATGACCGAGCTGCTCAGCGCAATCCGGCGTGCGGCAGCGGGCGGCCTCGCGTTTGACGTGCGCCCGGATGCTGCCCAGCGGATCCGGCTGTCACGCCGCGAGAGCCAGGTGATCCGGCTGGTTGCCGAGGGCTGCTCCAACGACGAGGTGGGCACAGCTCTCGGCATTGGCGCCAAGACCGTGGAGACGCACCTGGCCCGGCTGTATGAGCGCTTTGGCATTGGCTCGCGGACAGAACTGGCAACGCGCGCCCTGCGCGAGGGCTGGCTGGACCTGCCAACAGACGTGGCGCAGTTCTGACCCTCGAGCGCCGTACGATCTCCCCACGAGGAGGCAACGGATGACCATGCGGTTTGGGGCGGCGTTCTGGGTCCAGCACACGGGCTGGCCGGAACTGCGTGACGCGGTCCAGCGGGCCGAGGCGGCGGGGTTTGAGGACCTCTGGATTGACGACCACCTGCTCTCGGACGAAGCAGACTGGCCCGATCCCAAGCTGGAGGGGTGGACAACGCTTGCGGCCGTCGCCGAAGCCACAACGAGTCCCGGCCTTGGCCTGATGGTGGCCGCCAACACGCTGCGCAACCCGGGCCTCACGGCCAAGATGGCCACCACCATCGACCACATCTCGGGCGGGCGCGCCATCCTTGGCATCGGCGCCGGCTGGTTTGAGCGCGAGCACGAGGCCTTTGGCTTCGATTTTGGCGCAAGCACCGGCGAGCGTCTGGACCGGCTGGGCGAGGCGCTGCCGCTTGTGCGCCGCCTGCTTGACGGTGACGAGGTGACCCACGATGGGCGCTTCTACCACTTCAACCACGCGGTGTGCGCCCCGCGGCCCATCCAGGACCACCTGCCAATCCTCATCGGCGGGTCCGGACCCACCAAGACCATCCCGATGATCGCGCGCTACGCCGACATGTGGAACCTGTACGGCACGCCCGATGAAGTGGCTGCGGCCGACGCGCTGCTGCGCGATGCATGTACGGCGATTGGGCGCGATGAGCGCGAGATTGAGCGGACGGTGAACCTCAACGTGGTCATCCGGCGTGACCGGCCCACGGCCGAGCGAGCCTGGGACACCTGGTACGACATCCACCAGCCGCGGCGCGGCGAGCGCGGGCTCAACGCGGCCGGTTCAGTCGCGGAGGTTGCGGCAGCGCTTGCGGCCTATCGCGACGTGGGGTTTGCCCATCCCGTGTTCATCTTCAGGACGCCGTTTGACGTCGAGACGATGGAGCGGCTGCCGGATGTGCGGGCGCGGCTCGACGAGCGCTGAGCGGCACGCCTGAGGCCGCTTCGGTGGCAGTCTCCCAGCCTCGCAGCGTGGCGAGGAGCAGGCGGTCCAGGGCGTCGTTGGCATCGCCCATGAGGGCCGTTGATGCCACAGCGTCAAGCTCGCGGCGACGGGCAATCGCACCCAGCTCCGCCAGAAACGGGGTCCGGAACCGCAGGAAGACGTCTGCCGTGGCTGAGGCGATAAGCCCCTCGCCCACAGCAAGACGACCATAGCCGTCACAGGCGTCCTCGGCCACGCGCAGCAGCTCCATGCGCTCGGACGGATCGTCCGCGTCAAGGGCCGCCAGCAGGGCCGAGACGATGGAGCGGCCGTATTGGCGGAGCCGCTCCCGCCGGGCAGGGTCCAACTCCGCAACCCAGGGCATGTGGGTGGGTGCGCCATCGGCGCCCTGACGGTAGCTGCGCGCCAGACGGCCGGGCGTTGCGCCGGCATCGGTCAACTGGGGCCTGCCAACTGGGCGGGTGGGCAGCATGCCGTCAAGGCTCGCCCGCGAGAACCGTCGGTGGCCGCCGGGCGTGTGGAAGATGCGCAGTAGCCCGGAGTCCGCCCAGCGGCGCACGGTTGTGGGCGACACGCCCAAGAGGCGGCATGCCTCAGTGAGCGAGAGCCACTCCGGATCGCGGGCCGTTGAACTGGTGGTCATTGAGCCTCTGGGTCTCCGGTCCGGCGCGCTCGCCAGACCGCGCCGCCATCCTAGCCGCTCCCGGTGGCACGGCAGGGTCCCCGGTCGAGGGGGGTCGGGTCACATAGATCCGTCGTCAGCGACCGGCGCGGCCCCAGAGCTCGGCCGCAAGCAGCTCCCCAGCCACCGTGGTTGCCAGGACGCCGGAGGTGGAGATCCAGCTGTCGGCGCCGTCGCGTGCCGGGCCAATCACGACCACCCGTGCGCCGCGCGCGTGGATGGTGCTGATGGCCTCCGCATCAGCCGGCGATCCCGCAATCAGCAGCACGCCATCGCCCGGGAACAGCGTGTAGAGCCCCACGTGGAGCCAGTCACCGGTGTCATACGGCGGGGCGGCAATCCGGGGCGCCTCGCGCAGCATCAGCGCGGCCTGCTCGGCGATGCCGGCGTGGAGCCCATCGGCGAGCACGTGGATCTCGCGGCCGGTGTCAAGGATGTCCGCCGCTGCCGACAGCCAGCCTGCCCGGCTGGCGATGACGCCGGCTACGTCCGCCGCCGCCGCGTCAAGCTGCCCATCGATCCCCGCGTCGCGGTCCAGCGTCAGCAGCGCGGCCACGGTTGCGCGGTAGGACAGCGTTGCGATACCGCTGGTCTCGGCCGGCTTGGCCCGCAGCGGCACCACGATGTCCGCCTCCCAGGCCAGCGCCGAGGCGGGCCTCGAGGTCATGGCGATCACCAGGGAGCCGGCTGCCCGATGGCGCTTTGCCGCGGCAACGGCCTCAACGGTGGAGCCTGACGATGAGATGACGATTGCCAGGGTGTCGGGCCCGCCGCGCGACAGACCCGAGGCGGACGCCGTCTCGGCCACCGCATCCCGCCCCGCAAGACGCCAGCGGGCTGCCGCGTCAAGCGCGGCAAACCGGGAGCTGCCCATGCCGAGGAGCCGGCGGCGCGGGCGTGCGAGCGCTTCCTCCAGTACGCCCGCCGGGAGGGCCGCAAAGACCGCTCGCTGCGCGCCGACAACCGCAGCCAACGCGGCGGGCGACGCGAGGATGTCGTCAAGGAACTGCGCAACCCGATCGGTCGGCGGCGGGATCGTCTGGCTCATCACATCTCCCCGTGCGCCAGCAGCCAGCGCATCCCGTCACGCGGCGCCCAGAGCCACGACGGCAACACGGTGGCGGCGTAGACAAACTCGTAACACTCCTTGGCCACCTCAAACGCGTCGAGGAGGTCCAGGTCCAGGGCAAACGGGGCACCGGCGCGGCGCAGACCCTCGGCGTAGGTCTGCAGGAAGCGGGCGCGGGACCGCTCAATCCAGACCTCGATGTCCAGCCTTGGCGCATCGATGGGGCCCCCAGCGCGCCGCTCCGCCCTTCGCGCGGCACTCCGTGCCACGTGGTCAAACGAGCGCAGCAGCGACGCGACGTCGCGCAGGGGCGAATCCAGCCGCCGCCGGTCCTCAATGGGCCGCAACGGCTCGCCTTCAAAGTCAATCACGCGGTAGCCGTCATCGGCCGTGAGGATCTGGCCCAGATGCAGATCGGCGTGGATGCGCATGACCAGCGGCGCGGTGGCCGCCGCCTCAAAGCGTGAAGCGCGCGCGGCAATCTGGGCACCGGCGTCGCGGAGTTCGGCGGCCAGCGCCGCGTCCACGGGCGCCACTGCGGCAACTGCCGCGTTGAACTGGCGATGCGCATCCATGCGCCACGCCTTGAGTTCATCGTGTGTCGCAAGGCGCGGCGCGAGATCCGGCGCGTCTGCCGGGGGCGTTGCCAGCGCGGCGTGCATCCCCGCCACAAGCGTCCCCAGGTCCGCGGCAAGCTCCGTTGCCCATTCAAGGCTCACCGAGCCGGGCGCCGCGATCAGCAGCGCCAGTTCCTCCGCCGTGGCCTCGTAGACGTCATCGGCCTGCGCCACAAACTCACTCAGCATGGCCACGGTGGCCGTGCCGGCCTCGCGCGTCACGGCCTCCGCCCAGCCGGCAAGCCGCGGCACGCCGGGGAAGCCCGCCTCTTCGGACAGATAGGCGGTCAGCTCCAGATCCGGGTTGAGTCCGGGCTGGATCCGCCGGTAGCCCTTGAGCAGCAGGGTGTCGCCCAGGACCACGGACGTGTTGGACTGGTCACGGCCCAGCGGACGCTCGGTGGCGGTTGCCACGAGGGCGGCCGGCGTGTCCCACAGCGCGCCAAACCCGGTGGCCGGGCGGCACACCAGCGCGGCATCCACAGCGGCTGAGCCCGCGGAGCCTGCGGAACCGGCCTCCACAGCGGGCCCGCCCTCGCGGGGCAGCGCGGGGATGGTTCTTGCCTCAGCGATTGCAGCGGCAAGAGCGCGCCAGACGCCATCGGTCTCGTCAGCTTCGCGGGCGCCCTCGGGCACATCGGCGTCGGCCACAAAGGCCAGTGCATAGCGCTCCGTGCGGCCGCTTCCAGCCCCTACCCGCAGGTCCACAAGCGCAAGCGCGTGCGTGGCGGTGAGGCCAAACGCGTGGGCCAGACGCGCTGACGTGACGGGCTCGCCCTTTGCGGCAAACCAGCGGCGCCCGGCGAGCACCTGCAGGTCAAGCGCACGCACAGACGCCGCGACAACGGCGCGGTCCAGGATCACGGGGCGCTCAGCGGCCGCCGGGGTTGCCGACGGCCGCCAGATGAACGCGCGCTGTCCAAGCGCCCGTTCGCCAAACGCGGGATGGTCAGATACCCGTGTTGATGGTGATGTTCTTCACGTAGGTGTAGTCCTCAAGCGCGTACTTGGAGCCGTCCTTGCCCCAGCCGGACTCCTTCACGCCGCCGTGCGGGTTCTCGGACGCGAGGATCACGTGCTCGTTGACCCAGACCGTGCCGAACTGGAGCCGACGCGCAACGCGCATCGCCTTGGCGATGGAGCCCGTGAAGACCGACGAGGCCAAGCCAAACTTGACGTCGTTTGCCCAGGCGATCGCCTGCTCCTCGTCCACAGCGCGCTGGACGGTGACAACCGGGCCGAAGACCTCGTCCTGGACAATCTCGCTGCCCTGGTCCGGGTTGGTGATGAGCGTGGGCTGGAAGTAGGCGCCAACCATGTCCGGGCGCTTCCCGCCGACAACAAGCTCAGCCTTGCCCTCGAGCGCGCGGTTGACCATGCCCTCAACCTTGTCGGCCTGCGCCTTGGCGATGAGCGAGCCCATCTCAAGGTCGTCGCGCGTGGTGGGGTCGCCCCAGTTGATGGAGCCAACCTGCTCCGCCAGCGCGGCAACAAGCTTCTCGTAGACCGCCGGACCGGCGATGACGCGGCAGGCCGCGGTGCAGTCCTGACCGCTGTTGAAGTAGCCCGCGCCCTTGATGGTCTCGGCCGCCAGCGCGACGTCCGCGTCATCCAGGACGATCACGGGGGCCTTGCCGCCAAGCTCAAGGTGGAGCCGCTTGACGGTGCCGGCCGCCACCGATGCGATGTGCTTGCCAGTCACGGTGTCGCCCGTGATGGACACCATGCGGACCTTGGGATGGCCCACGAGGAGGTCGCCCATGGTGCCGCCGGACCCGGACAGCACATTGAGCACGCCCGCCGGAAGCTGATCCCCGATGAGCTCCGCAAAGCGCAGCGCGGAGAGCGGCGTGCGGGCCGACGGCTTGAGCACCACGGTGTTGCCGGTGGCAAGCGCCGGGCCAAGCTTCCATGCGGCCATGTACAGCGGGTAGTTCCAAGGCGCAATGGAGGCGACCACGCCAATGGGGTCGCGGCGGACCATGGCCGTGTGGCCCGGCAGGAACTCGTTGACCGCAAGGCCGTCCATCACGCGGCAGGCGCCGGCGAAGAAGCGGAACAGGTCAACGGCAACGGCCATCTCACCAATGGCAAAGTCCACGGGCTTGCCGGTCTGGCTGGCCTCGATCCGGCCCAGCTCGTCCGAGTTGGCCTCGAAGATGTCGGCGATCTTGAGCAGCGCCAGGCTGCGATCCTGCGGCGTGGTGAGGGACCACGTCTCAAACGCCTTTGCGGCGGCGTCCACCGCGCGGTTCACGTCCTCTTCGCCCGAGGACGGGACGCGCGCCACAACCTGGTAGTTGGCCGGGTTCTCCACTGCCAGCGTCTCGCCGGACACGGCGTCAACCCACTCGCCGCCGATGAACTGCTGGTACGTCTTGACGTCGGTCACGTGGCCCTCCATGGCGCTTGAGGTGATGCGGGATGCGCTGTCCTGCCGCTGGTGTGCCGCTGATTGTCGCGCACTCTGGCAATTGAGTTGCGCGCGGCGCGCGGGGTGCGACGAGCCGCCCACGAGACGCCTTCCGGCGCGTGGGCGACAATAGGATTGGTGTCTGGGCGGCAAGCTCGGGTTCGACAGGCAGGAGGCACCCGTATGGCACTGGTCATCGAGGGGCTGCGCAAGCGGTTTGGGAGCGTGCAGGCGCTCGACGGCGTCTCGTTCGCCGTGCAGCCGGGCGAGGTCTACGGGTTCCTCGGCGCCAACGGCGCGGGCAAGACCACCACCATGCGCATCGTGTTGGGGCTGATGCGGGCGGACGAGGGAACGGTGACCTGGGACGGGCGCCCGGCCCACGACTGGCCACGCAAGACGTGGGGCTACATGCCCGAGGAGCGCGGCCTCTACGCCAAGATGCCCGTGCTTGAGCAGCTGGTGCACTTCGCCGCGCTCTACGGCATCCCGCGCGCCGCCGCCAGCAAGGACGCAACCGAGTGGCTGGAGCGTTTCCGCATCGGCGACAAGGCTGGCGCCAGGTTGGAAACGCTCTCGAAGGGCAACCAGCAGAAGGTCCAGTACATCGCCACCATCCTCCACGGGCCAGACGTGCTGCTGATGGACGAGCCGTTTGTGGGGCTGGACCCGGTCAACGTGGCCATGCTCAAGGCGGCGTTTCTGGAGATGCGCGATCGGGGCAAGACGCTGGTGTTCAGCACGCACCAGCTGGATCAGGCCGAGGAGCTGTGTGACTCGGTGGCGATCATCGACCGCGGCCGGCTGGTCACCGCAGGCACCACCCGCGAGGTGCGCCAGTCCACCGGCCACCAGGTGATCCGCGTGGCGACGGCCGGCGACGATCACGCCTGGCTGCGCGCCATGACGGGCGTGGAGATCCTCCGCGACGGCGCGGACTTTGCAGAGGTTCGCGTGGCCGCCGGCGCGTCGCCGCAACTCATCCTTGCGGCAGCCATGGCCAACGGGCCGGTCCTGCGCTTCGAGGTTGCGGACCCAAGCCTTGAGCAGGTCTTTGTGGAGCGCGTGGGCGCCCTGGCCGATGACGAGCGCACCCTCGCGGTGGCGGGGGCACGGGCATGAGCGGCATCGCCAACATCCGCACCATCGCGCGGCGCGAGGTCACCGTCCGCGTCCGGACGCGCAGTTATCGGCTGGGGACGGCGCTGCTCGCCATCGGCGTGATTGCCATGGCGATGCTCCCGGTGATCATCACCAAGATTGGAGGCGTCAGCAGTTCCAAGGTGGCAGTGGTCGCCCCGGAGGCAACCGTCGCCGCACGGGCTCAGGCCACCATCACCACCCTGCTCAACCCCACCTCATCGGGGTCGGGAGCAACCCCGTCGGCGCCCGATTTCGTCATCAGCATCGCCACGGACCTCGCCACAGCCCGAGAGGACGTCGTGGAGGGGCGCCTTTCAGGCGTCCTGGGCATCGAGCGCGAAGCCGATGGCAGCCTCGCGTTCACCTTCTACAGCAACGACGCCGCCAGCGGCCGGACGTCCAGCCTGCTCCGCCAAGGCGCCAACGCCATCGCCATCGCGGACCGGCTCGACCGGCTTGCCATCCCAGCCGCGGATCAGGCGACCCTCTTCCAGCCGGCGACGTACGCGGTGGCTTGGCCCGATCCGGCACGCACCGATCCGGTGAAGGACGGTGCCGCCGCCGTGGGGCAGGACCTGCTTGGCTTTGCCATGACCATCCTGATCTTCATGATCATCGTGATGTACGGGAACTGGGTGGCGATGAGCGTTGCCGAGGAGAAGTCGTCACGCGTCATGGAGGTGGTCCTCAACGCCGCCACGCCGTTCCAGCTGCTCGCCGGCAAGGTGTTTGGCGTGGGCTCGGCGGCGCTGATCCAGTACGGCGTTGTCGTGGTGGCGGGTGTTGGCGCGCTGGTGGCAATGCCGATCGTGGGCGCGAAGGTGCTGGGCAGCTCGGCCGCCGCCATGAGCCTTCCGGAGGGCCTGACGCCTGGGCTGCTCCTGCTCTTCGGGATCTACGGGATCCTGGGCTTCCTGCTCTACGCCACGCTGTACGCGGCGGCGGGCTCCCTGGTGAGTCGCCAGGAGGACGTGCAGTCAGCAGTCATGCCTATGACGCTGATCTCGATGGTGGGCTACATCGTGGGGGTCTACGCCACCACGGGCCTGCTGGACGCGCGCTCCACCTGGATGGCCGTGCTTGTGCAGATCCCGTTCCTGAGCCCGTTCATGATGCTTGGCCGCGTGGCGGGCGGTCTCGCCCAGCCATGGGAAGTGGCGCTGTCGCTTGTGTTGCTGGCGGCAGCGATTGGCGGGGCCATCTGGGTGGCGGCGCGGATCTACGCCGTGGGCGTGCTGCTGTATGGCCAGCGGCCGGGCTACCGCGCCGTGTGGAAGCTGCTTCGCGAAGGGATGTAGTCCGCCGCGTAGCCGATCCACTTGCGTCGCGCGCCGCGGGGGCTCGGGGGAGGCGGGTGTCCCTCCGATGGCACAGTGCACATACTTCGGGCCACGCCGAAGCAGTTGCGAGCCGCAGCCCCGCCGCGGGGCGAGCCGATACTTCGGCATAGCCCAAAGCACATGCAGGGTCCCTCCGGCGGACAACCCCGGACCCCGCGGTGAAGCCGAGCGCGCGGCGAGGCGGCGCTAGCGGCTGGAGCGCCCGATGAGGTGCGCCATCAGCTCCGTTGCGGCGGTGATCACGGGTCCGGCCCATGGGTCACTCGCCAACGCATCGGCCGAGCCCGCGCCAATTTGGATGCCGTCCGGCGTCAGGACCGAGATCATCGCCTGGCCAGCATGGGACGGCGATAGGTCGGCGAAGAGCAGCTCGCGCAGGTCGCGATGCGGGTTGCTGGCCATCGAACTAGCGGATCACCGGCTCGCCTGTCAGCGCCAGCCGCTCGATGAGGTCTGCTGCCCTCACCGTGCCGGCGGTGGACTGCATCCGCGCGGCAATCGTCGCCATCCGGGCGTGCAGCACCGTGTCGGCCAACAGGGCATCGATCGCGTCGGTCAGTTCGGCATCGGCAAAGTCATACGTGGCGAGGCGGCGGCCAAAGCCCGTCTCGTGGACGCGCTGGGCGTTGTCCACCTGGTCCCAGAACAGCGGCAGCACAATCATCGGCTTGCCGTGGTGGAAGCTCTCCACAACGGTGTTGTTGCCGCCGTGGGTGATGACGAGGTCAACCTGCGGCAGGATCGCCGGCTGCGGTAGAAAGCCCGCGCCGGTCATGTTGTCGTGGAGCGTGATCTGGTCCGCAAGCGGGCCCTTGGACACGATGACGCGATGTTGCGTCTTGCCCAGCAAGTCCACGAGCCGCTGCATCAGGCCCACGTCGGCTGAGCCAAGCGAACCAAGGGACAGGTAAATCAGGGCGCCCTGTCGGCTAGCGAGCGGCTCCGGCAGCTCCCAGGTGGTATCGGCCGCGCGAACCGTGGAGTCCAGCTGGTGCCACGTGGGCGCAAGCGGCTCGGCACGGTGGTAGTCCGCCTCGGCCGGGTACGAGTAGATGTTCAGGTACGGCGAGTCGTGCATGAAGTCGGGCCCGTTCATGCCCCACGTCAGGCCGCCGGCGCCGTGCTCCCGACAGAAGGTGTCAAAGTCGTTCCACATGGCGGCGTGGGTGTGGTGGACCTCGTCGAGGAACGCCTGCCACTCGCTGCGGTCCGCAGCCGGGTAACCGGAGGAGAACGGCGCGACCAGCGGGTCCTTGACCTCGGCCGGGTTGCAGGAGAGCAGCCGGACCCACGGACGGCCCGACGCCATAACCGCCGGGAAGCTGACGACGTTGTCCTCGACGATGACGTCCGGCGCGAGCTCCTCGATGATCTCCTCGAGCCTTGGGTTGACGTACTTGGCGCCGTCGATCAGCGCCTGAAACGTCGGGGCGATGAACTCGCCAAGCTGCTGAATGGTGGGCTTGCGGAAGACGGGCGCCGTGTCGCGGATGAAGTCAATCCAGAACTGGCCCGGGATCTCGGGCTCTGCCGGCGGCGGGCCGAGGCGCATGAGGCGCTCTTCAAATCCCTTGGCGGCCAACGTGCCTGCGAAGGACTCCTCCAGGATGAACACGACACGGTGACCCCGAGCGCGCAGGACCGCGCCGATGCCCGCGCAGTTGTTGGTGGGCCCGTAGGCGCCCTCTGGGAAGAACACGATGGTCTTGCCGGTGGTCACGGTGGGCCCTCACGCTGGCGGGGTGTTCCGGGGTGCTGGGCGGATGATGGCACGGCGGCGTGCCGTCCCGGAAGCCCTGTTCCCCGATACCGCCCCGGAAGGTACGAAGCGCCCGCGCGGCTACAGCCGGCTGACCAGGACCGCGGCGACCAGCACCGCCACCGCTCCGGCCAGCACCCACGCGTCCAGCCCGGACCAGCGCACATCGCGGTAGCGTGATCGCGGGCCCGAGCCAAACCCCCGGGCGTCCATCGCCAGCGCCAGACGGTCGCCATGGCGGATCGCGAGCACCAGCAGGCCCACCAGCATCCGCGGGTGCCACGTGGAGCGCAGTCCGCGGATCCGCCGGGCCTGGCGAAGGGTGGTCAACTGCTCCGCCAGCCGGGGGACGGCCTGGTACGCGGCCAGCGCGCCGTAGGCAAAGCGCTCCGGCGCCCGCGCTTGCTGGACCAGCGAGTCCACGAGCGCCGTGGCATCCGTTGTCTGGGCGAAGACCACGCCAACCGCTGCGATGGCCACAACACGCGCAGCCAGGCCAACGCCGGCGGCAACACCGGCAGCGCTCACATGCAGCGGGCCCAGCGCCAAAACGATGACCGCGCCAGGTGCCGTATTGGACGCCGAGAACAGCGCGTTGAACAGGCCAATGCCCAGGGCCATGAACCAGAGCGGCGCAAGACCGGCGGCCAGTCGCCAAACCGGCACACGACCCAGCCCGGCGCCAGCCGCCAACGCCCCAACGGCGACAACCGCCGCTGGCCGCACGTCATAGGTAAACGCCAGCGCCATCAGCCAGCCAAAGGCGACGCCAAGCTTGAGCACCGGGCTGCAGCGCCCAAGCGGGCTTGCGAGCGCGCGCTCTTCCAGCTCCAGCCGCGCCACGATCACGCCACCACCTCGTCAGCGACAACGCGCCCGCCGTCAAGCCGCACCACGCGCGTGGCGAAGTCCGCGATGAACCGCTCGTCATGTGTGGCCGCGATCACGGCGGTCCCGGCCGCAACCTGCTCGCCAAGGATCGCTGTCAGCGCCTCCACGCCCCGACGATCCTGGCCAAACGTGGGCTCATCAAGCAGCAGGAGCCGCGGCGCCCGGGCCAGAGCCGGCACGAGCGAGAGGCGCCGCTGCTCCCCGCCCGACAGCGTGTACGGGCTGCGCTCGCCAAACTCCGCCAGCGGCAGACCAAGCCGGTCCATCAGTGCAGCCACCGCGGCAACCACCGACGGGTCGCGCGCGTCCAGCCCGGCCAGCACCTCGTCACGCACCAGCGGCGCCACAAACTGCGCCTCCGGATCCTGGAACGCGAACCCCGCGAGGCGGGCGAGATCGCGGGGCCGAAGCTTCGCGGGGTCCAGACCGCCAAGCCTGACCGTGCCGCCGAGCGGCTTCGCAAGCCCGGCAAGCAGCTTGGCCAGGGTTGACTTGCCACTGCCGTTGGCGCCAATCAGCGCGATGCGGTCACCGGGCTGGACCGAAAGACTGACGTTGTCGAGGACGCGCGGGCCGTCATAGGCGAAGGAGAGACCGGAGGCGATCAGGACGGGCTCCCCTGCCCTGGCGAGAACCGGCCGCAGTGGGGCCGGAGCAACCGCCGGCACCGAGACCGAGGGCAGCCACACGCCCGACGCCTCAATCTCCCCACGCGACCGCGCCAGCACCTCGCTGGGTGGTCCGCAGTCGATCGGCCGCCCGTCGGCGCCAAGCGCCAGCACAAGGTCGGCCAGTGGCCACGCCACGTCCACGCGGTGCTCTACCAGCACGATGGTTGCGGTCCGCGCGTCCCGGACTGCCGCAAGACGCGCGGCAAACGCCCGCGCGCCGTCGGGGTCAAGGTTTGCCGTGGGCTCGTCCAGGATCAG
>CAIYHO010000105.1 GCA_903925955.1 uncultured Chloroflexota bacterium
ATGAAGCACAGGGCCGGTAACCGGCCGCCCGTGCCGTCGCCTCGTCGGCGAAGAACACCCGCTGCTGTGCATACCCGCCACCAAGGGCGACGGCACGCCGCGCCTTCTTGCAATCCAGGCGCCCGTAGACGCGGCGACGGCGATGCCCGCCCAGGGTTCCCGGGGTCTCGCTCCACACGAAGGAACCGTCAGCGGAGACGAGGCGATAGCGGACCGGCTGGCTCATGGAAGCTGGAGTTGAAGGAAGTCGGGCGACAAACCGCTCAAGGCGAGCGTACTGCGGGCACCACGCGTCGCCCCGCTGGCGGGAGCGTGTGGGAATCGAACCCACCAAGCCCGACGAAGTCAGGCCGCGACGGTTTTGAAGACCGCGAGGACCACCAGGCCCCATCCGCCCCCTCGAGCGGACGCGTCAATCGATGAGAAGCAGGGCGTCCTGGCGCGGCAGCACCTCGCCAATGCGCACGGCTCCATCCACCCGATCAAGATACTCGGTCGCGCGATCGGGCGGCACGGCGACGAGCAGGCCGCCGGATGTCTGGGGATCGACCGAGAGCGCGCGAATGGCCCCGGGAACGGACGCGGCGTACCGAACGAGGGTCTTCACGAAGCTCGCATTGCGCGTTGCCCCGCCTGTACTGACGCCGCCGCTCGCCGCCTCACGCGCGCCGGGCAGGCTGGGGAGCGCGTGCCCGTCGAAACGCAGCGTCACGTGGCTGGCCTTTGCGATGTGGGACGCATGGCCCAGCAGGCCGAAGCCGGTGACGTCGGTGGCACAGCGCACGCCCAGCGCCACGGCCACAGCCGCTGCGTCGGCATTGAGGCGGACCATGGACGCCATGAGCGGCGCGGCATGCTCGGCCGCGAGCGTGCCCGCCTTGAGCATAGTGGCCAGCAGCCCTGTGCCCAGCGGCTTGGTGAGCATCAGCACATCACCGGCGTGCGCTCCTGCGTTGGACAGGTAGCGGTCGGGATGCACGGTGC
Source organism: uncultured Chloroflexota bacterium (assembly GCA_903925955.1). Lineage (GTDB taxonomy): Bacteria > Chloroflexota > Limnocylindria > Limnocylindrales > CSP1-4 > CAIXZV01. The sequence continues at coordinate 985 of CAIYHO010000105.1, forward strand.
CCGTGACGGCCAGCCCGTACTTGACCTCGTCATCGGTGACGGTATGCCCGCCCACGACGAACGCGCCCGCCGAGCGCACGATGTCCTCCCCGCCGCGCAGGATCTCGGTAAGCACCGTCAGCGGCAGGACGTCCCGGGGAAACGCCGCCAGCGCGAGCGCGGTGAGGGGCGTCCCGCCCATGGCGTACACGTCCGAGAGCGCATTCGCGGCCGCGATGCGCCCGAAGTCGTACGGATCATCGACGATGGGCGCGAAAAAATCCACGGTCTGCACGAGCGCCAGATCGTCGTGCAGGCGAAAGACCGAGGCGTCATCGAACGTGTCGCGTCCGACGAGTAGCCGTGGATCGGCATGGCGCGCAAGCGGCGCGAGCGCTTCGGACAGGTCCTCCGGACCCATCTTGGACGCTCAACCAGCGCAGCGGGCGTAGTGCGTGAGGCGGAAGATGTCTGCTTTCGTCATATGCTCCCGATGGCGGACGGGGATTCCGGATCCCGTAGTGGGATCCGGATGGCGAACGTGTTGACGATTGCCGGTTACGGCAGCTTCGCGATCATCTCGATTTCCACCTGCGCGTCCTTCGGCAGGCCGGCCACGGCCACGGTGGAACGCGCGGGACGTGCGTCACCAAGCGTGGCCGCATAGACCTCGTTGACCCTGGCGAAGTCGCCCATCGTGCGCAGGAAGATCGTGGTCTTCACCACGTCCTTCCACGTGCACCCGGCGGCCTGCAACACGGCGTGGAGGTTCTTGAGCACCTGCGCGGTCTGCACGCCGACTTCACCGTCCACCAAGGTCATGGTGGCGGGATCAAGCGGCGTCTGGCCGGCGCAGAAAAGAAAGCCACCAGCAGCCACGGCCTGGGAGTACGGGCCAATGGCGGCGGGTGCGGAATCAGAGTGGAAGATCTGGGGCATGGTAAGGATGCGGAGGAAGGTGGGGAGAGGGAGC
>CAIYHO010000106.1 GCA_903925955.1 uncultured Chloroflexota bacterium
CGCCGGGTGGCAGCAGGTGAAGATGAGGCGCAGCTGGTCATCGGCGATGGGCGCCATCTCGTCCTCGGCGGCCGCCATCAGCGCAGTGTCCCGTCGCGAGGTCTCAAAGGCCGTATCGGCCACAATCGCATCGGCTTTCGACGCCAGCGTGCGGGCGCGACGAACGCGGTCGATGGCGCGGTTGCGGGCGGTCGTGGTGATCCAGGCGCCCGGATTGGCCGGGATCCCGTCACGCGGCCAGCGCTCAAGCGCCGCGACATAGGCATCGGCAACCGCCTCCTCGGCCAAGTCGAAATCGCGCAGCACACGGATGAGCGCAGCCGTTGCCCGGCCGTGCTCCTCGGCGAAGACGCGTGCGACGGCACGGCGGGCAACCGCGTCCGCGGCAGCGTCCGGCGCCCCAACCGCCGCCGGCGTGGGCGGCTCGATCAGCCCATCTCCAAGATCGGCCTGATCTCGATGGTGCCCAGAGCGGCACCCGGAATGCGCGCGGCGGCCTCAATGGCTGCGTCCAGATCGACAGCGTTGATCAGGTAGTAGCCGCCCAGCTGCTCCTTCGTCTCGGCAAAGGGCCCATCGCTCACGAGGCGCTTGCCGTTCCGGATGGCAACCGTGGTTGCGGCCGACGGGTCCTGCAGCGCCTCCCCGCCCAGATGCTGACCGGTGTCCTCCAGCCAGTGCGTGTAGGCGTCGTACGCCTGCCACATGGCGCCCATCTCGGCCTCATTCTGGGGCTGTGCGGCCGGGTCGCCGTAGATCATCAACAGGTAGCGCATCGCGTTGTCCCTCGGGTACAGGGGCCCGGCAGTTGCGGGCCGTCATCCTAACGACGAATTGCCAAGCGCGATTTCGACAGCGTCACGGGCGCTTCTTGCGGCATCGTGCGAGCATTCCGCCATGGCGTCGCCCAAGGAGATCCTGGTCATCGGGGGCCGCGAGGTTGCGGTGAGCAACCCCGGGAAGATCTACTTCCCGCAGGCCGGATACACAAAGCTTGATCTGGTCCGCTACTTCCTGTCGGTGGCCGACGGCGCGGTCCTGGGTGTCCGGGGCCGGCCGATGGCGCTGAAGCGCTTTGTGGACGGGGCCGAAGCCGAACCCTTCTTCCAGAAGCGCGCGCCGGACAACCGACCGCCGTGGCTGCGCGTTGCCACGCTGACGTTCCCCTCCGGCCGGACGGCCGACGAGATCGTGGTGGACGATGCCGCCGGGCTTGCCTGGGTGGCCAACCTTGGCTGTCTTGACCTGAACCCGCACCCGGTCCGCGCAGAGGACCTGGACCACCCCGACGAGCTGCGCGTGGACCTGGACCCGGTGCCGGGCGTGCCGTGGTCGCAGATCCGCCTCGTGGCCATGGTGGTGCAGGAGTCGCTGGCCTCGGTTGGGCTGGTTGGCTGGCCGAAGACCTCCGGCTCGCGTGGCATCCACATCAACGTGCGGATTGAGCCGCGCTGGACGTTCCCGGAGGTGCGGCGGGCGGCGCTGGCGCTGGCGCGCGATGTGGAGCGGCGTGCGCCCACGCTTGCGACGTCGAAGTGGTGGAAGGAGGAGCGCCACGGCGTATTCCTCGACTACAACCAGAACGCGCGGGACCGTACGGTGGCGTCTGCCTACTCCGTGCGGCCGCTGCCCGATGCGCGGGTCTCGTTCCCGCTGCGCTGGGACGAGGTACCTGTTGCGGTAGCCGAGGACTTCACGCTGGCCACCGTGCCCGCGATCTACGCGGCTCGGGGCGATGCTGGCGCTGGTATCGATGCCGCCGTGGGCTCGCTTGAGGCGCTCCTGGAGCTGTCCGCGCGTGATGAGGCTGAGGGGCTGGGCGATGCGCCCTGGCCACCGAACTACGCGAAGCAGGACGGGGAGCCGCCGCGGGTCCAGCCGTCGCGTGCGCGCCGCCCGGCTTCCGAGTACCAGCCGGGCAAGGGCGTTGCCGGTGGTCCGCCACCGGACGTTGCTGCCGAGCGGGCAGCCGCCGTGGCCGCTGGGGATCCCAACGCGGGTCTGCCGCAGCTGCCCACTCTGGCGCCCGGGTCCGAGGGCTGGCAGGGCACCCGCCCAACGCCCACCGGCCGTCGCCGCTCGTCCATCCCCGTCATCGAGATCGCCCGCGCCGCGTCCAAGCGCGAGGTCCAGGCGGGCTTCGAGCGCTGGTCCCTGCGCCACCCGGAAGCCGCCGCGCACCTCGAGCCCGCAGACGTCCTCACCGACGCCATGCGCGGCCGCTCATCTGCCTGGTACCGCCTGCGCGTCAACCTGACACATGTCCCGGAGCCGCTGCGCCCGGCCCAGGAGGAACTCGACCCGGACTACGACCCGTGGGCGTCAATCACGCCCGAGGAGCGCGCCGCGTGGGAGACCGCGCAGGCAGCTCTTGGTGGGCGACGAACGGCACCAAGGAGGCGCGACGATGGTTGAACGGTCCGATGTCGAGCGGTTCATCGACGACTATCGCCGGGCGTTCGAACGCTTTGATGTTGCGAGGGTGGCCGGGTATTTCGCGTTTCCCCTGCACGTGACCGGCGACGCGGCCGAGGTCACCGTCGTCAGCATCCCTTCGCTTGAGGCGTGGCTGCCGCAAATCGAGCGCATCGTCGGCGCCTACCGGCTGCTGGGCGTGGCGTCCGCACGCCCGGGCGACATCCGGATCCGGCTCGTCACAGAGCGAATCGCGCAGGTGACAGTCGACTGGGCCCTAGATGACGCCCAGGATGACTGCGTCTACGACTTCAACGCCTCGTACACGCTCGCCGACTTTGGCGCCGGGCTGCGGATCACGGCCATCGCCCACAACGAGCGCCCGAAGATGATGGCGGCGCTCGCTCGTAAACAGGCCGCTGATCGCACCGCCTAGCGATCCCGCGGGCACACCTACGCCGTCGCCGGGAGCCAGAGCACCGCGTTCACGAGGTCGCTGGGCCGCTGCGCCAACTCGAGTGCCTCCAGCGCGTCCGCGATCCGCCCCACGCCAGCCCGAGTTGGCGGTGTAGCGCGCGAACTGCAGAGCACCACGCCGGGGTGCGGCCGGCCGGCCGAAATCTCCACGGCGGCCAGCGCGCGGAAGCCCGCGATGTCGTAGGTCACAACCGTCCGGCTCTCAACCGTGGCGGCTTCCCAGACCCGGCGATCGATGGCCCCACGGAGGTCCGCCCGCTCAGCACTGGCCACCGCGTCATGGCCGCGAGCCCGCAGGATGTCGGCCACGGCAACCGGCACGTGTTCGTCAAGCAGAACCCTCACGGGAAGAGCCGGCGCCGCTTCTCCTGCAGCGCGAACTCTCGCTCGAAGATCGCCTCGTTCTCGGCCAGCCAGGCGTCGATCTCCTCCGTGTACGTCAAGTAGTAGTCAAGCGCGATCTGCACCCTCGTCGCAGGCAGGTTCAACAGCGACGCAACCTCATGTACGTCCCCGGCATTCGCCTTGAGCACCATCACGATCTCCCAGACGTCCGGCCCGCCCACAACCGCCGCGCGCCGTCCGGCCGGCCCATCCGCGAACCGGATGCCAGGGTGCTCCACGAGGCGCAGCCCCTCCTCGAGGTACTGCTCCGCCAATGAGGTCCGCGTTGTGCCCTGCATCGCGGCGCGCACGTCTAGCCGCTTCACCATGTCTGGCGGCAGGCGGAAGCTGCTGACCTCTCGAACCGCCTTCTTGGAACCTTGTCGCTCGCTCATGCCGACATCGTAACTCGTCGTATTACGTCGTCAACACTGTCTGCGCTCGGGGTGCACTCGGCGAGGCCGTGATCCGATACCCATCGGGCGTGCTGTGTGCCCAGAGCATTGCGGCCCCAGGCCAGGGTCCGGTCCCAGTGAGCGCAGCGAGTGCCGCGTCCGGCGACCCCGGATAGGACGCGGCGATCAGCGCGCCAAACTCCCGGACAACGTCCCGGTTGTGCCGAGTGGCCCTCACAACCAGGAGGCGCGAAATGGTCGCCGTCTCGCCGTCCCGGTACGGCCACACTGCGGCCGACGGCAGCGACGACGCCTTGTCCCGGCTCCGTCGGAGCAGTTGCTCTAGCCGACGCAGCTCGGACTCAATTTCGGTGGCGATAGCCAAGTGCTCTGCCGCGTCATGGAACACAAGGTCAATCGAACCGCGGGCTGGCCGCCACACGCCCACCTCGGGCCACGGACCCCACCGAACGTGTGCCAGCCGCAACAGCGCCACCGCGATGGCCGACTGGTGCCGATCACGTATCGGGGATCCCGTGTTGGGGTAGAGGCGGCACGCAAGGTCCGCACCCAGCGCGGCCGCAATGCGCGCGTAGATCTCCAGCGTTGGCTCGGCCTTGTGCTCCTCGATTCGCGACAGGTAGCCCTGCGAGATCCCGCATGCGGCCGCGACCTGCCGTTGGCTTGCGCCCGCGTCCTCGCGCATGCGGACGATGTCCTCCGCCATCTGGTACCTAATCGACGCCAGCCGCTTGATCGCGTCGCTCTGGATCTTCGTGAGGCTCATGCCGACATTGAAGCGACAGCCGCTTATCTGCGACTTATCTGCGGCTCATCTCGGGCACTCCTCGAGCCCTGGCGTCCCGGATATTCCTGCGGGGCATCGATTCCCACCACGAAGTGCCGCAGCGATGCCCGGCAGGCATCACCGGAGCAGAAACGGGGGCGAAGCGGGGGCGAAACCGGCGTCGCGATGCCCGGCAGGCATCACCACGACACGATCGGGGCAAAACTGATGCCCCCGGGAAATACCCGCGGCAAGGGGCGGCGAGGGGCGACGGGAACCGGCGAAGCAGTGCCCAAATCGATGCCCCCGGGGAATACCCGCGGCATGCCGTGGCGGGGTGGGCGCGCTGACGAATCGCACCGCCTAACGCCTAGTCCACGTCCTCCTGGATCAACCCGTCGTCGGCCAAGGGTGGCTGACCGCGCAGCTCGCGAAGGCGGTTGACGCGGTCGATGGTGCGCGGGTGCGTTGAGAAGATCCCGGCTGCGCGCTTCTCGCGAGCCCGGATGGGGTTGACAAACCAGAGCGGCGCCGTGGCGCGGTTGGCGGCAAGCAGCGCCTGGTCCGTCCGAGCCGCTCGCAGCAGCGCGCCCTCCAGTGCCGCCGGGTTGCGCCCCAGCTCCACGGCCGTGGCGTCGGCGAGGTACTCGCGCTGTCGCGACACGGCCACCTGGGTGAGGCGCGCGAACACCGGTGCAATGGCGTTGAGCACCGTGGCCACCAGCAGCAGGACAAGGACAAAGATGATGATGGCCAGGACGATGGCGAATGCATCGCCCGCGTCCGAATCGCCGCCACCGCCGCCGCTGCTGCCGCCGCCACCGCCTCCGCCACCACCGCCGCTTGACCCGCCGCCGGATGACGAGCCGCCGCCTCCCCAGTGGCCGAAGCCCCAGGAGCCGCCGCTGCCGCCACCACCGGCCGCATCCGCGATGAGCCTCGGGATCCGAAACGGCAACGTCACCACGCGGAAGAACCCGTCGGCCACCAGTACCACCGCGCCCACGCCGATGGCGGCGATCAGGCTGTAGCGGCTGTCGTAGTTGCGGATGTGGGCGAGCTCATGGGCCACCACGCCCTGGAGCTCCTCGCGCGACATGACGTTGAGCAGCCCGCGCGTCACCACCAGCACGGCGTGCTCCGGGTCACGCCCGGCGGCAAACGCGTTGGGCGCGTTCTCCTCCACCACATACAGCCCGGGTGCCGGGATCCCTGCCGCAATGGCCAGCTCGGTCACGGTGTCGCGCAATGGCCCTGCGTCATCGGCCGCCAAGGGCCGGGCAGACGAGATGCGCAGCAGCGCCCGCTCGCCGCGCGTGTAGGCCAGCCACGCCGAGGCCGCGCCAATCGCCACGGCCCCGCCGGCAAACGCCAGCCCAACGGACGTTCGCAGCGACACGACCGCCGCAATCACATAGGCGGTCAGCGCAAGCAGGACCACGATGGCAGCCGACAGCAGGAGTGCGTCCCGCCGATTGACGGCCGCCTGCGACCAGAACGTATCGCCTGCGGGCGCGATGCGGTGCAGCACCAGCGGCGTCACCACCAGCAGGATCAGCGCAACCAAGAGCACCACCGCCGGCTCCCACGGGGTAATCCCCAGCGGCCCCGGCTTGAAGGTGAACGGCAGGACGCCGTACTCGCCCACGTAGTACACAACCAGCGCCGTGATCAGCGGCACCAACACCAGCACTGCGATGAACGCCAGACCGATGCGGCCGTAGTCAGCGTCGGCAATCCCTGAGGCGATCTGCGAACGATCCCCCCGCTTGCTCATTCCCCGAAGATCCTCGAGAGCAGGAACGGCGCCGTGGTCTCCAGCTGGTCATAGCGGCAGTCGCGCGGCGTGCGGTCGGGCCGCCAGCGCCGGAACGTTGACGCATGGCGGAACCGGTCGCCCTGCATGTGGTCGTACGCCACCTCAACCACGCGCTTGCAGCGCAAGGGCTCCCACGAGAGGTCCTTGCCTCGGTTCCAGCGCGAACTCGCACCCGGCAGCCGCTGGCCGGAACCCTCTGCGCCAAACGACGCCTGGTCAGCCCACTCGCGCCACGGGTGATTGTTGAGCGCGTCGTCGCGCAGCGGCGCCAACTCGGCGAGCAGCGCCTCGCGCCGTTCCCATGTGAACGACGCCGTGATCCCCACGTGGTGGAGCTTGCCCCCGGCGTCATACAGCCCCAACAGCAGCGACCCGACGTGTGTTCCCAGGCCGTTCTTGTGCCAGCGGAACCCGGCCACCACGCAATCGGCGGTGCGCTCGTGCTTGACCTTCACCATGGCGCGCTTGCCCGGCTGATACGTCCCGTCAAGGCGCTTGGCCACAACGCCGTCGAGACCCGCGCCCTCAAACCTGTCAAACCAGTCGGCGGCCACCGCCCGATCCAGCGTGGCGGGTGTCAGGTAGATGGGCGCCGTTGCCCCGCCCAGCACCGCCTCCAGTCGCGCACGCCGCTCTGACTGCGGCTGCTCCCGCAGATCCTCGTCGCCCAGCGCCAGCAGGTCCCACGCCACAAACGAGGCCGGCGACTCAGCCGCCAGCGTCCGCACACGCGAGTCCGCCGGGTGGATGCGCAGGAGGAGCGCGTCAAAGTCCAGGGCGCCGCCGCGGGCAATCACAATCTCGCCGTCCAGCACACAGCGCTCTGGCAACTGCTTGAGAAACGGCAAGGCCAGCTCCGGGAAGTACCGGTCCAGAGGCTTCAGTTCGCGCGACTGGATAAACACCTCGTCGCCGTCCTTGAAGACCATGGCTCGGAAGCCATCCCATTTGGGCTCAAAGAGCCAGCCGTCACCAGGCGGCAGACCGGAGGAGGGCTTGGCGAGCATCGGCTCGACGGGGTGGCTGAAGGGGAGCGCCATACCCGCACGATACCGCGCGCTGCAAGATGCGCCTCTCGGGCGGCAGGGTCAGCGGCTGGCGTCCCAGGCAGCCAGCGCCTCGCGTGTCCGCTCTCGAGCCAGGTTCCACGACGGCCAGCCCGTGTCCCGCATCTCCGCCCGCAACGCGTAGTTCCGCTCCGCAAGCTGCGACTCCAAGGCCGCTCGGTCATCGGCCGAGAGTGTGGGCAGCGCGGCAATCGCCAACGGGACGGCCTCGTCACCCAGCCCGCCGAAGTAATCGAGGTCAAGCCCTGTCCAGCCATCCGCGGGGACCAGCGCAGGGTTGGCTGCGCGGGCGAGGTTCTGTTCCGCAACAAAGGACTCAGGCCCGGCGACATTCATCCCGCCCAACGCAACCAGCGCCAACGCGGCCAACACGTGGAGCGTCCACTGAGTGCGGTTGCGGACCAGCAGCGCCACGGTTGCCACCACGGCCGCCGCCAGCCAGCCGATAGACACCAGCACCACAAACCGGAGTTCCGTCCAGCCATAGGCGTCTTGGTAGAGCCGCAGACGTGCGAGCGCCGAGGCGAGGATCACCAGCGTGAGCGCAAGCATCGCGACCGAGGCGCCAAGCTGCGCCCGTGACCGCTGGCCAACCAGCCGATCCAGCCCCACCGCAATCGACACGGCGATAGCAGCGACGGCCACCAGCTCAAAGAACCCGCGGCGTGCGTAGTCCGAATAGGTGAAGCCCGACGCTGCCAATGTGTCGCGGCCGCCAAACAGGTACGCCACCTGCAGGACGACGAAGGCAAGAAACAGCATGTCCAGGACGACGAGGACGGTCGTCGCCTCCACCGTCTCAAGCAGCGCCCTCGGCACGGCTGGCCCCGTTGCAGCAGTTGGCCCCCAGCCCACCGTCTCCACGGGCTTGGTCATCCCCGTGAACGCAGGCAGCGCCGCGGCTCCCAGCGCCAACAGGCCCGCCACGCCCCAGGCCACAACCGCTGTGACGATCCCCTGTGCGGTCAGCGTCTCCAGATCAAGGGCGATGTGCCAATCCAGCAGCGAGGCGGCAATCCGGCCAAACACGGCATCGGCGGCCGAAAAAAGCGCGGTGAACAGCAGGACCAGCGGCAGCGCGATGATGAGCCCGCGGAGCACGGGCTTGGCGCGGGCGGGGATTGCCGGGAGGCGGCGGCCGGCCGGCGCATCTGGGTTAACCGGTGCCCGACGCACGGCTGCCGCAAGCACCGCGGCCACCCCGGCCATGGCCGCAAACATCGCGCCGAGGGCCCAGGCCGCCACCATGCTCACTGCGCCTCGGGTTACGCGAGCGCCGCCCAGCGCGGCGATGGCCGCCGTGATCAGCGTGGCCGAGACCAGCAGGTCCAGCATCACCAGCCACGGGTCCGTGCGGAGCGCGGTCATCGCCGCAAAGCCAATCGCTGCCGGCGCCATCCACGCGTCCGCGGGATCCATCCGCCGCAGCCCGGCCTCACCCGCTGCCGCCACAGCCGCAGCCGCCAGCGCCACCACCAGCAGCGGCATGTTCACGCCAAGCGCATTGCCCGGCAGCGTGATCGCCGCAAGCGCTCCCACGGCAATCGCAAGGGCAAGGATGCGGATGGCGTCGTGTCGGGTCATTGATGTCTCCGTGTGGTAGCAGCGGTGCGGCCGCGCCATTGACGCATCGCCGACACGACCTGTGACCCTTCCCTCGGGGCCACGAAACTCGTAGGGTTGCACCGGCGTCCCAGTCTCGCCGCCGACACGCGGCGATCCGGCACCGACAGTGTGCCCCCGGAGGTGACGTCATGTGGAGCCGCAGCAGGCGAGCCCCATCGCTCCCGATCCTTGCCGTTCTGGCCATGACCGTGCTTGTGGCCGCGTGCGGCAGCTGCGCATCGGCGCCGCGAGAGCCCAATGACGGTGCCTTCGCCGGTCCAACCGCGGCGCCCGCGCCCGGCACCGGCAGCGAAGCCGGCGCTTCTACCAGCCCCACCGGAGACACACTGCGGGTGGTCTACACGGGCTCGCTCCAGCTGGTTGTTGCGGACCTGCCCGTTGCCCTGGGCGCCGCCCGCGACAAGATCAACGCGGCTGGCGGCTATATCGGCGCCTCCCAAGAATCCAACGACTACGGCAAGCCGGTCGCCCAGATCACCTACCGCATCCCGTCCGAGCATTGGGACGCCGTGATCTCGGATCTGCGCGGCCTGGCAACCAAGGTTGTGGCCCAGCAGACACAAGCGCTCGAGGTGGGTGGCCAACTGGTTGACCTTGAGGCGCGGATCCGCAACCTGCGGGCAAGCGAGGCAGCGCTCCTTGAGATTGCCGCAAAGTCCGGCAAGGTCAGCGACCTTCTTGAGGTCCAGGCACAGCTCACCGAGGTGCGCGGCCAGATTGAGGTGCTGGACGCCGAGCGTGCGCGACTGGCCGACCAGGTGAGCTACGGGACGCTCGTGGTGACCCTCGGTCTGGAGACCGTGGCAGTTCAGGAAACCGCCAAAGACTGGGATCCGGCCAAGGATGTCGATGCCGCCGCAGCCACGATGATCGAGATTGGCCAGGGCCTGGTGCGGTTTGCCATCTGGTTTGTGATCGTGCTGCTGCCGCTGCTGCTGGTGCTGGCCGTCATGGTGTTCCTGGCTCGCAAGGCCGGGCGCCGCTGGCTGCCGAAGCGGGAGCCGGCGGTTGCCGCCAAGCCGATTGAGGGCTGGACCGACCAGCGCTGAGGCACACGCCCCTGCGGCGGGCCGCTCCCGGGTGGGCCCTTGACCCACGCCTGACTCAGGACACAACCCGGCACACACGGTTCGGACCCCGGGACGCGGTTTCGGGGTCCGGACTCTGCACGATGCACGCCCCGGTGAGTCTGAGCTGGGTCGCGGACGTGCATCCCGCACCGACACGGCGGCGCGGTCACGGGCGCGGGCGCCGCGGCGCGGGCGCTGCGGCGCCGCGGCGCTGATTGGCCGCGCTACACGGCCTCGTACGGCACGTAGTTTGGCCGCCACATCGCAGCAACCACGGCCGGCGGGATGGCCTCCGGGGCAAACCGCCGCCCCACGCCAAGCTGGCCCAGATGCGCCACCCCGGCAATCGCAATCTCGCGCGCCACAACCCGCAGGTCGCTGATGGGCGGAAACAGCTGGCCCTCCGCGAGGATCTCCGTTGACGCAAGCTCGGCAAGACGCCGGGCCGCCACCAAGAAGGCCGTCTCGGGCAGGGTCCGCGCCTCGGACACAATTGCGGCCAGCCCCATGCCCGGGAAGACGTAGGCGTTGTTCGCCTGCGGCACGCGCCGGAGCACGCCACCCACTTCAACAGGCGGGAACGGGCTGCCGGTGGCCACGATGGCGCGGCCGTCGGTCCAGGCCATGACGTCCGCGGGCTTGGCCTCTGTGTTGGCCGTGGGGTTTGAGAGCGGCAGGATGATCGGCCGGTCTGCGGTTGCCGCCATCGTGCGGACAACCTCCTCGGTGAACATGCCGCCGTGCGCCGTGGTGCCCAGCAGGATGTTGGGCTTGAAGGCGGCAACCACCTCAACAAGGTCGTGCGGGCCGTCCGGAGACAGGCCATACCCGGCCACCACATCGGGCGGCAGCGCACACTCGGTCTTGTCGTCCTCAAGGCCTGGGCGACCCTGCACCAGGAGCCCGTGCGAGTCCAGCACGGCCATCGAGTTGCGCGCCTGCTCGGGTGTCATGCCGTCTTCGATCATCGCCAGACGCAGCAGCCGCGCGATGCCGGTCCCCGCCGCCCCGGCCCCGGCCAAGACAATCCGCGCGTCGCCGAGCGTGTGCCCCGTGGAGCGCAGGGCTGAGAGGATCACGGCAACCGAGATGGCGGCCGTCCCCTGGATGTCGTCGTTGAACGAGCAGATCCAGTTGCGATAGCGCTCAAGCAGGCGGATGGCGTTGTGCTGCTTGAAATCCTCCCACTGGAGGACGGCCCGCGGATGGACTTCGCGGACGCCGGCGACAAAGGCCTCAACAACCTCGTCATAGGCAGCGCCGCGCAGACGCGGACGACGCCAGCCCACATAGAGCGGGTCTCCCAACAGTTCGGCCCGGTCCGTGCCGACGTCCAGGGAGACGGGCAGCGTGTTGGCCGGGTGGACGCCCGCAGCGGCCGAGTAGATGGCGAGCTTCCCAACCGGAATGCCCATGCCGCCGGCACCCTGATCGCCCAGGCCCAGGATCCGCTCGTTGTCGGTGACCACAATCAGCCGGATCTCGTCGCGCGCGGCGTTCCGCAAGATCTCGGGCACGCGATCCACGTCGTCGGGCGTGATCCATACGCCACGCGGCCGCCGATAGTGGTGGCTGAACTCCTGGCACGCCCGACCCACGGTGGGCGTGTAGACGATGGGCAAGAGCTCCTCAAGATGCTCCAGCAGCACGCGGTGGAACAGCGTCTCGTTGCGGTCCTGCAGCGCGGCTAGCCCGATGTAGCGCTCAAGATCGTCGCCCTTGCGCCGGACATGCTCCAGTTCCAGGCTGACCTGCGTCTCGATGTCCACGACACGCGGCGGCAGCAGCCCGCGGAGACCCAGCGCCTCGCGCTCCGAGTCGCTGAACGCGGCGTCCTTGTTGAGCACGCGGTCCGCGAGGAGCGCCATGCCCCGCAGGGCCACGGGCGCCGACCCGCTGCTGCCGCGGATGGTGTCAAGGACACGGCGGGCGGCCGAGGCCGGGTGGCCGGCGCGTTGGCCATGGGCGATGTCGAGGGTCATGCGGGTGGACTCCGGTGGAACAACCGGCAGCCCCCGCGGGTCGCGGGGGCTGCTGGGATGGCTTGGCGGGAAGTGGGATCGCCTACCGGGCGACGACAACGGTGGCGTGGGCGTTGACTGCGACGTGCTCCGAGACACTGCCCTGAAGGGTACGGGCGACGGAGCCCAAACCGCGGGACCCGATCACGATGGTGTCGTAGCCGCGCTCGTCGGCGATGCGCTCGATGACCTTTGCGGGGTCCCCGCCGGGCTCGATGAGGTCGGCCTCGATGCCGGCGTCGTGGAGCAGCTTGCGGGCCTCGATCAGCTCCTCGGCATGGACCGTGCGGTCATCCCACGGATCGATGGGCACGCGGCCCGGGTGCACGGGGACAACGCTGATGACGCCGACATGGGCGCCAGTCTTGGTGGCCAACTCGATGGTCATGTCCAGAGCCCGCTTGGCGGGCTCGCCGCCGTCGTAGGCGAGCAGGATCTTCTGCATGGTCGGCTCCTCTCGGGCGCCTGCGACGCCGCGCGGGCAGGCTCGACGCCCGTTTCTGATGGCAGGAGCATGGCCCCCCGCCACGCAAAGGCCAACTGCCCGGGGACACGGTGGGCGGGGCCAATGGGCACGAAGACGCTGTGACGCCCTCGCGGCCGGTGTGCGGTGCCGGTGTGCGGTGTAGGATCGGCGAGCCGTGGCAGCCACCATTCTGATCGTCGAAGACGAGTTCGCCGTCGCCCGTGGGATCGAGTACGCCCTCCAGCAGGAGGGTTATGAGGTCACGGTTGCGCGATCCGGCGAAGAGGGCCTTGAGTTCGCCACCGCCCAGGCGCCGGACCTCGTGCTGCTGGACGTGCGCCTCCCCGGCATCGATGGCTTTGAGGTGCTGCGCCGATTGCGCGCCGCAGGCTCCAAGGCGCCGGTGCTGTTCCTCACGGCACGGGGCGACGAGTTTGACAAGGTAGTGGGGCTGGAACTGGGCGCCGACGACTACGTCACCAAGCCCTTCGCCCTGCGCGAACTCATGAGCCGCATCCGGGCGCTGTTGCGCCGGGCGTACGGTGACCTCGCAAATGCCGCGGGCGGCCGCGTCATCCGCCATGGCGACCTTGTCATCGACCTTGAGCGTCGTCGCGTTCAGCGGGGCAATCGACGGCTGGGCCTCACCGCCACCGAGTTTGAGATCCTGCGCCACTTGGCCAGCCGCCCGGGACGCGTGTTCAGCCGGCGTGAACTTCTGGAGCTGCTGCGCGACTACGAGGCGCTGGACCAGGACGAGAAGACCATCAACGTCCACGTGAGCCACCTGCGCGAGAAGATCGAGGACGACCCGTCAGATCCGCGGTTCGTGCTGACGGTGCGTGGGGCCGGCTACCAGTTCGCCGAGCGCTAGCGTGGACGAGCCGGCCGACACCGGCGGGGCGCGGACTGCTGAAACCCGGGGGCAGGAGCCGCGCCGCTGGGAGGTGCACCCGCCGCGACCCAGCGTCCCGCGCTCGTTTCAGAACCGGCTCACCATCGCGTTCCTGGGGATTGTCGCGCTGACGCTGGCGCTGGTTGCCCCGGTGGTGGTCAACCGCCTTGACGACTTCTTCCGCCAACAGGAGCAGCAGGCGCTGCAGGCGCATGCCGAGGCGACGGCGGCCATCCTTGAGCGCTTCATCGTGGACACGGTGGGCACCAAGGCCGTTGTGGCGGAGATGAACGGCAAGCTAGAGCTCAACCCGGCCGTGAAGTCGCTGCTCACGACGGACCGGCTGCTGGACCTTGCCGCCAACACCCTTGCCCTGGCCGATCTGACGGTGGAGTTTGGCGCGGCACGTCTGGACACGGACGGCGTGCTGGTGGTGAACCCCGATCCCGGCCTCACGTTTGTCACGCTGCTCACGGCAACGGCCACGCTTGACCAGCGCCGCGACCCGGTGATCACCCCGGCCCACGCAACCGTCGCGCGGACCAACATGGCGCGTGACTGGGGCATGGAGGTCACGCTGTCGAACCCCTACACCAGCCGCGCCAGAACGCTCGCGGCCATCACCGGGCTGCTGCTTGCGATGGCGATGGCCGCCATGCTGATCGCCGTGATCGCCGCCAGCCTGATCGCGCACCGGTTTGCGCAGCCGATCATCCGCCTCACAGACGCGTCGCGCCGTCTGGCCGAGGGCAACCTTGCGTCGCGTGTCGCCACCGAGGACGGCACGGGCACCCTCGAGGTCCAAGTCCTCGCTGAGCAGTGGAACACGATGGCGGCACGTCTTGAGGAGAGCGTCGGGATCATCCGCCGAGACCGCGACCTCAGCCGTGACTTCCTCGCTGACGTCAGCCACGAGCTGCGCACGCCCATTGCCGCCACCCGGACCTTCATCGAGTTGCTCCAGGGGCCAGCCGGGCTGGACCCTGCCGCGCGGACCGAGTTCCTCGATGCCTCGGCCGTCCAGCTTGACCGGCTCGACTGGCTGGCCCAGAACCTGCTGGAGCTCTCGAAGCTGGATTCCGGGCTGGTGCTGTTGGACCTGCGCCCGGACGATGTCCGCGGAACAGTGGAGTCTGCGGTGGAACAGCAGCGGACCATGGCCGAGCGCAAGGGGATCGCGCTCTCGGTCACACTCCCCGACCGGCCGCTGCGGATCAGCCACGACTCACCGCGGCTTGGCCAGGTTGTGGGCAACCTTGTCGGCAACGCCATCAAGTTCACGCCCCGCGGCGGCGAGGTGCACGTTTCCGCCAAGCGCGAGGCGGACGGCGGCGTGCGGATTGAAGTGGCCGACAGCGGCGCGGGCATCCACCCGGCCGAGCTGCCGCGGATCTTCGAGCGGTTCTACCGCGGCTCTGCGGCAAACGAGGCGCGCGGTACCGGTTCTGGACTTGGGCTTGCAATCGTGAAGTCCATCGTGGACATGCACCACGGGACCATTTCGGTGGAGAGCCGCGTGGGCCACGGGACACGGTTCACGGTGGTGCTTCCGCGGGACCCCGGCGAGATGGCATCAGCGGATCCTCCGGCGCGCCGACAGCGGCGCCGCAAGCCGCCGACAACGGGATCGGGTGTGAAGGTGGATGATTCTTCACCGACTCTCTCATCCGCGCGCAATGGCGCTCCGTCACCCTAGACACCATCAGATCAGCATTCGACCGCCCTGCGGTCTCCCCCGTGCACGAGCAGCCGAGATATGACCCAAGACTCCCAGCCTGATCCGCTTGACGAGACCCAGCCAATTGAGCCCGCGGCGGCGGACGTTGGCAGGTACGCACCCACTCCGGAGCCGCGACCCGACACGCGCTGGGCGTGGGCGTCGGCGGCCAGCCAAACGCCTACGCCGTGGGCATCGGCCGCAACGGCCACGGGTGCCGCATCGGTTGGAGATGTCCCTCCGCCACCGGAAGCCACACCCGCGGGCGGTTTCGGTGGCTCCAGCGTGCCGCCGCCATCGCCCGTCACGCCCGCGCCCAGCCCTCGGCGCCAAGGCGGAGCCGGCATTGGCGCGGTTGTCGCCGCGTCGCTGCTCTCGGCTGTGCTCGCGTCCAGCGGCACCGTGTTCGTGCTGCGCCAGACCGGCGCCTTCACCGGACCCGCCACGTCAGCCCCGCAGGCAAACCCGTCGGCTGGGACCGGCAATCCCGTGTCCATCAATGAGTCGTCGGCAGTGATCGCGGCGGCGGCGGCGACCAGCCCCGCGGTTGTCAAGCTCACCGTCACCGCCCAGGGCACCGATCCGTTTGGCACCGGGCAGTCCGAAGGCGTGGGCTCAGGCGTGCTCTATGAGGCAACGGGCTGGATCCTCACCAACAAGCACGTCGTCAACGGCGCCACCAAGATCGTTGTGGAGCTGAAGGACGGCCGAACCTTTGACGGCCGCGTCTACGGCATCGATACCTACACAGACCTTGCCATCGTAAAGATCGACGCCACGGGGCTGCCGGTTGCGGCCCTGGGCAAGTCAGACGATCTCAAGGTGGGCCAGCTGGTGATTGCCATCGGCAGCCCGCTGGGCACCTACTCGTTCTCGGTGACAAGCGGGATCGTGTCGGCCAAGGGCCGCGAGCTCACCGAGGGCACCGCCCGGATCACCAACCTGATCCAGACTGACGCCGCCATCAACCCGGGCAACTCCGGTGGTCCGCTGGTGGACGCGGCGGGCAACGTGGTGGGGATCAACACGGCGGTTGCCACGGACTCGTCCGGGATTGGCTTCGCCATCCCCATCGACATCGCACGGCCAATCATGAACCAGGCGCTCAAGGGCGAAACGCTGGCGCGGCCCTACATCGGCGTCCGGTACAACACCATCACGCTGCAGCTCAAGACGGCGCTGGGCCTGTCCGTGGACAACGGCGCGCTCATCGGCAGCGGCGACGGCACCGGCAACGGCGTCACCGCTGGGGGCCCGGCCGACAAGGCGGGGCTCAAGGACGGCGACATCCTCCTGGCAATCAACGGCGCCCAGCTCAACCAGGAGCACCCGCTTGACGCGATGCTGGTCCAGCACGCGCCCAACGAGGTGGTCACGCTGGACGTTCTGCGCGCTGGCGCCACCATCAAGGTGCAGCTGACCCTCGGGGTCAGGCCAACAAACCTGCAGTAGCGCGCGGGTCTGATGCCGCTGCGGCGGCTCGCTGCGGTCGCTGTTGTTGCGGCCGCGTCAGGCCGAACGGCGGCGGTGGATCTCAATGCCGGCTGACCGGAACGGTCCGCTCAGCTTGATGGCAGGCTTGCGGATCCGCACCGTGACTTCATCGGCCGGAAACCCAACGAGGAGCTCCTGGGCAATGGCCTCGGCGAGCGCCTCAATGAGGTTGAACCGCGTGGACTCGACGATCTGGCGGCAGACGTCGTAGACGCGCGCATAGTCGATGGTCAGGGCAAGATCGTCCGAGATGCCAGCCGGCTGCAGGTTGAGGGCCAGTTCCACGTCAACCTCAAACGGCTGCGTGTGGAGCTGCTCTTCCACGTAAACGCCGTGCATGCCGTCAAGGACCATCGCCTCCAGCATGATCCGGTCGCTCACGTCCCACTCCCCGTGCTCCACCCGGCCGGCCGCCAGCCGCGCCGCACGGCATCCGCAACCCGCGCCGCGCGGACATTGGCCGCGACATCGTGGACCCGCACGATATCCGCTCCGGCCACCACGCCGAGGACCGTGCTGGCAGCGGTGACCTCCACCCGCTGGTCCGGCGGCAGGTCCAGCAGCTTGCCCAGCGTGGACTTGCGCGAGGTGCCCAGCAGCAGGGGGCGCCGAAGCACGCGCAACGCATCCAGCCCGGCGAGGAGCGCGAAGTTGTGCTCGGGCGTCTTGCCGAAGCCAAAGCCCGGATCGATGACCAGATGCTCCCAGGGAACGCCCGCGTCCAGCGCACGGTCCAGGGCGCGCCACAGGTCCGCCACCACCTCGGCCATGAGGTTGCGGTAGCGGGCAGCGTCGCGGTTGTGCATCAGGACAATCGGCACGCCGTGCTGGGCGGCCACGCGCATGAGCGCGTCGTCATCGGCCACGCCCCACACATCGTTGAGCAGGTGGGCGCCCGCGGCCAGCGCCGCCTCGGCGACGGCCGGGCTGGTGGTGTCCACGGAGATGGGCATGCCCGGGAGCGCCTGCGCAAGAGCGCGGACCACGGGTACAACCCGGCCAATCTCGGCGGCCGCGGTGATGGGCGCGTGCCCGGGTCGGCTTGAGGCGCCGCCAACGTCAAGGATGTCCGCGCCGTCGGCAACCATCGCCCGGGCTTGGGCGAGGGCTGCCTGGACCGGGTCTGCGCCGCGGAGGAGCCCGTCGCCTGAGAACGAGTCCGGCGTGACGTTGAGGACGCCCATGACATACGTGCGCTCGCCCCAGGCAAACGTCTGGCGGCCCAGCACCAGCGGGGCGGGGGTGTCGGGCAGGCCAGGGCTTGCGCCGTCCGGCAGCCGGAACGACGGGGTTGCAGCGCCGCCGCCCACCTCGGGGCGCTCGCGCACCACGCCTTCCTCGCCCGGGAGCCGCCGGTCCGTCATGACGCCTCCGGGTCCCGCAGCACGGGATCCTCCACAAGCCTGGCGCGCGCTGCGCCAACCAGGTACAGGGACCCGGCCACCACGACGGTACCGTCCCCGGTTTGGAGCGCGAGGTCCAGCGCAGCATCCGGTGTCTCTGCCGCCACCGCGCGCAAGCCCGGGATCCCGGCTGCCTGCCAAGCCGCCGCCAAGTCCGGGGCGGAGAGCGCCCGCGGCAGATCCAGCGATGTGCAGATCACCGTGGCCCCTGCCAGCGCCGCACAGCCCGACATCGCGGCAATGACACCGGGCACGTCCTTGTCCGACATCGAGCCCCACACCAGCGTCAACGCCGGGGGGTTAGCCGCGCCGCCACCCGCAAGATGCGGGCGCAGATCGTCCAGCGCCACTGCCAGCGCAGCTGCGCCCGCCGGGTTGTGCGCCCCGTCCAGCAGCACTTCGCGCGTCCCGCCGCCTGGTACCGCCGCGCCCACAAGCTCTAGGCGGCCCGGCCAGCGCGCCTGCGCATACCCGCGCCGGCGGGCATCGTCGGGCACCTGGGCAATCCCGGCGGCGGCCAGCGCGTCGAGGAGTGCATCGGCCACGGCAAGGTTGGCGCCCTGGTGTCGGCCGCGCAGACCCACCTCAGTTGGGCCAAGGCGCGGCAGATCCACCGTAAGCGCGTCTCGGGTCCACTCCAGCACGTTTGCGGGCCCTACGACGGCAAGCGGGACGCCCAGACGCAGACAGCGACGGCGCACAACGCCAAGGGCATCACCGGTGGTACCGGTAACCGCCCGATCGCCACGTCCGATGATGGCCGCCTTCTGGCGCGCAATCGCCTCCAGCGTGGAGCCGAGACGATCCGTGTGGTCCAGCGCGACGTTGGTCAACACCGCCACGCCGCCGTCCCAGGCATGGGTGGCGTCAAGCCTGCCGCCGAGGCCCACTTCAACCAGCGCCACGTCCGGCTTCGTCAGGGCGAAGTGGCGGAACATGACCGCGGTGAGCAACTCAAACTCGGTCAGAGGGCCAAGACGCCGCGCCACCTTGGCCGCAACCGGCAGCACAGCCGCCACGCCGCTCGCGAAGTCCTCCGGCGAAATTGGCCGCCCATCCACCACGATCCGCTCGCGGTACGTCACCAGGTGGGGTTTTGGGGTCTCGGCCGTCCGGTACCCAGCGGCTCGGAGCGCCGATCCGGCCAGCGCAATCACGCTGCCCTTACCGTTGGTGCCCGCGACAAGCGCGCCGCGGACGGCCAGTTGCGGATCGCCAAGCTCGCGAAGCAGGGCGCGGACGCGGCCCAGCCCCAGGCGAATTCCAAAACGACCGCGCGCCTCGAGAGCGGCAAGAGCGTCGGCGTAGGAGAGGTTGTCGGGCGCGCTCACTCGCGGCCCAGATCATCCCCGTAGAACACGCACTGGTTAAAGCGCGGGGTGAGGCACACGTCGTTGACGTAGCTCTCATCGAGGTGGACGCCGCCGCGCAGCTGGCACCGCGAGATGTTGGTGGGCTGCCGGATCAGGCCCTTGAGCAGGTGCGGCGCCTGGATGGGGATGGCGCCGCGAGAGCCCGTCACATAGAAGTGCGGGCAGACGTTGCGCCGGAGGCTTGGCATCCCAAACGTCCGGGGAGCCGGCGCCAGCCCCGGGTCACGGCTGACAGGGCGGTAGACGCCACGCTCGCCGCTGATCCCCATGGGGCGCTGCGCCAGGGCAGACGCAAGGAACGCCCTGGACATCGGGCCCTGCCCGGTGCGGGCGGACGCAGGCGGGGCAAAGCGTGTCGGGGGTGGCGTTGCGGCGGGTGCCGGGGTTGCCGGGTCGGCCGCTGGCGCGCCACGGTCAGAGGCTGTCGCCGGGCGCACAAGGACACGGGAGACCGGGGCGTGGCTCCACGTCCCGCGGTCGCCGGGTACCGGCCGCATTGGCCTCCGGTCTCGCGCCTCCACCAGGTCCTCCCTCACGCACAGCCGCTGGCTGGCTCGTGCTTGGCGCAGCGTACCACCGGGCCCGCGCAGGCTGGTCGGCCCGTGCCACCAGCCCGCGGGCAGCGCACGCGGCCAGCGCCCGGGGCAATTGCGACGCGCGCGGGCAAGCGCCCGCTTCGTGCGACAATCCGCCCGATGGAGCCCCGCCGCGGGGGGCGGCCCTCGCAGGTCAGCCCCCGAAAACCCTCCACCGGCCGCCCGACCCCCAAGCGGGTCCGACCGGTTGCGCCGTCGGCTGCCCGGCTCTCCCGACACCGGACGATCGAGCGCCGCAGGGGTTTGCCCCCCGGCGCCCAAATCCTCCTTGGCGCGGGCATCGTGCTGCTCAGCGTCGTGGTGCTGTTCGCCGGTGCCGGCAAGGTGGGCCCGATGCTCGCCGCCGCGGTTCGGAGCCTGGGCGGTCTGGCGTCAGGCGTGGTCCTGCCCAGTGAGTCCGCCACACCGCTGCCCTCGGGCGCCATCAGCGACGCACCCGTGATCCTTGCCCCAGACCAGCCCTCCACTAACAACGCCGCCGTCCAGATCACCCTCAAGGTGCCGGGGTCCGTTGCTGGCCAGACGGGGTACAGCTGCAGGCTCTGGGTCACGCTGCCAAACGCGGAAGCTGTCATCGCCACCGAGGTGCCGGTTGGCGCTACCACGCAGCTCAAGATCCCTGACGTCGCGCTCTCGGAGGGCGCAAACAGCTTCCAGGCCTCCATCGTGGGCCCGGGCGGCGAGAGCGTGCTCTCCACCCCCGTCACCTGGATTCTGGACACCACGAAGCCCACCGTGAAACTCAGCTCACCGGCCAACAACTCATCGCTCTCAAAGGACACGGTGCTGGTCAAGGGCAAGACGCAGGCCGACAGCGCCGTGCGGATTGCCAATGGGGCCAACGGAGCCGCCGTCGCCACCACCGCAGACGCAACAGGCGCCTTCGCAGGGACCATCGCGGTGGCCGCTGGGTCCAACGTCATCACGGTCTCCGTCACGGACCCTGCGGGCAATGCCAATGCGGCCTCGGTCACGGTGACCCGCGGAACCGGGCAGCTTCGCGTGGTCCTTACCGGCACCACGTACCGGTTCAAGGTGGCGACCCTGCCCAAGGGCGTCACGTTCACGGTGGTGGTCACTGGACCCGACGGGCGACGACTCGCCGGCGCCAAGGCGCTCTTCACCGTCACCGTCCCAGGCCTTGAGCCCATCGTGTCCCCCGAGTTCCTCACGGACTCCAGCGGCACATCGTCCTTCACCACCACAATTCCGGCGCCGTCACTGCCCGGAACGGGTACTGGCAGCGGGCTTGCCAGCGTGTTGATCACCCTGCCCGATGGCATCACCACGGCCACCGCCCGCCAGGTGCTCACGGTCCAGTAGCGGTCGTCAGTCATTCGCGCGTGACAGCGCGCTCAGGTGTAGCTACGCTTGCAGCATGCCGCCCTGGCGCTGTCCCCACTGCAATACGCCCCAGCCAGAGACGTCGCGTTGCTGGCTGTGCGGCAAGATGACCACCGCCTGCATTGCCTGTCGCCACTTCCGGCGGGGCATGGCGGGTGGTCTTGCGCTGTGTGGACGCAACCTCAAGGGCCCCGTGCTGCGCGGACCGGAGGTCATGCCCTGCTGGGAGGCACCGCCGCCGCTCGCCCCAGCCACCCCCGCTGCGGACGGGCATCTGCCCATCGCAACCCGCTCCAGTCGAACGTTCGTTCCAGTTGACGAGTTGGCGAAGGCCCTGCCGACAGCCGAAGAGCGGGCCCAGGCGGCGCGCGATGCAGCGGCGCTGGCGGCGCGGAACCAGCGCGACTGGGGCTGGGTCCTGTTTGCCGAACTGGAGGCCTAGGAGGCCCTCACCGACCCGCCAGACGGCGGCCTCACCTGCCCAGACGATCCGTGCGGCCCAGACGGCTCAGGCGGCCCGGCCCACGCCAGACGGCCAGACGGCCAGACGGCGGCCCAGGCGTCCGCTCACGCCCCCCGTGACCCACCACAGACTCACACGGCGCCTCACCGTGCAGAGCTCGGCGCCTGATGGGTCGCCTTCCGCCTCGAACCCTGCACGCCGATGTCGATGCTGAGTCAGGCGTGGGTCAACAGACCCCCTACGTTGACCCGAGCCGACCTCGCCCCCCCGGTCAGGCTACGGCGTGCACGTACCGCCAAACGAGGCGCTGTCGTAGAACTCGAAGTTGATGGTGCTCCCGGTGGCCACCTTGGAGCCAGCCGCCAGCGACTGCGTCCAAGCGAACCAGGCAGTGCGGTCAAACGAGTTGGCCGGATCAGGGTTGCCATCCGGAAGGCCCGTGATCGTGCCCATCTTGAGACCGTCAGCCGCGAGCGCGTCTGCGACGTCGCCAAGCAGCTGGCACTTGTAGTTGGGCACGGTCACCTTGGCGGGCGTCGGGACCGGTGTGGGGGCCGGCGTGGGGGCCGGCGTGGGCGTGGGTGTTGGTGACGGCGTGGGCGTGGGCGTAGGCGACGGCTCCGGGCCATCGGACACCACGTAGCTCACGGGCGTGCCGGGGGCCACGATGACGCCCGGCAGCGGGTTCTGGCTGATGATGGCGCCAGCAGCCACAAGCGGGTCAAACCCGGTGGTGCGGGTGCCGATGGCGAGCCCCGCCGTCACAACCTCCTTGAGCGCGTCGGCCTCCACCTTGCCGCGCATGTCAGGGACGGTGACAGACTGCTTGCCGCGGGCGACGGTCAGCTGGATCTGGGATCCGGCGGCAACCGCCGCACCCTGCAGGGGGTTCTGCGCAATGACCGTGTCCGGCGCAACGTCGGCACGCTCCTCAGACGCGGAGCGCACAACGGTCAGGCCAAGCTGGGCCGCGTTCTTCTCCGCATCCGCGTAGGCCATGTTGATGAACGAGGGCACGGTGACCATCGCACCGGATGCCGTGGGTGACGGAGTGGCGCTGGCGGCCGGGCCGCCCGAGACAAACTTGAAGACCAGCAGGCCGAAGACCAACAGAATGGCGATGGCGAGGCCACCCGCGATCCAGGCCCACGGACCCGCGTCCTGCTCGTCGCCATCAGACATGGGCGGCGGGGGCGGCACGCTTCGCGTGGAGATGGGCGCGGGACCACCGGGTCGGGCGTAGGCGTCGGGCGGATAGGGCATCGGGGGCGCAGGGCGCGCCGGGATGCCGGCGCCGGCAGGGCGGGGCACGCCTGGGAGACCCGAAGCGGCAGCCGCACCGGCAGCCACACCGGCGGCAGCCACACCGGCGGCAGCTCCGGCCGCGGCGGACCCGCCAACTCCTGTGTCAGCCAGAAACCCGTCCAGCGCACCGGCCATTGCGGCAGCCGTGGGGTAGCGGTCATCGGGATCGAAGGCCATCGCGCGCAGGACAATCGCGTCAAGTTCTGACGGGATGGACCCGCGCAGCGAGGACGGGCGCGGCGGCGTGGTGGTCAGGCGGGCCAGCGCCACGGCGGCGGCTCCGTCTCCGCTGAACGGCCGCTGGCCGGTGAGCGCCTCAAACAGGACGATGCCCAGGGCGTAGATGTCGGAGGCGGCCGTGGCCTGCTCCCCGCGCGCCTGCTCCGGCGCAAAGTAGTGCACGGAACCCATCGTGGTGCCGGGCATGGTGATCTGCGATTCGGCAATCGCCCGGGCGATGCCAAAGTCCGCAACCTTCACGCGCCCATCTCGGCCCACAAGGATGTTGGACGGCTTCACGTCGCGGTGGACGATGCCGTGGACGTGGGCGGCGTGGAGCGCCTTGGCAACCTCGGCCGCCACACGTGCAGACTGGCGCGGGGCCAGCGGGCCGTTGTCGCGCAGGATGGCGCCCAGATCCTGGCCGTCCACCAGCTCCATGACGATGTACGGACCGGACTCCTCTTCGCCGAAGTCAAAGACCGCCACGATGTTGGGGTGGCTCAGCGAGGCGGCGGCGCGTGCCTCGTCGCGGAAGCGGGCGAGGAAGTCCGGATCGCGGCCAAACTCCGGACGCAGCAGCTTGATGGCAACGTCCCGCTCCAGCTGGGCATCACGGGCGCGGTAGATGCTCGCCATGCCGCCCTGCCCGAGCAGCTCAAGCAGACGGTATCGGCCGTCCAGCGTGCTCCCGATCTCGGTCATGGGCGGGTCGTCTCCCTGCTCAGTGCCACTTTGTCAGTGTCGTCAGTTTGGTCAGATATCCAGCGAGCGCAAGTACTCGCGGAACGCGCCGCCAAACTCCGGTCTGGCAAGCGCCAGTTCTACCGACGCCTGAAGCCAGCCCATCGTGGTGCCGGCGTCATAGCGCGTGCCCTCAAAAGCGTAGCCAAAGACGCTTTGCTCATCCATGAGCGCATGAATGGCGTCCGTGAGCTGGATTTCGCCGCCGGCGCCGCGCTGCGTCTGCTCCAGCTTGTCGAAGATCTTGGGCGTCAGCACATAGCGGCCAACGACAGCCAGGTTGGACGGCGCGGTCCCCGGTTCCGGCTTCTCCACCAGCTGGTTGACCGTGTAGGTGCGGTTCCCGTCTGACGAGCCGCCCACGGGCTCGCCGCCAATGACGCCGTACCGGTGCGTGTCCTGGGGCGGCACCTCCATCACCGCCACAACCGAGCCGTGGTGCTGCTGGTAGGCGTGGATCAGCTGGCCGATGCAGGGCCGGTCCGCGATGACCACGTCGTCCGGGAGGAGGACGGCAAACGGCTCGTGGCCGATGAGGTCCTTCGCCATGAGCACCGCGTGGCCAAGGCCCAGCTGCTCCTTCTGGCGGATGTAGGCAATCTGGGCGAGGTCCGTGATGTGGCGGACCTGGCGCAGCTTCTCAATCTCGCCCTTCTCCTCAAGCAGGTGCTCAAGCTCAAAGGAGCGGTCGAAGTGGTCCTCGATGGCGCGCTTCTGCGAGGACGTGACGATGATGATCTGCTCGATGCCTGCAGCCACCGCTTCTTCTACGGCGTACTGGATCACCGGCCTGTCAACCAGCGGCAGCATCTCTTTGGGCTGCGCCTTTGTCGCGGGTAGGAATCGCGTGCCCCAACCTGCGGCGGGAAGGACGGCTTTGCGGACGCGCATCGGACCTCTTGTGAGCGTGACGGACCTGCGGGCGAGTATACCGGCGGGTGTGGCCGGAACCCCGGTGGGCGTCAGGCGGGGACGAACTCGTGGTTGTCCCGGTGGATCCCGTCGCAGAGGCCAAAGGCCGGCGGATCGGTTGGAAGCTCGATGGGGCGCATGATCTCACGCACCTCGCCCCGGCGGCAGAACAGATAGCCCTTCTCGCCCATCCAGCGGCGGACGCAGGCGGGGTCACCGTGGAACTGGTGGGGGCCCGGATTGATCAGCGCGGTCTCGTCCCAGCCAACGGCAACCTCAGGCGAGACGACATCAAGCAGGTTCACCCGCCACGGGGTGCCATCGATGATCTCGCGGCAGCCGTCACAGCGGCGGGCAACGTTGTCGCTGACGATGGTTCGGATCGTCACGCCCAGGATCTCCACGTCCGCGAGGATAGCAGGGGAGGCCACCCGGCGAGAGGCGTGGTCGGGCACCATCCAAGGCAGCGGCTAGGGCTTGACCGCCGCGGGACCGTAGGTTCCGGAGCCGAGGAACCAGCCGTCGTCCACCTTGATGACATACCCAAGCTTCGGTTCTTGCGTATTCGCATGCTCGGGGTTGGGCCACGTGTAGTACAGCCAGCCGGAGCCAGCTGTGGCGAGCCGCACGAGTCCCTCGATGACCATGATGCCGTTTGGGTCTTTCATGTCGATCAGGTTCTTGCCCACCAGCGTCGCGTCGCCGCCGTGGGCAATCACGGTCCCGGTGAAGTCGTAGGCAAAGATGTAGAGCTGGCCGTGGTGGAAGTCCCCGCCCGGCGCGGTGAAGGTCTGCAGCGCGGTGGCCTTGCCGTTCGCCTTGGCGTAGGCAACAGCCTTCTCGACGAACAGCTGCACATCGGCCTTGGTGGGGTCAGCAGACGACGCAGGCGAAGGAGTGGCAGCGGCACCACAGGCGGCAATCAGCAGCGCCAGCACCAAGCTCATGACAACCAGAACCTGCCGCGGCTTGGTGCGCGATCCATGGCGGACCGACATGCGGTGTCTCCTCAGGCCTCACGCACAGCACAAGCTGGTACCCCCAACCGGATTCGAACCGGTGATCTCCGCCTTGAAAGGGCGGCGTCCTAGGCCTCTAGACGATGGGGGCACGGTGGCCGGGAGGCGGGGCCGAGTGTACCAGCGGCACGGTCAGCCGGACTTGGTCCCGCCCCAGATCATGCTCATGATCACAGCGCCTGCCAACAACAGCATCGAGGCGGCTGTCGCGAGTCCGGCGGCCAGCGCGGTAAGGACGGCGGCGCCATCGCGGCCCTCGCGGCCCGCGGTGAAGACGGCGCGCAGCCCCAAGAGACCCCACACCAGCAGCACGAGCCCGCAGATCAGGAACCCGGTGGCCATCAGGGGCACCTGCAGCTGGTCACGCACGACGATGGACCAGAAGAGGAACGCCACGCCGCCAGCCAGCGCCAGGGCCAGCGTCACGCGGACGGGAGTGATCCGCAGGGGGCCGATGCGTGGGCCGCGCGGGGCGTCAGACGCGGCACGGCGCGCCGCCTTGGATCGAGCGGGAGAGGGTGCGCGGCTCATCGCTCGGGCAGCAAAGCGGGGGCTGCCCCGCCCCGAAGCCGGTGGTAGACCGCCACGTTCCAGGCCAGTCTCGGCCGCTTCAAGCCGGCGCCAACGGTCTCGCCCCGCTCGCCAAAGGCCTCGGCCAGCAGTTCGCGTGCGCTCTCAAGCGTGTCGAAGGTCCAGAAGCAGTGGATGACGCGGACGCGGAACCTGCCGCCCCCAAGGAAGGGCCCGTCACGCCGGGTCCACGCGCCGTAGGCGGGTGCACCGGGTTCCACCAGCATCGACACGTCGTCGCGCCCGTAGTCGTGCAGGACGAGCAGCCGCCCACCGGGCCGAAGGACGCGGTCCACCTCAGCGAGGTCGGCGCCATTGACGCCGTGGAATCCAGTCCACAGCGAGGCCACCACGTCAAGGCTTGCGTCTGGCGCACCGATGCGCAACGGGCCTGCCAAGGCCACGTCCACGACGCTGGCAGCGCCTGCGGACAGCCGGTCCCGGAGGTCCCCGGGCGGCGTGTCGAGGAGGGCGATATCGCCGCCGGCGAGCTGGCCAAGCTCCTCGAGAACGCGCGGGATCTTGCCTTCGATGTCTGCGACTGCGCGCAGCCGATCGGCAAGGGGCGCGGCCAGGGCGAACGGCAGATCAGCCATGCCCGTTCATCCTGCTGATACCGCCACCAGACCGGACCGCGCAGGCACCTCAAGCGCCACGTGGCCATCGGCGCCCGGCACCAGCACTGCGCCCGCAGGAACGCCGGGCAGCGCGAGGACCGTCAGCAGCCGGCCGGCCAGCTCCGGCGCCCAGACGTCCACCCACGCTGGTCCGTCGCCAGCGTTTACGGCCACTAGCGCAGCCCCGGCATCGCCCGCATCGCGGACAAATGCCATGGCGTCGCCCGCAGAACCGGCCACGCGGAACGTGCCCCGACGCAGCGCGGCCGTTGCGTGGCGGATCGCCAGCGCGGCGCGGGTCCAGGCCAGCCCGTCGGCGTCCCACGTGGACTCGTCCCACGGGAAGGAGCGGCGGCAATCGGGATCGTGATCGCCCTCCACGCCAACCTCGTTGCCGTAGTAGATGCACGGCGCTCCGGGCAGCGTGGCCTGGAGCAGCACGGCCAAGCGCCAGGCGCCAGGATCTCGGCCAGCCATGGTCCGGAAGCGCGGGCTGTCGTGGCTGTCGAGCAGGTTGAGCTGCACCTCGGTGATCGCCCTGTCGTATAAGCCCATCAGCCGCTCAAGCTCTCCGCCAAAGGCGGCGCCGTCACGCCGGTGCGTCCTGCTGCCGTACTCGTGGTGGCTGCGGACAACGTGCTCGTTGAGGTGGCCCTGCGCGGCGTACCCAAGGATCGCCTGCGCCAGCGGGTAGTTCATCAGCGCGTCAAACCTGGTGCCGGCCAGCCACTCGGGCGCCTCATGCCAGATCTCGCCCACGATGTACGCCTCGGGGTTGACCGCCCGACAGCGCGTCCGGAACTCCTCCCAGAAGCCCTCGTCGCGGATCTCGGCCGGGACATCCAGCCGCCAGCCGTCGATGCCAAACTTGAGCCAGTACTCGGCCACACCCATGAGGTACTCGCGGACCAGCGGGTTGCCGGTGTTGAGTTTGGGCAGCGCGGGCAGGCCCCACCAGGCGCGGTAGCCAAGCCGGTGGAAGGACTCGTCGCCCTTGTCGTCCCACGTGGGCTGGAACGCCGGGTCCACGGGCCAGTGATCGTTGTCCGTGGGCCAGGGGTACGGGCGGAACGGCCGCTGCCTGGCAAGCGCTGCAGGCACGTAGTGGAACCACTCGCGATACGGCGAGCCATCGCCGGTCTCCAGCACGTGGTGGAAGGGCCAGAAGCCGCGCCCGGTGTGGTTAAACACGCCGTCCAGCACCACCTTGATGCCGCGCGCGTGGGCCGCGTCAAGCAGTTCGCGCAGGGCGTCGTTGCCGCCCAGCAGCGGATCCACCGTCATGTAGTCGTACGTGTGGTACCGGTGGTTGGACGCCGACGCGAAGATGGGGCACAGATAGATGGCATTGATGCCCAGATCCGCCAGATACGGCAGATGCTCCACAATCCCCAGCAGGTCCCCGCCCTTGAACCCGTGATGGGTTGGCGGCGCGCCCCATGGCTCCAGCGGACCCGGCTTGGGGACGCGGGCGGAGATCGCGAAGCGGTCCGGGAAGATCTGGTAGAAGACGGCGTCGCGGACCCAGCTTGGCGTGTAGATGGACATTCGCAGAGTCTACGTGCGACGCGGTTAGACTGGTGCCGATGGATGTACAGCAGCGCCTTCTCACGTCTCTTGCGGCGGTCCTGATCGCGGCGTCTGGCTGCGGCTCGCAGGCACCGTCCCCGACGGCCCCATTGGCTCCGTCGGCGGCACCTACCGCCACTACGGCGGCCTCAGCCACAGCAGCGCCCGGCTCAGCCTGCACAGCCGCAGCCACGCCTGCGTCCAAGGACTGGAACAAAGGGACCTGGTACGAGGTCTTTGTCCGCAGCTTTGCCGATGGCAACAACGACGGGATCGGCGATCTGCAGGGCCTCACGGCCAAGCTTGACTACCTCAACGACGGCAACCCGGGTACCACCACGGACCTCGGCATCACCGGGATCTGGCTGATGCCCGTGTTTGAGTCGCCCAGCTACCACGGCTACGACGTGATCGACTACCGCAAGATCGAGAAGGACTACGGCACCAACGCGGACTTTGTCACGTTCCTTGCCGCTGCCCACAAGCGCGGCATCAAGGTGATCCTGGATCTTGTGCTGAACCACAGCTCCAACCGCAACCCGTGGTTCATCGCCTCCGCCAAGAAAGACCCCAAGTACGCGGACTGGTACACGTGGTCAGACACGAACCCCAGCTACATGGGCCCCGAGAACCAGGTGGTCTGGCGCGAGAACGGCGGACGCTGGTACTACGGGCTCTTCTCGGAGCAGATGCCAGACCTGAACATCGCCAACCCGGCGGTCACGGCCGAAATGGAGTCAATCGCCAAGTACTGGCTGAGCGACGTTGGCGTGGACGGGTTCCGGCTTGATGCCGTGAAGTACCTCATCGATGAGGGCAAGAAGCAGGCCAACACCAAATCCACGATGGACTGGCTGGCGGGCTTCCACAAGGCGGTGCTGGCGGACAACCCGGGGGCGATGCTCGTGGGCGAGGTCTGGGACACCTCCACAACGGCCGGCAGCTACGTGCCCGGCGCCATGGACCTGACGTTCAACTTCGGGCTGTCCACGGGCACCAGGCTGGCGCTCCAGAACCAGCGTGTCGCGCCGCTGAAGACCGGGCTCATGGACACGCTCACCGCGTGGCCGCCGTCGCAGTCCGGCATCT
Organism: uncultured Chloroflexota bacterium; assembly: GCA_903925955.1. GTDB lineage: Bacteria > Chloroflexota > Limnocylindria > Limnocylindrales > CSP1-4 > CAIXZV01. The sequence continues at coordinate 29,857 of CAIYHO010000106.1, forward strand.
TCCTAGCCAACCACGACCAGAACCGGATCATGGGCGAGCTTGGCGGTGATGTGGCGGCTGCGAAGCTGGCAGCGTTCCTGCTGTTCAGCGAGCCGGGCGTGCCGTTTATGTACTACGGCGAGGAGATCGGCATGACGGGCCACAAGCCCGACGAGCAGATCCGCACGCCCATGCAGTGGACCGCCGACGGGCCGGCCGGCGGCTTCTCCCCGGTGACGCCGTGGGAGCCGATGGAGGCCGACTGGCAGACGGTCAACGTGGCGGCCCAGACAACCGACCCGGCGAGCCTGCTGTCAACCTACCGCGCGCTCGTTCAGCTCCGGGCCGCCGAACCCGCGCTGCAGGGCGGTGAGACGGCCATCGTGGACGGCGGGGCGGAGCCGGTCATCGGCATCCTGCGGTCGCTGCCGGGACGCACGCTCCTCACCGTGACCAACGTGAGCAGCACGGACGTGACCGACTACGGGCTCACGCTTGATGGCGGACCGCTCTGCGGCAACGTCAAGGCGACCGTTGTGGCCAGCACGGGCGTGGACGCCGCCACGCTGGCCGCTATCGCCAGCCCATTGGTCACGGCCACCGGCGGCCTCAACGCCTACAAGCCCTTCGCCGGGCTGCCGCCGCGCAGTGCTGTCGTCATCGCCCTGGAGCCGCTGCCGTGACGCTGCGGGACGCGGACAAGCCCCAGCGCCCGCGGCGCCCGCTCCTGCTGGAGTTGGCATCCGCGTTCATGATCGTGAACGGGCTGCTGAGCACGTCCGCGTCCGCCACCATCGTCATGAAGCTGGGCGAGACGCCGGGCGTCGGGGATCCGGGGGTCCTGCTCCTGATCACGCTTGCCATCGGCATCAGCACGATCGTGCTGGGCATCCTCATCCGGTATGCCCGCGCCTGGATCGTGGCGCTCAACGTCGCGGCCGTGGCGGGCTTCCTCGAGCTCACCGCCGGCAGCCAGCCGGGCCTGATCGTGGGCCTGCTGGACGTGTTCGTCGTGTTGGCGCTGCTGATGACCCGGCCCTGGTTCACGTGGTCGCCGGACGGCGCCGCTGATCAGGACGCGGCCGAAGGCGCCGCAGCCGAAGGCGCGTGAAACCACCCCGAATTCACGCCTGACTCAGGCCGCGGGGTGACGCGCAGGGTTCGTGCCCCCAAGTCGCGGTTCGCCCTTCGAGCTCTGCACCCGGGACGCAATCCTGAGTCACTGGTGAATTCCGGAGGGGCCACTACCCTGTCCCCGCTCGCTATGCCCGAAGCAGGCGCGTCGCAGCATCCGCGTAGTCCGCGTAGGCCGGCGGGCGTCGGCGCCCCCCGAGCGTTGTTGCGCCGAGCCAGTCGGCCCGTCGGCGGGCTGGGTCCGCGGTGCCGAGCACCCAGCCCTGGGGCGGCGGCCGGCTCGGATCTGCCAGCCAGGCCGCGGCAGCGTCAACTGGTCCGGGGAACGCGTGCCCGATGAGGTCGCGCTGGTCTGCAAGGCGTCGGGCGACGGTTTGCGTGTCAAGGGCGACCACCAACACGGCGACCCGCTGCGGACGCCACCCAAGCTCTCGAGCAGCCTGCCACGCCTCGCGCACATAGAAGGCGAGCGTTCGCTGCAGGGCCCCAACATCGTCAATCACGGTCTTGGTCTCCTCAACGAGGAGGGTGCGGTCAGCCTCGCGGAAGCCCAGCAGGTCAATCCAACCCTTCGGCGAATTGAGCCCCAACTGCACCTCCGACGCGGTGTGCCACGCATCGCGCTGCAACCGCCCAGCCACGTAGCCGTTGAGCCGCGCATGCAACGCCCCGCGCTGGTGGCGCCGATCCTCCAGGTGCCGGCCGTCCAGATCAAGCGTGGCCCGAATGCCCAGCGCCGCAAGCACGGACGCTAGCGCTCGCAGGTCAAGGTCAGCCCGGGCGGTCTCAATCCTGCAGACCATCGACTGCGACGTGTGGGCCCGGATGGCGAGTTCCTGCTGCGTCCAGCCGATGAGCTGCCGCGCCTCCTTGACGAGGTCCGCAACCTGCCCCGGCATGCCGAGTTGGCCGAGTTGGATCCTGGTGCCTGCCATGGGCAGACCCTAGCGAACCGCGCTTATCCCAGCCTTATCTGGATGGGCCTCTACCGCCGCGCGACGCCGCGAATTCGCCCCTGACTCAGCCCGCGAATTCACCCATGACTCAGACCACGGCCTGACACGCAGGGCTCGATCCCGCAAGTCGCGGTTCGCCCCGCGAGCTCCGCACCCGGGGCCTGATCCTGAGTCACCGGTGAATTCAGGGCATGCCAAACGTCAGCTCCGCACCCGGGGCCTGATCCTGAGTCACCGGTGAATTCCGGACGTGCTGGACGTCGCGTGGCGCCCGCCGGACGATCAGCCCTTGACGCCGCCCACAGCGAGCCCGCCAACCAGGTATCGCTGGAAGACGAAGAACACCACGGATACCGGCAGGGCAAACAGGATGGCGAATGCTCCAAACTCGGACCAGGTCGTTGTTCGGGCGAAGCCGCCCACCATGCTGTTGAGGGCAATTGACAGCGTCCAGTCCGAGACGGTGCCGCCCACAAACATGTAGCAGGTGAGGTACTCGCTCCAGCCGCCCAGGAAGCCCAGGAAGCCGGTCACGGCGATGGCCGGGATGGACAGGGGCAGGATGACCTTGCGGAAGATCTGGAACTGCGTCGCGCCGTCCACGGCGGCAGCCTCTTCCAGGTCCTTGGGCACGGTGTCCAGATAGCCCTTGAGGTTCCAGATGGCGAACGGCAGCTGGCCGGCGATCACCGCGAGGATGACGCCGATAAGCGAGGCGCGAAGGTTGAACGAGAGGCCGCCGAAGTCAATCCGGAACTGGTTGAGGAAGACGTAGAGCGGGATCATCGTGGCGACGGCCGGCAGCATCAGCACGCCCAGGATGCCAATCATCAGGGCCTCTCGGCCGCGGAACCGGAGCCTGGAGAACGCATAGGCGGCGGTGACGCCCAGGAGGACAGCGACGACGGAGCTGCCCAGGGCGATCTTGAGGCTGTTGGCCATCAACCCGAAGAAGCTGATGTCATTGGTCGTGGGCCGGTTCAAGACCTTGGCGTACGCGTCCAGCGACGCGCCCGCCGGGATCAGGTTGAGCGCGTCCGGTCGAGCAATGTTCCGGGGGTCGATCGACATGCTCACGATCCAGATGATCGGGAACAGCACTGTCAGGGTGATGAACAGACAAATGACTTGGATGAGCAACTGGCGGCTGAGCGGCAGCGGGCGCTCGGCGCGGCTGCTGTCAGCGCTCTTGCGACGGGGCTTGGATGCCGGTGTTGCGGCAGCGGTCATGGTGGTACTCCTCGTCTTCGCTGCGGGCTATTCGGCGTAGCTCTTGGTCGCCTGAGCAAGCCGGTTTGTCACCAGCGTCACGGCGAGGAGCAGGAAGAACAGATAGACGGCGAACGCGGCGGCCACGCCGTAGAGCTGGCGGTCGTACGCGAGGCGGTAGGCCTGCGTCACCAGGATCTCGGTCCGGCCAAACGGCTCGCCTGCCGTCATGAAGTACGGCAGCGAGAAGAGGTTGAACGTCACCACGAAGCCGTAGATGGCAAAGGGCAGCATCGCTGGCCGCAGGAACGGGATCGTGATGGTTCGGAACTTCTGCCACCAGTTGGCGCCGTCCATCTCGGCCGCCTCATAGAGCTCACCCGGGATGCTCTGGAGGGCGCCTGTGGCCACCACCGAGTTGAGCGGCCAGCCCAGCCAGGTATTGGCGGTGATCATGGCGAAGTACGCCAGGGGCAGCGGGATGAACGGGATGGGGTCGTTGACCTGGCGGATCCAGTCCAGGTTCAGACCCGGGGCCGTGGCTGCCACGCCAAACAGGCCGGCAACCGCCTGGAGCAGGAAGTTCACCGCACC
>CAIYHO010000107.1 GCA_903925955.1 uncultured Chloroflexota bacterium
GCCAAGCGTGTACTGGCGCGGCGCGGCGGCCAGCGACGCCTCCACCAGCGCCCGCGGAAAGCGCACGCGGCGCTCACCCTCGTCAACTTGGGCGCCGGCTTTGCCCAGCAGGGCTCGGGCCTTGGCGGAATCGATCCGCATCCCGGTACGCGCAAGCACAGCAAGGCTCTGCTCGTGGATGGCGGCGCAGTCGGCTTCGGCGAGAACACGCAGCATGGTGGGCATGGCGGGACGCTACCACTGCGCAATGGCAGCGCGGGGCCTCGTTGCGAAGGCCGCTGCGCCATCGCCGGTACGATCGGTCCCATGAGCACCCCTGACCCTCGCGCCGCCTACAAGGCCATGACCGAGACCATCATCGCCGACATCCGCACCCACGGCGAGCCGCGCGGCGGACCCTTTCTCGGTCGCCCTGTGCTTCTGCTGACCACCACCGGCGCCAAGACCGGTGAGCCGCGGCTGGTGCCGCTGGTGTTCAGCCGCGATGGCGACCGCTGCGTGATCATGGCAAGCAAGGGCGGCGCTCCGGTGAACCCAGCGTGGTTTGCCAATATCGTGGCCAACCCGGTGGTCACCGTTGAGACCGGCGGCGAGACGTTCCAGGCGCGGGCCGTTGTCACCGAAGGCGCTGAGCGCGCGCGCCTCTGGGCCGCCCACGTGGCGCAGAACCCCACGTTTGCCGAGTACGAGCAACGGACGACGCGCCTGATCCCGGCGATCGTGCTGGAGCGGATCCGCTAGCTCGCTTGGCGTCACTCGGCACGGCGCGGCACCCGCCAACGGTCCCACGCGGACAACCGGGGCACCGCCGGTCTACACTCAGGCCATCGGACCCACACCTCGAGGTACACCAGTGCCGAAGGAATACGTCCGCCTCACCACACCGCTGGTGCGCGACAACCGCCACTCACCGCTCCGCCCCGCAACGTGGGACGAAGCGCTGAACAAGGTGGCTGAAGGGCTCAAAGCGGCTGGCGCGGCGCACGGGCCCACAACCTACGGGATCTTCTCCTGCAGCCGATCGACCAACGAGGTCAATTTCGCGGCACAGAAGCTTTCCCGGGTGGTTCTGGGCAGCAACAACATCGACAGCTGCAACAGAACCTGACACGCCCCATCTGTCGCCGGTCTGGCGACCGTGTTTGGCGCTGGCGGTTCAACCAGCTCATATCAAGAGGCTGAGGAGACGGATCTCGTCCTCCTGTGGGGCAGCAACGCCCGCGAGACGCATCCGATCTTCTTCCACCACCTCCTGCGGGGCATCCACAACGGTGCGCGCCTGATTGCGGTTGACCCGCGGCGCACGTCGTCTGCCGAGTGGGCCGATCTGTGGCTGGGGCTGGACATCGGCACGGACATCGTCCTCGCCAACGCCATGGGCCGCGAGATCATCGCCGCCGGGCTTGCCAACGAGGAGTTCATCGGCCGCGCCACCACGGGCTTCGACGCCTACCGCGAGAACGTCGCGTCGTTCACGCTGGAGTATGCGGAGCGTGTGACCGGCGTCCCGGCCACTGCCATCCGCGAGGCCGCCCACGCCTACGCTACTGCGGACAAGGCGATGATCTGCTGGACGCTGGGCATCACCGAACACCACAACGCCGTTGACAACGTCCTCGCCCTGATCAGCCTGTCGCTGCTTACGGGGCACATCGGCAAGTGGGGCAGCGGTGTCAACCCGCTTCGGGGCCAGAACAATGTCCAGGGCGGCGGTGATGCTGGCGCACTCCCGGACCGGCTCCCGGGCTTCCAGCACGTTGAGAATGACGCGGCACGCGCCAAGTTTGACGCGGCTTGGGGCGTCACCGTCCCGCCGGAACGCGGCTGGCACCTCTCCGGCATGTACGACGCGATGGAGCGCGGTGCGCTCACGGCGCTCTACATCATTGGAGAAAACCCGGTCCAGTCTGAGGCGGACATGGACCGGACCACACGCCGCCTGCTCTCCACGGACTTTCTCGTGGTCCAGGACATCTTCCTCACAAAGACGGCCGAACTGGCCGACGTTGTCCTGCCGGCGGCGGCCGCGTGGGCCGAGACCGAGGGCACCGTCACCAACTCCGAGCGCCGCGTTCAGCGCGTGCGCAAGGCGATGGAGCCCCCGGAAGGCGCCTGGGATGACCTGGCCATCATCTTCGCCATTGCCAAGCGCATGGGCCACGACTGGGGCGAGCCGTCCGCGGAAGCCGTCTGGAACGAGCACCGCTCGCTTGCGCCCGCGTTCACGGGCATGTCGTACGCGCGTTTGGAGGCCGAGGACGGGCTCCAGTGGCCCTGCTACGACGAGACCCATCCTGGCGAGCCGTTCCTGCACTCGCGCCTCTGGGCAGATCCCGTTCCGGGCAACCGCGCGCCGTTTGTGCCGGTCCAGCACGCGCTGCCAATTGAGGCGCTGACGCCCGAGTACCCGTTCCGCCTCACCACGGGCCGGCGACTCGACTCCTACAACACGGGCGTCCAAACCGGGCCCATCAAATACCCGCGGCGCAAGGGCGAGACGCTTGACCTGTGCCCGGAGGACATCAACCGGCTGGGTCTGGCCGAGGGCGAGATCGTGCGCGTCACGTCGCGGCGCGGGACTGTTGATGCACCTGTCCGCTCGGACCGAGCCTTGCGCCCGGGTCTTGCGTTCATGACGTTCCACTTCCAGGACGACGTGGCGGTGAACCTGCTCACGATTGACGCGGTGGACCCGAAGTCAGGCACGGCCGAGTTCAAGGCCGCGGCCATCCGCATCGAGAAACTGGCGGTCGCCGCGCCGGTCGGCTGAGGCGCCGGTCGCGCCGGCCCCCCGAGTCCCGCCGCGCCGGTCGCCGTTTTCCATTCCTACTGAACAGGTCGTGCTCGCAAGCGCTCCTGTGTTCACTCCGACTGGAAACTGTGGTTCCGAAGCGCTGAAACGCCTCGCCCGGGCCTGTTTCGGCGCTGCAATCGGCTGATAAGCCCGAGATAAGCGGCGTCCTGTTCACTCTCAGTGAAATGTCACCCGTACGCGTTCCTCAGCCCATGTCGCAGTCCGCGCAGGATGCGCTCGCCCGCATGGGCGTCGAGACCGGACAGCGCGTCCGCACCGAGCGCATTCGACGGCGCTGGACCATGCGCCAACTTGCGGATCTCGCCGGAGTGGCGCTTGGAGTGGTCCAGCGGGTCGAGGCGGGCCACGTCGCGACCCTTGAGTCGTACGCCCGGCTGGCGCTAGCGCTTGGGCTTCGGCCGGACCTACTGCTGGCGGATCCACGCGCTCAGGCGTCGATGGCCAAACACGGCGGCGAGGACACTGTCCATGCGGCGATGGGCGAACTCGAGGCGCGCATGCTCGCGGCGCCCGGAAGAACCATCGCTATCGATGAGCCCTACCAGCACTACCAGTTCGCCGGCCGCGCGGACGTGTTGGTCGTTGAGCGGGACGCCCGCAACCTGCTCCACATCGAGAACCGCACGCAGTTCCCCAACCTCCAGGATGCAGCCGGCAGCTGGAACGCCAAGCGCCAGTACTTGGCGCGCGAGATGGCGCAGCGCTATGGCATCGGCGCGAGCGGCTGGCGCAGCGTGACGCACGTCATGGCGTGCCTGTGGTCAGCCGAGGTCCTCCACGCGATACGACTCCGCCGGGCGACATTCAACGCGCTGGCGCCAGACACGCCCGACGCACTCCACGCCTGGCTGAGCGGCCAGCAACCGCAGCCCGACACAACAAGCACGCTGATCGTCCTGGACCCGCTCGTTGAACCGGGCGAGCGCCGCCGCATATGGGCAC
>CAIYHO010000108.1 GCA_903925955.1 uncultured Chloroflexota bacterium
CAGACGCCGCAACGCGACTTCGGCGTGCGAACGCTGCACGAAGGCCCGCGCCCTGAGTCAGACGTGGGTCAAGAGGCTCGGAGCGCCCATCGACCCAACCTTGACGCACGGCCCTAGGCGGCGCAGATTGGCGGCATGGAAGAGCGGGGAAGTCGGGGGCACGCTTCAGAGAGCCAGGGCGTCGACAAATCGCCCGCAACGCCCGGTGCGGTCCAAGTTCTCGGACCGTTCGCCGTGACGGCGCTCGCGGCGGGCCTGTGGTGGCTCAGCGATCGGCTGGGCGGCATCGGTCCGCTTGACCGCGCGACGTTCGGCTGGTTCATCGTCATCCCGGTGTGGTTTGCAGCCCCGGTTGTGGCGGGGTTCGTGTGGAGAGGACTGGGTCGCCGGGAGATTGCTGCGACCGCCGCAGTCCTCGCGACGCTGGAAGGGGCCATGGTGGCCGCCTGGTTCTGGAACGCGGCAGCCTTCCCGGCATGCGACACGGCGCCCGTCCGAAGTCCAGTTGAGTGGATCCTGCCGTCACTCCTGCTGGGCCTGGTCGTTGGCGGCGGGTTGGCGGTGAGTGGCGTCGTCTGCGCGGGTCGCATGCGAACCGGTCACCGGCGCGCGGGGATCATCGTCGCCATGTCGGTTCAGGCTGGAGTTACGGCTCTCGCGGCGATCATCCTCATTGCGATGCTCCTCGGAGGCGGCTGCCAGCGACCGGCGTCATAGGGCACGGTTTGCCCAAGACGGCGCCCTGACCCAGCTGTGGGTCACCAGCGGAGTCGGCGTGCACGGTTCGGACGCCGGAACGCCACTGCGCGGTGCGAACGCTGCACGAAGACCCGCGCCCTGAGTCAGACGTGGGTCAACAGGGCTCGGAGCCTGAGCGCGCGACGTGGGTCAATATGGCCCGCGCCCTGAGTCAGGCGTGGGTCAATATGGCCCGGAGCCTGAGCGCGCGACGAAGAGAAGCTACGAAGCTACGAAGCTGCGAGCGCCTCGCCAGGACGCCGCCGGTTGGCCGCGCCAAACATCAGCCCGCCCATCAGCGCGCCGCCGAGGGCTAGCCCAAACGTCGTCCCGGCGGACGTGGTCTGGTCGCGCCAGTAGAGCGAGGTAAACCCGGCCACATCCGTGACGCCGGCAGCCACAAGGGCGGGCCCCTGGTCAGCGGCCAGATACCGCCGATACACGCAGTCCGCGCCGGCCACGCACGTGAGCGGCCCGCCAGACGACGCATCGCGGTAGCCGTTGTCCAGGTTGAAGAACATCGCCTTGACGCCCAGCAGCAGCACGGCGTACGTGATGCCCGTCACAAGTCCCGCCCACAGCGCGTTGGAGACGATCCGCTTCCACGGGCCGCCGGCGCGCTCTGACCTGGCGTTGGCGTAGTAGCCAATCAGCAGGCCAGCGGGCAGCGCAAAGATCCAGTAGATGGGCTCGATGGGGATGACCAGCAGGAACGAGACCCCAATGGTCACCGCCATGCCCAGACCAACCCAGGCAGCCGTAATAGCGCCCCGGTCAACAAACCGCCTCACGGCGCGCCCTCCTCGGACGCGCGCCGCAAGACGACGGAGAGACAGACGCGAACCGAGCCGTCCAGGGCTAGAGGATCCCGCGGTCGGCGGCGCCCGAAAGCGCAGCACGGCCGAGATAGCGGGCCTCGTCGCCAAGCTCGTCGGCAATCCGGAGCAGCCGGTTGTACTTGGCAACGCGCTCGGAGCGCGACGGGGCGCCGGTCTTGATCTGACCTGTTCCCATCGCAACCACGAGGTCGCTGATCGTGGTGTCCTCAGTCTCGCCGGAGCGGTGCGACACAACGGCGGACCAGCCTGCGCGGCGGGCCAGCTCAATCGCGTCGATCGTCTCGGTGAGTGTGCCAATCTGGTTGAGCTTGATCAGCACCGAGTTGGCGGCCTTGGCCGTGATGGCGCGGCGGATGCGCGCCACGTTGGTCACCAGCAGGTCGTCGCCAACCAGCTGGACCTTTGACCCAAGCCGCGAGTTCAGCATCGTCCAGCCGTCCCAGTCGTCCTCGGCAAGGCCATCCTCGATCGAGATGATGGGATACCGCGCAACCCAGTCCGCCCAGAGGTCAACAACCTCGCCGGACTCAAGCGTGCGGCCTTCGCGGGCAAGCACGTAGCGGGTGGGCTTGCCGTCCACGCCGGATCCCGGCTCCACAAGCTCCGTGATGGCGGGGTCAAGCGCAATGCCAATCTCGTCGCCGGCCTTGTAGCCCGCCTTCTCGATGGCCCGCAGGACAACCTCAACCGCCGCCTGGTTGGACTTGAGCGACGGCGCAAAGCCGCCCTCGTCGCCCTGCCCGGTGGCGTGGCCCTCGTCGCTGAGGATCTTGCGCAGCGCGGCGAAGATCTCGGCACCGGCCCGGAGCGCGTCCGGGAAGGAGTCGAGCCCCACGGGCATCACCATGAACTCCTGGAAGTCCGTGGAGTTCTGGGCGTGCTTGCCGCCGTTGAGGATGTTGAACATCGGGACCGGCAGGATCCGCGCGCCAACACCGCCAAGCCAGCGGTAGAGCGGCATCTCGTGGGACGCGGCGGCGGCGTGGGCGCAGGCGAGCGAAACGCCGAGGATGGCGTTGGCGCCCAACTCACCCTTGTTGGCCGTGCCGTCAAGCTCAAGCAGGATGTCGTCGATGCCAGCCTGATCGGCCGCGTCAAAGCCAAGGATGGACGGGCCAATCCGCTCGGTCACATTGGCAACCGCGGTCAGCACGCCCTTGCCGCCGTACCGGCTCTTGTCCCCGTCGCGAAGCTCCACGGCCTCGTGGGCGCCCGTGGAGGCACCCGACGGAACGGCGGCGCGGCCAAGCGCGCCGTCATCGGTGACAACGTCAACCTCAATGGTGGGGTTGCCCCGCGAGTCGAGGATTTCCCGGGCGTCAACCCAGGCGATGGATGTGTCGCTCATGCGGAGGTCTCCGGCTTGCGGTCCAGCAGGACCGTGACGCCCGGCAGTTCGCGCCCCTCGAGGAACTCGAGCGACGCACCACCACCGGTGCTGATATGGGTCATCTTGTCGGCCAGCCCCTGCTGGGTGATTGCGGCCACCGAGTCACCACCGCCGATCACCACGGCTGCGCCTTCGCTGGCGCGGATGGCCAGGAAGCGCGCGAGGGCCTTGGTGCCGTGCGCAAATGAGGGGATCTCAAACACGCCCAGCGGGCCGTTCCAGAGCACGGTCCGCACGTCGGCCAAGGCGGCCTCAATGTTGGTCAGGCTCTGCTTGCCCAGGTCCACGATGTGCCACGAGGCCGGCACCTTCTCGGCGCTGAGTGTCTTGTACTCGGTGCCGCGGGTGACCTCCTTGGCCACCACCACGTCCACCGGCAGGATGATCTTGACGCCAATCTCCTCGGCCCGCGCGAGGATGGCCCGCGCGTCTTCCACGCGGTCAGGCTCAGCCAAGCTCTTGCCAATCGGCTTGCCCTGGGCCAGCAGGAAGGTGTTGGCCATGCCGCCGCCGATGACCATGAGGTCAACCTTGTCGAGCAGGTGCTTCAAGACCTTGATCTTGTCGCTCACCTTGGCGCCGCCGATGATCGCGGCGAAGGGGTGCTCCGGGTTGTCAAGCAGCTTGCCGAGGTTGGCCAGCTCCTTCTCCATGAGGAGCCCGGCGTACGCGGGTCGGAGCTTCGCGATCCCGACGGTGCTGGCGTGGGCCCGGTGGGCCGTTCCAAACGCGTCGTTGACGTAGACGTCGCAGTAGGCGGCGAGCTGCTCCGCGAACTTGGGATCGTTCTTCTCCTCGGCCGCATGGAAGCGGAGGTTCTCCAGCAGCAGGACCTCGCCATTGCGGAGGCGCTTGAGGGCGTCCTCCGTCCCGACGCCCAGCGCGTCACCGGTCACCGGGACCGTGCGGCCAAGGAGTTGGGAGAGGCGCTCAGCCACCGGACGCAGCCGGAGGCGGTCGCTGACCTTGCCGTCGGGCCTGCCGAGATGGCTGGCCAGGATGACCTTGGCGCCCTGATCCTGGAGATACTTGATTGTGGGAATGGCGGCCCGGATGCGCGAGTCGTCGGTGACCTTGCCGTCCTCGAGCGGGACGTTGAAGTCCACCCGCACGAAGACACGCTTCCCCGCGGCGTCGAGGTCGCGGACGGTGAGCTTGTCCATGACCGGTGTGTTCCTTTCGGGTGCTGCCCCCGGTCTCAAGCCGGAAGCCGTCGAGTGCGGCGAGGCCCCCGGGTCGCCGGATGACCGGCGTCGGGGGCCAAGAGCGTCAGCGCCGTGCGCTGCCTGCGCGTCAGGCCGGCAGCGACCCTGCAACAAACTTCACGAGGTCCGCGACGCGGCAGCTGTAGCCCCACTCATTGTCGTACCACGCGATGACCTTGATGAGGTTGCCCCCGAGGACCATGTTGGAGGGCAGGTCAACAATGGACGAGCGCGGGTCGCCGCGGAAGTCCGTCGAGACGAGCGGCTCATCGCTGGCGCCAAGGATGCCCTTGAGAGCGCCTGCGGCCTCGTCTCGGAAGGCCTGGTTGAGCTCCTCAAGCGTGACGTTCTTCTCCAGCTCCGCTGTGAAGTCCACCACCGACACGGTGGGGGTGGGGACGCGGAGGCTGAAGCCGTCAAACTTGCCCTTGAGGTCCGGGATCACCAGGGCGATGGCCTTTGCGGCGCCTGTGGTGGTGGGGATGATGTTGAGGGCTGCGGCGCGGGCGCGGCGCGGGTCCTTGTGGGCGACGTCCAGAACCTTCTGGTCGTTGGTGTAGCTGTGGATGGTGTTCATCAGACCGCGCTTGATGATCCAGCGGTCATGGACCACCTTGGCGGCGGGCGCCAGGCAGTTCGTGGTGCAGGAGGCGTTGCTGATGATGTGGTGCTTGGCCGGGTCGTAGGCGCCCTCGTTCACGCCAAGGACGATGGTGATGTCCTCGTGCTTGGCGGGCGCGCTGATGATGACCTTCTTGGCGCCGGCGGTGATGTGGGCGCCAGCCTTCTCGGCATCGGTGAAGAGACCGGTGGACTCAATCACGATGTCCACGCCCAGCTCGCCCCACGGCAGCTGCGCCGGGTCCCTGAACTGCAGGACCTTGATGACCTTGCCGTCAATGATGATGGCGTCGTCGGTGTGGGAGACCTCGCCCGGGTAGGCGCCGTACGTGGAGTCATGCTTGAAGAGCAGCGCGTTGGTGGGGACGTCCACGAGGTCGTTGACGGCGACGACCTCAACCTCGGGCGTGCGCTCGATCAGCGCCTTGAGGGACTGGCGGCCGATGCGGCCGAAGCCGTTGATGCCGACGCGAACGGTCATGAGTGGGCCTCCTGAGAACTGGGACGCTGCTCGGCGAGCGTTGACGACGACGCCCGACGGCCTGGGGTGACGTGAAACGGGATGGTTCCCGGCGGCTGCGCGACGGCCGTTGGTGGACGGCGTCGGGAGCGCGGCGGCGGTCGCCTGAGATCGGCGGCGGCGGCTGCGACCCCGAGTTCGGGGGCCTGCCGAGGGGACTAACTGAAGGCTGCCTCAGGCTGCGGAATGGGTACATGTGAAATCTTAGCAAAGGCCCTTGCAGACACCCCAGATACACGGCCCCTACGAGAGGGCCGGACGCACCGCTCCAAGACACCAATGAGCCCCCGCCGGACCTGCCGGTGGGGGCTCAACGAAGCGGTTGGCTTCGGGTTGCGGTTCAGCCGCCGATCTTGAAGACCTTGCCGCCGCAGTCCGGGCAGGTGCCCTGGAGAGCCGGCTTGCCGTTCTTCATGATGATCTGCTGAGCGTCCTGGACCTCAACCTTTTTCTTGTCCTTAACGCAGTAGGCCTGAGCCATGAGCATTCCTCCTCGCGCGGGCGCGTCTCGAGGGTCCACCCCCCGGGTCCGCGAGTTACGCCTGACTGGCGCTCATGCTTGAGTCCAGAGCGATGGGCGCCAGCGCACCGCTCCGGCCTGGGTCTTCTGGCGGTCCATCTCGGCGAGCACGAGCAGGCTTTCCAGCCCGGTCTCGACGACGGCCGCCTCCGCCCTGGTCCTGACATCACCGTCTGCGAACTCGCCGGTCCTTCGGTTGGCGTAGACGGCGCACACGACGCCGGCACGACTTCCACCCAGTCCAGCAAGGACGAGGAGCGCTGATGCCTCCATCTCGAAGTTGAGGATGCCCTGTCGGGCGATCTCATCTGCGAGGTCAGGGTAGCGGATAGGCAAATGTGGGATCGGCCGGCCCTGGGCTCCGTAGAACCCGGGCGCGGTGGCGGTGAGCCCCACATGGTGGCGGTGTCCAAGCTTCACCGCCGCCTCCTCGAGGGCCAGGACGGCCTCGTGGTGGGCGACGGCAGGGTAACCCTCATGGACAAACCAGTTGGTAGTGGTCTCCAGGCGCAGGGAACCAGTGGAGATGACCAGGTCACCCACGGCCATCCCCGGCTGGAGCGCGCCGCACGAGCCGATGCGGATGAAGGTGGGCTTGTCCGTGATCTGGAGGATCTCGGAGAGCACGATCTCCACGTTGTCTGTGCCGATGCCCGTGGAGACGCACGACACGCGCAGGCCCTTGTAGATGCCTGTGGCCGTGGCGAACTCGCGGTGGCGGTGGCGGAGGTCCACGCGGTCAAAGTGCGACGCAACGATCTCCACGCGATCCTGGTCGCCAGGCAGCAGGATGTAGTCCGCGAGATCGCCCGGGCCAACGCCGATGTGGTACTGCCGTTCGCCGGCAGGGACTGCGACGCGCTCGTCGGCGTTGGTCAAGTCGTGCTCCTTGGGACCGGCGGGGCGCGGATAGCACCGGGTTGCGGCGGAGAATAGAAGCCTGATCTCGCGAGCGTCAAGCGGTGCGATTCCAAGAGTTGCACGCTCAGCCCTCTTTTGGCAGCGCGTTGGCCGCTGTTTCGGGTGCGGCCAGCGACGCCAGACGCGTCAGGATCCGAGCCCGGAGGCGCCGTCGCTCGCGCGAGCGGTGGGCCGCAACCGCGACAAGACCGGCGATCCCTGCAAGGAACAGGGTGCCCCCGGCCATCGTTGCGGGCCCGGGCCCGGCCATGCCGCCGCCAAGCGCGTTGGCATTGACCGCCAACGCTGCGGCGACCGCTGAGGCGTCTGCGGAGCCTTGGTTGGCCGAGGCAACGGGGTCTGCGTCAGCGGCAACAGCGGCGGGATCGCCCGCGATGGCGAGCGCGCCCGGGTCTGCAACCACAACCACAAGCTCGGCGCGCTGTTCCACGATGCCCGTGGCGCTGATCGCGTCGCCGGGATTGAGCAGGGCGACCAGTGATCCCGCTTCCCCATCGAGCACGAGGCTCACGGTCGCGGTGCCGTCATCGAGGCGCACCCCGCCCGTCTCGAGGTCTGTCACCAGGCCACCAACCGTGATGGCTTCGCCGAGGTGTGCGGCGAGGTCGCTGAGGTCTGCAACCGGGGCAGACACAGGGGATGCGGACACCGGCGCCGAGGGAGCCGGGCTGCGGACGCCTCCATCGGATGTGCCTGCCCCGCCGCCGGCCACAGGAGCAGGCGCCGGACCAACGACAAGGTCTGCGATGCCGCGGGGGACCAGCTGGTAGCGCCGGTCCGTGGCAGACGGGTATGGTCGCCGAACGATCCCGGTCACGGTCAGGCGCCGTCCCTCGCCCAGCGCCGAAGCCGGGATTGCCGCGCCCGCAAGCCCGGCGACGGGGATGACGCCCGCACTTGTGGCGATCTCGGCCAGCCAGCGGTCGCCGGCGCGGTGGAGACTCGTGATGGTGCCGGTGACCCTGACGAGGCGCCACTCGCTTGCAGCCCCCGGCGCCACACGCAGATCGTGCACAACCGGCGGCTGCCAACCCAGGACCACCACGTCTCGGACGCGCAGGCGGGGGGCACCGTACGCCTTGCCCATCGTGCCGGTGACACGCAGGCGGGCTCCGGCGCGGACAGTGGCGTCCGGCTGCGCGAGGTACAGCTCCACGGCGCCAGTGGCATCCTCAAGCACCGTCCGCCGACCCGAGGCGTCCAGCAGCGTGCTGCCGCACATGACGATGCCCTCCACCGTCACCAGATCCCCGTCGTGGATCTTCGCAAGCGCGATGGGCCCGGGGGCAGGGACTGCACCTGTGCCTGGATCTGGATCTGCCGACGCGCCCGTCGCGGGGGCGGGGGTGCCGGACGGGCCGGGCGTGGCGGAGGATGATGTGGTTGGCAAGGGGCTGGAGGCGGCCGTTGCCGTCCCGATGTCCGCGGCGCTCCGCAGCCAGAGGCGGTAGCCGTCAAGGGTGCCCTTGCGGCTCGCGCGCTGGCCGACGATGCCGGTGACCGAGGCGACAAGACCGCGCCGCAGCTGGCCCGCTGTGATCCCGGACGAGCCGTCCGCGTAGAGCCGCAGCAGGGCGCCGTCTGTGCCGCGCAGCGTGGCAACCAGGTCCGAGCCTGACCGCGACGCACCAACGACCAGCGTGCCGCGGACGGTCACCAGGCGGCCTTCCACCGCCTCGCCGATGGCGCCTGCCGCCAGGAGCTGGGGTGTTGGGAGCGTTCCTGTGCCAACCACCGCCAGCCCGCCTGCGGTGAGGCGCAACTCCAGCTGGCCATACGGTGCCGCGAGGCTGCCGCGGACCTCCACCAGTGCGCCCCTCGCCGGGGCCGTCTGGCCGGTTGCGAGGCGAACGGGCAGACCACCGCCCGCGTCGCCGATGACAAAGACTGGCGGCAGACCGATGCGGCCGGCCTCAGCAATCACGGTGCCGCGGACAAGAGCGGTTGCGCCGAGTGGCAACTGGCGCGCGGCGGCCACCGTGAGCGCGGCAGGCGCAGGAGTTGGCGTGGGCGAGGGCGTTGGCACTGGCGTGGGCGAGGGCGTCGGCATGGGGGTGCCCGACGGTGCCGGAGTTGGGGTTGGCGGCACCGTGGGGGCCGGGGTGGGACTGGCTGACGCTGTTGGGCTGGGCGCCGGGGTGGGGCTTGGGCTTGGGGCGGGCGACGGCGACGGCGACGGTTGCGGCGCTGCGACGGTGAAGTCGCCCTGCAGCGCGGCAAAGAGGCGGTAGCCGGCCAGACCCGTGCCGCTGGAGTCTCGCTGCCCAAGCGGGCCGATGACCGTGACCGTTGAGCCTGTGACCGGGACGAGCCCGCCAAGCGCGTCGGGCGACACGACGATGCGCAACGGACCCGTGCCGTCGTCGATCATCAGCCCGAGGCCATCGGCAAGTGCTGTCGGCGCCTCTGTCACAACGCCGGCGACGGCAAGGCGGAACCCCTCGAGGCTCTCCGCGGCAGCCCCGGTGCCCACCTCGAGCGGCAGCGGGAGCAGGTCTGCGGCAATGGGCACCACGTCAGTCCGGGCCACCCGCAGCGTCCGCTCGGCGTACCGCGAGCCGATGGAGCCTGTCATGCGGATCCGCGTCCCAGCGGCATAGGGCAAGTCAAACGGGGCGTCTAGGTAGACGGCAAGGCCGCCGGTCTCGTCCTGGATGAACCCGGTGCGAAAGGACTCCAGCGCGCCGAGCCCCGTGGTCAGGACGCCCTCAACGGTGACGGAGGAGCCATCCGTGAGAGCACGCGCCACGGCAATCGGGACAACGGGATCCGGTGTCGGCGCAGGCGTCGCCGTTGGATCGGGAGTTGGCGCGTCGGTGGGCGTGGGCTCAGGGGTGGGCGCCGGCGTGGCGGTGGGTTCTGGGGTGGGCGTGGGCGAGGGTGTTGGCGCGTCGGTGGGCGCGGGTGTTGGGTCAGGCGTTGGCGTGGGGTCCGCTGTGGGCAGCGGCGTGACGTCCGGCGTTGGCGCAGGCGTTGGATCAGGCGTTGGATCAGGCGTTGGATCAGGCGCTGGATCAGGCGTGGGTGTCGCGGTTGGCGTGGGGGTGGGCGCAGGCACAGGCGCCGCCGCCAGGTTCTGGGCGATCGGCGCGGCATTGAGCACAAAGTCCGCGGCGTTGCTGTTTGTGTCCACCGTGTTGCCGCCGGAACCGCCGGGCAGGCGCTCCACGGACTTCCCCGCAGCAGGTGCCGCAACCGCCGTCCCCTCAACAAAGGCGTTGGCGGCATCGCCCCAGCCAACGGCGTCCACCACCGTCCCGCCCGTGGCGCGCAGCACGATGGCCCCGCCGGTGGCGGCGAGCCCGCCGGTGTACGTGGCGTCTGCGGCAGCCGCGTAGATGCCCGCGGCGTTCGCAAGCAGCACATGCCGTCCGGGCGCCACCACCACCGAGACCGTCCAGGCGGTCTTGCGGGTCACGGTGGTCCCGGTGCTGGTGGCGTACGCCACCTCCAGACCGGCCAGATCCAGCGCAACTGCGCCAGCGTTGGCAAACTCAACAAACTCGTCTGAGGCCGACGCGCCGCCGGTGACCACCTCCGCCACGACGAGGCCCGTGGAGGCTTGCCACGACACCGCGGCGAGCGGCGCCGGACGCGGCAGGACGGACGCGGCAGCCGATGCGGCAAGGAGCAGAACGAGAACGAGCGCGGCATACGCCGCCGGCCGGACATGCGCCATGGAGGACCTCCCGGGCGGGGTTGGACGGCGGACGACGCCACGGTATCGAGACAGACTTTGCTGGCGCTTATCTGGATGGCGATCTGCGCCTTCACTACCGGGTACGATGCGTGACCACGCACGCAGATTGACCCGTCTTAGGAGGAAACCCTTGGCACGCGCTAAGCGCACCGACCGCACGGAAGCCCGACGCCGTTATCACGCCGAGCTGGCCGCCGCAGAGCCTGGGGAGACCACCATCCGGCCGAACGTCCTTGCCGGACCCGCCAAGGATGGCGCTGCCGCCACTCCTCCTGCCGGGGCGCGCCCGTCGATTGGCGCGGCGTTCCGGGGCGCCGTCCGACCGTTCGATCTGAAGGGCGACCTACGCTCGCTGC
>CAIYHO010000109.1 GCA_903925955.1 uncultured Chloroflexota bacterium
CAACTGGTTCGACGCGCCCGGATACAAACTGCCCGCCGAGCTGGACCTCATCGGCACCGCGCACTACCTGGAGGCTCTTGAGATGCAGGCCATGGCCTCGCAGATCTCGGCCATCATCGGCGGCAAGATGCCGCACATCATGACCACCGGCCCCGGCGGATCCGCGTGGGTCCCCACCGAGGAGAACCTGGCCGGCGTCCTGTTCCGCTTCAAGGCGCTCAATGCCTGGATCAAGGCGACCATGATCCCCGACGTCCTGGCCATCGCACCGTTCTACCTGGACGGGCTCAAGTACGGCCAGGGCTGCGGCAACTTCGGCGCATGGGGCGTGTTCGAGGATCCCAGCGGGGACCCCAAGAAGCGCGCTCTGCCTGCCGGTATCGCCATGGGCCTCAAGCTCTCCGACGCCGACGAGACCAAGATCAAGGAGTACGTCGAGCACTCGTTCTACACCTCCGCATCGGGCCTCAACCCGCGTGAAGGTGCCACGACGCCGGCGTACACCGACTCAGACGTCAACGGCAAGTACTCCTGGTCCAAGGCGCCCCGCTACGATGACAAGCCTCTCGAGGTCGGCGGACTCTCCCGCCTCATCGTCGCGTACCTGTCCGGCGTACCGCGCGTCAAGGAGCTCATCGACTCGACGCTGGCCAAGCTTGGCGCAGCCGGTCACCCCGAGGTGCTCGTCTCGACCCTGGGACGCACGGCGGCCCGTCCGCTGGAGGCGCTCTACGTCTCCGAGCTCATGCTGGCGGCGGTCACCGAGCTCATCGAGAGCGTCAAGGGTGGCGACACCAAGTTCCACGAGCCGATCACCGAGACGACCGGCGACGGCGTGGGCATGTGGGAAGCTCCCCGCGGCGCCCTGCTGCACTACACGAACATCAAGGACAACAAGATCGACAACTACCAGCTGGTAGTCCCGTCGACGTGGAACATCTCCCCGCGTGACGCCAAGGACGTCCCCGGGCCTATCGAGCAGGCGCTCATCGGCTGCCCGGTAGAGGATATCGACAAGCCGCTGCACGCTCTGCGCACGGTCCACAGCTTCGACCCGTGTATCGCCTGTGCGGTCCACATCGTCGAGCCCAAGACCGGCAAGAGCTTCCAGGTCGTCACGACTCCCTACGGACGGTGATCAGCCATGGGGCACGGATACTATCGTGAGGCGCATCCGCTGGTCTTCGTGATCAGTCACTACATCAACCTGATCTCGATGATCGCGCTGGGCTTCTCCGGTTTCTACATCCACTATCCGTTCATCGCCTGGAATATGGAGGCGGCCCGTAGCATCCACTTCTTCTTCATGTACCTGCTGCTCATCAACCTGACGGCGCGCATCCTCATGGCCTTCTGGGTCAAGGACACCAACGTGCCGAACACCAGGAAGGTGGACGTGGACATCAAGAACTGGCTGCCGCAGGCAGAGAACCGTCACCAGCTCATCGAGACGGTCAAGTTCTACCTGTTCATGCGCAAGACGCACACGATCTCGGGCAAGTACGCCACGCCGCAGAAGGTCTCGTACGTAGGGATAACCCTGCTCACGTACGTGATGGCCTACACCGGCTTCGCGATCTACTCACCTGCTGCGAACCTGCCCTTCTTCGCCGGCGGCGTGGACGCCGTCGGTGGGCTCATGATGATGCGGACCATCCACTACTTCGGTCTGTGGGTGTTCATCATCTTCACCATGATCCACGTATACCTGGCGACCATCCACGGCCTGGAGCCCAGCAAGCTCATGTTCGGTTGGGTCGAGACGGAGGACGCTGGTC
>CAIYHO010000110.1 GCA_903925955.1 uncultured Chloroflexota bacterium
AGGCCGCAACGCCCAGCACGATCCAGCCGTAGCGGAACGGGCGGGCAGGCGCGGCCTGCGTTGCGGTGGTGTCGGCCATGGGCGGCCGATTGTAGGGGCTTGCTACTCCGTGGGGGGTGCGCCAGCCTCAAGCATGGGAAGGGTGCGGCCGCCTTCGGCCGACTGGCCCTCAATGGCGCCCACGCCGTATGGCACCCACTTGGAGGGATCGCTCAGGCGATGCGCCTCGGTGTTGCCACGCTCATGCGCAAGCGAAAAGCCTGCTGGCTCAATCCACATCTTCTTGCCGTCCAGCAGGCCCGTGATGCCCTCCTGACCCGGCTCCGGTCGCGGATTGGCGCAGTACTGGCAGTTCGCGGTGTCGTGCGGCTTGTACTCGGTGGGCTCCTCGTAGGTGGTGATGTACCCCTCGTAGTTGCGCAGGATCACCTTGTGGTCCGAATAGGAGACAAGGTAGTTGGGCATGACCGGGATCTTCCCGCCGCCACCTGGCGCATCCACGATGAACTGGGGCACGGCGTACCCGGATGTATGGCCGCGGAGACCCTCAATGATCTCGAGGCCCTTGCCCACGGGTGTGCGGAAGTGGCCCGCGCCCTCCACCAGGTCGCACTGGTACAGGTAGTACGGGCGAACCCGGTTCTCCACCAGACGCTGAACCAGCTCGCGCTGCGTGTGGACGCAGTCGTTAACGCCGGCCAGCAGCACGGTCTGGTTGCCCAGCGGGATCCCGGCCCGGGCCAGCTTGTCGCAGGCGCGTGACACCTCGGGCGTGATCTCGTTGGGGTGGTTGACGTGGATGTTCAGCCACAGCGGGTGGAACTCGCTGAGCATGTCGCAGAGCTCGTCATTGATGCGCTGCGGCATGAAGACCGGCACGCGTGACCCGATGCGCACCACTTCCACGTGCGGGATCTCGCGCAGCGCGCGCAGCGTGCCTTCAAGGATCTTGGGCGCGAGGGTCAGCGCGTCACCACCGGAGAGCAGCACGTCGCGGATCTGCGGGGTCCGCCGGATGTAGTCCAGCTGGGCCTCTTGCTCCTTGCGGTTGAAGTTCTGCGTGGGGTCGCCCACGATCCGGCTTCGGGTGCAGTACCGGCAGTACACCGCGCACTGGGTCGTGACCAGCATCAGCACGCGGTCCGGGTAGCGGTGCACAAGCCCCGGGACCGGCGAGTGGCGGTCCTCCGCCAGGCTGTCCTCCATCATCCCCGTGAATGCGGCCAGCTCGCGGCCCAGCGGGATGATCTGGCGGCGGATGGGGTCGTTGGCGTCCGTCGGGTCAATCAGGCTGATGAAGTACGGCGTGACGTCCACGCGGAACTTGTCCGGGGCGGAGAGGCCCTCGCGCTCGTCATCGGTGAGCTCAAGGATCTCGGCGATCTCCGCCAGATCGTTGACCCGGTTGGAGAGCTGCCAGCGCCAGTCGTTCCACTTCTCGTCGGGGACGTCCTGCCACTTTGGCGCGCGCCGGCTAACCGCCAAGTTGCCGTCAGGCCCAAGCCTTCGTGCCGGGTCCCGTGGGTTCACCCAAGGCTTTGCCTGGCCAACGGCGGGTACGTCCGCCCCCTGCGCCTGGATCTCCACCGACTGCACCCTCCGCTCCGCCCGCCCGATCGCGCCCACTGGCGCCGCTGGGACGCATAAATCTTATGCATCTTGCATGGACGGCGATCATAGCGGACGCCGCGAGACGCCGTCTACGCTGGCCGCGCGCGTCAGCGAAGGATGATGAACCCGTCCACGTCAACGGTTGGCCGCCCCACTGTCCCCAGCGCCACGACCCGCAGGCGATGTGTCCCAGCGAAGACCCAGTGCCGCCGGAAGACGATCGCGCGGGCGCTGTCGCCAACCGCGTTGAGATCAACCGTGGCCGCATAGACGCCATCGATGTAGATCTTGGCCTTGCCGTGTGTTGGTCCGCGCTCCGCCAACCAGGCGACGTCGCGGCCCACAAACGTGAGCGTGGCCGAGGCTCCGGCCACATCGGTCTCGTGGAGGCTGCCGCCAAGCGCCGTCACATCCGGAGTGACAACCCAGGCGCGGGCCTAGACGATCGAGGAGGAGGCATCGGCCCGGATCCCGGGCCGGAAGGTCACGCCCTCGTCCCACGCGCCAACATTGCCGGCCTTGTCGATGGCCCGGATCCGGAAGCGGTAGGCATGCCCCTGGGGCAGCACCACGGTGCAGCTCTTGGACTTGGTGTTTGCAACCCGCGTCCACGCCCCGCCATCGACACGCTTGTCCAGCTGGTACCTGTCAAGGCCCCAGCCGCGATCCGCTGCCGTCCATGTCAGCGCCACCGGGACGTCACCCGAGACCGCGCCGGTGCCGATGCGCTGGACCGGGGCCGTGGTATTGGGCTTGAGCCAGTCGCGGTAGCGCACGGGCGGGTCGTAGTTCGCGCCGAGGAGGAAGTCGCCCTGGGTCCTCGTCCAGCCGACCACGAGGTTGCCGGTGCTCCACGGCGTCACCGTGAAGGTGCTGCTGGCGCCGCCCTTGGTCCAGTGCGGCGGGTTGTCGCCGCCTCCAAGCCTGGCGTCCCAGATGCTGACGCCAGCCGTTGCGCCGCCAACGAGGTACCGGGTATAGGTGATGGGCGAACCCACGATAGGCGTGTACGTGTTGGGCAGCACCTGGGCGATTGGCAAGGTAGACGTGGTGATCCGCCGGCCAAGTCCGTCCACGGTGGCCGTGAAGCGCTCCATGGCGGTGCCTCCGAATGCGTGGCCGCCCCCGGCGAGGGTGAATAGCGAAACCGTCGCCTCGTACTGGCGATACGGCACCCACGGCAGGTCAAACGTCCAGGTCGGGCAGGCTCCGCCCACCGTCGGCACATCGAAGAGCATGGAGCCAAACGTCTCGTTGGCGTCGTTGAGGTTCAGCGCGCGGTTGTCGCCCCACCGGAACTCCCAGCGGCAGCCGTCGAATGCAGGCGGGGTGTAGTCCGCGGGCCACTGCGGGTTGATGGTGAACATGTGGCCCGTGATGGCCGGGTCCGGCATAGACAGCGTGAGTTGGGGAGCAATCGAGGTTGACGCCCCATGCTGGAAGACCTGCGTCACGCCGTCGCGAACCGTGACCACGAGGTCAAACGCGCCATAGCCCTGGCAGCCGGGGATGTCCAGCGACACCGCCAACGGGTTGGCAAACGCAATCGGGGCTGTCTCGTGGGCAAGCGAGTCGCAGCTCAGCGTCACCGCGTAGGTGCCGCCCGGGTCTGTCACCCCCTCAAAGACAAGGTTGCCGGTGCGGGCGTACGGGTCCTTGTCCATGCCCACCGTTGCGCCGACGCCAATCGTCGCCGACGCCTGTGCGGGAAGGAGTGCTGCCACGACAGCGAGCGATGCTGTGGTAGCTGCGAGCCGAGACGCCCATCTGAATGCCGACACGTCATACCCCCAAGCAGGCCCAGGACCACGTGCCCAGCCTTGAGGCAACCATACCCCCCCCTTGGCAGGTCGCAATTCGTGCCGAGACGCCGTCTCGCCGGTCTTCGTACAATGCCCACGCGTCGCACTTGCATCTGCGGGGGTGGACCGCGGCGTGCCCCCAGCCGAAAGGACACGCCCATGTCGAACAATCGACGCCTCCTTGCCGGGGCCTTTGCGCTTGCGTTCGTCGTCGCCGCGTGCGGCGGCTCCGGGAGCAAGACCGCCGCCCCCACCGACGCGGGCAACGGCGGCAACAACCCCACGTCCCAGCCCACCGATGCTGGCAACGGCGGCTCCACCGAACAGCCCACCGACGCCCCCATCAGCCTTGAGCCCGGCAACGCGTCCGATCTGGAGAAGTTGATCCCCGACAAGGTGGGGACGATCGCGATCACCAAGACGAGCCTGGACTTTGGCGGCATCCCATGGGCCGCGTTCAGCGGCGGCAATGGCGGCAACATGGAGCAGGTCCTCAAGGACAACGGCAAGTCGCTTGCGGACGTCAAGTTCGCCATCGGGATGGGTGAGACCACCGGCGCCTCCGGCCTGCCCACGATGATCTACGCCATGCAGGTCAAGGGCCTCGACGCGGCCAAGTTTGTCGGGGCAATTGACAGCTCCTACGCGGACAACCCCGAACTCACGTTCGTTGGCAAGAAGGTCCACGGCGCAGTGTCCAGCGGGTTCGCCAACGTCACGTACCTGCATGACGATGTGGCATTCCTGGTGATTGCCGCCGAAACAGACCTCAACGACATCCTCACGGCCCTGCCCTGACCCATCGCCCGCAAGCGCGGAGCCCGGGCCTGCCACACGGCGGGTCCGGGCTTCAGTTCTTCTGGCGACGGCCGACGCTCGCGCCGATCCCTACACTCGGGACGCGCCAACAACAGACTAGGGGCCAAGACGCGGCGCGCCCCGCTCGAAAGGACCACGACGTGACGCCGGACCACCGCCTGCTTGCCGGGGTCTTCGCGCTTGTGGTCATCGCCGCAGGCTGCGGCAGCGTCACGGAGTCCCCCAGCGGGCAGCCCACGGCCGCGCCCACGGATCAGGTGACGCCCCCGACAGCAGATCCGGGCAGCCAGCCCACCCCAGCTGGGTCCGGGTACGGCAACAGCACCACTGCACCCGGCGCGCCTGAACTTGAGAGCGCCCTGCCGGATGCGGTTGGCGCGGAGACATTCACCAAGCGCAGCTTCAGCGGGACCGCGGTAGGCCTTGGCGGGGCGCCCTTCACTGCCAACGAACTCGATCCGTTTCTCAAGCAGAACGGCAAGACGGTTGCGGACATCGCCTGGGCCATTGGCACCGGCAACGCGGGCTCCGTTGTGACCCTGGTTCGGGTCAAGGGCGTGGATGCTGCGAAGACGCTGGCGTTGCCGGGGACCGGGTCTGCGCAACTGCACGCCGCCACGATTGGGGCGAAATCGGTCGTGCGCGGTGGAGCCAAGGGCTTCTGGGTTGTCCTGTATGCCACAGGCGATGCCCTGTTCCGGGTCCAGTGCCCGGACGCCAGGCAACTTGACGCCATCGTCACCGCCCTACCCTGAAGCTCCCTACCCGAGGTCCCCGTCATGCCGTTCTCCCCTCGCGTCATCGCCTGCGCCTGCGCGCTCGCAGTAAGCCTCGCCGTTGCCTCCTGCGGCACGTCTGCAACCCCGGGGCCAACCAACGCCAACGCCCCGGGCGCGGCACCTGCCCTCGAGGCGATGCTGCCGTCCAGCGCCGGCGGGCTGACGTTTGCCAAGTCCAGCTTCGACGGCGCAAAGGTGGGCGAGGCCGGGCTGCCGCTTGACGCCACCACGCTGGACCCCGTCCTCAAGGCTAACGGGAAGACCGCGGCCGACGTGAGTTACGCGGTTGCCACTGCGCCCGCGCCGTCAGGCAAACTCGCCACGACTGTCATGGCGATGCGCATCGCCGGGGTTGACGCGGCAATCACGGCCGGCATGTCCAACGGAACCCTCGACGGCATGACCGACGAGACCCTTGGCGGCAAGAAGGTCAAGCAGGGCGGCCAGCAGGGCTTCTGGGCCGTGATCTACCTAAAGGGCGACATCATGTTTGAGGCGATGGGCGCGGACCTCTCCACGCTTGAGGCAGTGATCGCCGCCCTGCCGTAGGTCACGCCGGGGCCGCAGCGGGCAGCTAGTCTGGCGCCGCCGCGTAGAAGTTGCCGTCGGTCACGGTGTAGCGGGGCGCGCCGATGACCGGCACCCAGACGATCATCGGGCCGCGCAGACCCAGGCGATCCACCTGCGGGGCCACGTTCCCGCCGGGGCCCGGCGCTGCGGCCACCGTCCTCCATCCCTGCGCTGCGGTCCAGCGAAGCAGGCCCTCGCCTGTCGCGGGTCCCTCGCATGTCACCGCCACGATGCATGTGTCGCCGTCGCACGCCACCGCATACGCGCTCACTGGGGCACTGGGCAGGCCCATGTCGTCCGCGGGCAGGGCGACGGGCGTTGTTGCGCCCGCGCTGACGGTGTGAAGCGTGCCGTCGGCCGCCAGGAACAGGGGGCCATCGGGCAGTTTTGCGGGCACTGGCGCTCTCAGGAGTTGGCCTGGTCCAGCCACGCGGACACCCGGCGCACCGATACGGGCCGCTGCATCCGCCGAGAGGATGAACACACAGGCGTCGGCCCCGCACCGCGCCCCGGCTGCTTCGCCAACCGCCAGCGTGACAAATCCGGCACCTGCTGGCAGGACGGAGGCGGCGGAGGCGGCGGGTGCGGCAACTGCCGGAGACGGGGTGCGCCCTTGCATCAGGAGTGCTCCGATGCCAATACCGGCAAAGAGGGCAATGACCAGGCTGATCACGGCGGCGGCGTTGCGCGCGCCGGTGACGGGCCGCTGTCCGCGGGGCGCTGCGCCATAGATGGGGTCAGTCATGGCGTGCACTCTCCCCGCTTGGCCGAAGGGGGTCAATGGGCCAGATGGGCCATCCTCGCGCGCTCACGCTCGGCAGCCCCCCAGGAATCGAGAAGCCCGGCGCAGGGCCGGGCTTCGGGGAGCGGCAATCGCGCCGGCTACTCGCCGATGACGCTCCAGATCAGGCCCATCATGATGAAGAAGCCACTGAAGAGGGCAATCAGGCCAAGGCCGCCGTACGGCGAGCTTGCGCCCTCATGCGGGACAAGCTGCAGGCCAATCCCGAAGACCAGCGCCCAGACCACGAAGAGTCCGGCAAACATGATCTTGCTGTTGGGGCCGGTCATCTTGCGCGCCCAGCCCTGGCGGCCGCCTTCGGCAACCATCGCGGAGCGGGCAAAGACAAACACAAACGCTCCGGCAATCGCCGCAGCGGCGAGCAGGATCACAAGGTTGTTCGGGAAGTTGTCGAACCAGATCGTGAAGATCGTCACGGGTGGCCCTTCGTGCTGGGGACGGGTCCGGAAAAGACGCGGTGGCTATGCCGCGCGTGCGGCCGGTTGATGCTAGCAGAACGGCTCGCCGCGATGGCACCCAACAGCATCCTTCGCACGGTTTGGCGCTCAGCCATAACATGCTACTCAGCATGCGCATATTTCGCTACCCATCCGCGTGGGCACCCGCTGCCGAACAGGCGTTGCAATGAGCTTTGATCGCCTTGGCCGTTTCACCGTCCGCCGCCGCTGGTGGATCGTTGCGGCGTGGGCTGGGCTGATCCTGCTGGCGCTCCCGTTTGCACCACGGGCGCCCGGCGCCCTGTCGGCCGGCGGCTTCATCCTTGACGACCTTGAGTCGGTCCGCGCCGAACAGACCCTTGTGCGGGAGTTGGGCGCCAGCCCGTCGGCGTTTGTGCTCGTCTACACCTCGGACACGCTGCACGCGGGCACGCCGGCGTGGATCGCGGCCGTCACGGCGGCCACCGGGGGCATCGCCACCTCCCCCCACGTCACCCGGGTCCAATCGCACCTGCTCGCACCAGCCCAGGTGAGCGCCGATGGCCAGACGGCGTACGACGTGGTCTTTCTTGACCTTCCGCCCGACGCCTCGCCTGCCGCCATCCCGCCCGCGGCAGAGCGCCTCCGCGAGGTGCCGGGGCTCCGCGTGCGCATCGGCGGCGGCCCGGCGTTCTACGGCGACGTCCAGTCCGTGACGGAGACAGACCTGCGCAGGAGCGAAATCATCTCGCTGCCGCTGGCGGCGCTCGCCCTGCTTGCCGTCTTTGGCAGCGTGGTGGCCGCGGGGATCCCGCTGGCGGTTGGCGGGGCCGCCGTGCTGGTGGCGTTGGCCGGGATCTGGCTTGTGGCAACGGTGATGCCCATGAGCATCTTTGTGCTCAACCTGGCAACGCTGCTTGGCCTTGGGCTGGGCGTTGACTACTCGTTGCTGATGACCAGCCGGTTCCGTGAAGAGCTTGCCCACCGCTCCGGGCCTGACCGCGTGGCCGAAAGCGTGCGCGTGACGGTGGCAACCGCCGGGCGCGCGGTGTTCTTCAGCGGGCTCACGGTGCTGCTTGGCCTGCTGGGCCTGGTGTTGTTTGAGTTCATGATCCTGCGTTCCGTGGGCATCGCCGGCGCCATCGTCGTGGGCCTCGCGGTTGCCGCGGCCACCACGCTGCTGCCCGCGGTCCTGGCCATCCTGGGCACAAGGATTGACGCGCTGGCCATCCGCCGCGTCACCGTCCAGCCCGGCATCGACGGCCCGTGGGCGCGGCTGGCCCGCCGGGTCATGCGCCACCCGGTGCGCGTCCTCGTCCCAACTCTGGCGATCCTCCTGGTACTGGGCGTCCCGTTCCTGCACGTGCGGTTCAACGCCCCGGACGCCACAATCCTCCCCGCGTCCGTGCCGTCGCGTGAGGCGTACGACATCCTCGCGGCCAAGTTTGGCGAGGGCGAGTTTGCCCCGCTGGTGCTGGCCGTCCGGACGCAGGGCGATGCCACAACGCCCGCCAACGTTGCGCTCCTGTACGACTACTCGCGCCGTCTGGCCGCCGATCCGCGCGTGGTCCGCGTGGGCAGCCTTGTGAACGTGGACCCGCGCCTGACGCTTGCGCAGTACCAGCTGCTCTATGCGGCTCCCGCCGGCCCGCCAGACCGCTTTGTTGCGGCTGTCCTCAACGGCTCCAGCAAGGGGGACCTCGCCGCGTTCACGGTCATCACGCCGTTTAGCTCCAACGCCGAGGAGGGTCGCGCGCTTGTCCGCGACCTGCGCAGCGGCGTGGGTCCGCTGGCGCCGCCAGCCGGCATCACCGTGCAGGTTGGCGGCGGCGCTGCCGATGTGGAGGACGTGGTCACGCGCGTCTGGTCCGACTTTCCGCGGACGGCGGCGTTCATCATCGTGACCACGCTGCTGGTCCTGTTCGTCCTGCTTCGGTCCGTGGTCCTGCCCATCAAGGCGCTAATCATGAACACGCTGTCCATCGTCGCAAGCTTTGGCGCGCTGGTCTGGATCTTCCAGGACGGGAACCTGTCGGCACCGCTTGGCTTTGGCCCCCTGGGCTTCGTCGAGACAACCCAGCCGGTGATCCTGTTCTGCGTCCTGTTTGGGCTGTCGATGGACTACGAGGTCTTCCTGCTCACGCGCATGAAGGAGGCCTGGGACAAGACGGGCGACAACACCGAAGCCGTGGCGCGCGGGCTGGAGCGGAGCGGGCGGATCGTCTCCTCGGCGGCCCTGATCGTGGTGCTGGTGGCCGGCAGCTTTGCGTTTGCGGACATCGTGCTGATCAAGGCGCTGGGCCTGGGCGTGGCGATTGCTGTGGCGCTTGATGCCACCGTGGTCCGCGCGCTGCTGGTCCCCGCGACCATGCGCCTGCTTGGCCGCTGGAACTGGTGGGTGCCGGCGCGGCTTGACCGGGCGCTGGGCCGCTTCCTGCCCAAGACCGAAGCCGAGATTGAAGAGGCGAACCGATGAGCGGGTCGCGTCTTGGCCGCCTCGCGTTGGTCGCGCCGGCGGTGCTGCTTGCCGTCGCGCTGGCTGGCTGCAGTGGCCCCATCCTTGCCAACCCGCCGGCCGCCCATCCCCGTCCCACGGCTGCCCCGTCCGGCACGCCCCGGCCCGCTGACCCGCAACCCGTGGTCCTGCCAAGCGATGACGGCGCTCACGACCGCCTGACAGAGTGGTGGTACGACACAGGCCATCTCGTTGACGAGAACGGCGGGCGCTGGGGCTTTGAGTACGTTGTGTTCCGGGCGGAGCGCGGCTCGTTCCCGGTGACGTGGGCCTCGCACCTTGCGCTCACCGATGAGACGGGCCAGCAGTTCCACTACGCCC
The DNA here is from genome assembly GCA_903925955.1 of uncultured Chloroflexota bacterium. Taxonomy (GTDB): domain Bacteria; phylum Chloroflexota; class Limnocylindria; order Limnocylindrales; family CSP1-4; genus CAIXZV01. The sequence goes on from CAIYHO010000110.1 coordinate 9,636, forward strand.
AGCGTGCGGAGATCGGCCCGCAGGTGAACGTGATCGCGGCTGGTGCCGCCGGGTTCAACCTGGCTATTCGCGGGCTAGACCCGGCGGACCCCACAACGTTCACGCGCGCGCCGTGGACCATGACGGGCGCCAACGGCGCCGACACCCTGACGGCCAGCGCGCTACCAACGGAGGCGCTGGGCGATGGTGCCGGGTCAGCGTTTGGCCTGTCGCTCACGCTGGCGACCGTCAAGCCCCCGGCGCTCCACGACGGCGACGGCTACGTGGACTTTGGACTCGCGGGCGGGTCCTACTACTACTCGCGGACGTCCATGACCGCACGCGGCAGCATCACCGTTGGCGGGAAGACGCTGAAGGTGAGCGGCACGGCCTGGTTTGACCACCAGTGGGGTGACTTCATCTCCGTGGGCGGCGGCGGCTGGGACTGGTTTGCCGTGAACCTGGCGGACGGGACAGACATCACGCTCTCGCTGGTTCGGGCAACGGACGGGACCTACCCGCTGGTCTACGGGACGCTGGTGGACAAGGCCGGCGTCACCACACGCCTTGGCCCGGCGGACTTCACCGTGGACGTGACTGGCCACTGGACCAGCCCCAAGACAGGCGCCGTGTATCCGGCTGGCTGGGCGATCAAGTTGCCCGCCCAGGACCTGGTCATCAACCTCTCGCCTGCCGTCGCCCAGCAGGAGCTGGACACGCGGGCAACCACTGGCGTCGTGTACTGGGAGGGCTCACAGCGGGTCTCGGCCACGCGCGGTGGCCAACCGCTGGGCGGCGAAGCCTACGTGGAACTCACCGGGTACAGCCCGGCACGCTGACGCTGCCGAAGCCCGATCACCCGTTTCGGCGCGCTGCGTCCTCCAGTAGGTGTGCACGCCAACGGAGGCCGGGTGGACACTGCACGCATGCGGGACGCGGAGCTGGTGGGGATCCGTCCACGGGCGACGCCTGTGGATGAGCTGTACGTCCACGGGCCCGTGCTGCTCGCTGCTGCGCGCGTGATCACGCTTGACGATGACGAGGCGCAGGATCTGGTGCAGACCACGTTTGAGATTGCATTGCGGCGGATCGACTCGCTGCGCGATCCGGGCGCGCTGCGCGCCTGGCTTCTGACAATCCAGACACGCGAGGCGTTCCGGCTTGTCCGGCGGCTTCGACGGCAGGTTCGGCTTGACCCGGTGGTCCACGAGATTGCGGTGGCGGGGCCGGATCTCGCCCAGCGCACGGACATCCGCCGGGCGCTTGCGACGCTGCCCAGACGCACCCGCGCCGCCATCGCGCTCCACTACCTCGCCGGGCTGCCGGTTGCCGAAACCGCGGCGGCGATGGGCGTCAGCGAGAACACGGTCAAGAGCCAGGTGAAGACCGGGCTGGCCCAGCTCCGGGAGGTGCTCGCGTGATGCCGGACGAGATGCCGGCGCTGGACCCGCGCCTTGGCGACTACTTGGCCGCCGAACTCCAGCGGGCGGAGCGCGACTTCCCAGCGATCAACGCGCGCAAGCCGGCGGGATCGCCCGCTAGGAGCGTCCGGAGCGGCTGGCTCGTGGCCGCCGTCATCGGCGTCCTCGTCATCGGCATTACCGCCGGATCCTGGTCCGCGTTCAGCCAGGGTCTTGGCGCCGGCGGTTCCGGGTGGGCCGGTGTGGAGGCGATTGGGCTTCGGGGCATGCCGATGTCGCTCGCCATCGCGGATCCGGACGGCGTCATTGCCGGGCGGCGTCCGGCCACCATTGACGAACTGCGGGCTCACCGGAACGACATTGAGGCAATCCGCATGGCGCTGACCCCGCTGGCGGGAGGTGAGTGGCTGCTGAGTTGGGCTTCCACGCCGTGCGACGTGAGCGGCATGCTCACGGTCTCAAAGCAAACGCTGACGCTCGCGATGAATGCCAGACCCCCGTGCGAGTTGGGTACCACCGTCCACGCGACGGTCCTGCGCTTTGCGCCATCGGTTGCGCCCGCTGGTCTTGCGCTGACGCTTGTCGATCCGCCCGATCCCATCCCCGAGGCCGATGCCATCGCCATCGCCAAGCAGGCGGCCGGTGTCAGCGATGTGATCTCCGGGGGCATCGATGCCGTCTTGGGGACGTACGCCACACTCGTGTCGATTGAGCCCAACGGCATCAGGTCTGGCGCGGCCTCTCCAGCACCCCAGATCAACCCAGACCTCTTCGTCTGGCGGGTGGACATCTTTGGCAACACGGCCTGGGCCCGTGTGTTTGTGGATGCTTTCACCCGTCAGGTCGTGGACGTCGCCCACCACGACGCCTTCCGCTTTGACGCCTCGAACAGGTCAAGCGTCAGCGTGGAGGTGTCCGTCGGGTCCGACATGGGCGGATGGCCGCACGGGTTTGAGCCCGGACAGAGCGGCACGGGCTCCATTCTGATGAACAACCCCGCCGACGGCGTCGCCGTGGAAGTGCTGAGCTTCCCCAGCTGCGCCACGGTCGCCACCCGGCACTACCCAACAACGCGGCCCTTCACCCTCGTCATCGAAGATGGAGCGACCCCAGGCTCGGTCAAGTTGTCCACGGTCAGCACCGTGGCTGCATCCCCAATGCCGCTGCCCGCGAACATGCTGAGCTGCGGGGGCGGCTAGGTTGGCGGTGCGCCACCCGGCGCAGGAATTCACACCTGCATCAGGCTGAGGTGTGACGTGCGTGGCCCGAGTCCCGAAGCCGCACTTCGAGGGTTGAACCCTGCGCGGTGGGGCGCAATCCGAGTCAGGGGTGAATTCCGGGCGCGCCTCGCGCGGGCGCGCCCCGCGGGAGGCGGACGGCGGACGTCAGTCGCGTCGGAGCGCCAGCCCTGCCGTGCCTAGGGAAAGCACCGTGATGACCGCGTACGACACGCACCACGGGCAGATCGCCCGAATCACAAACAGCTCCAGATACGTGAGCACCGCAACGGCCAGCGTGGCCAACAGCAGGATCCCGTAGGCGGCCAGCAGCGGTCGGCGATCGGCAGTCCGCCACCAGGCAAGCGCGCCGGCAACCAGCAACAGCGAGCAGACCACGCCGTACGCGGCTACCGGGATGCCCAGCACCACGGAGTACGACGAGGCGGCCACCGTCTCGCAGCCGCCGGACGGCCCGCAGACGGCGGGCTCGCCAGCAAGCCGGACAGCCAGCAGGTAGCCAGCGATGGCCAGCCCGGCCAGGGCCAGGATAAGGAGCGGCAGCCCCAGCGGACCGCGGACGGCCCGCCGGGACGGATCAGACCCGATCAGGTCAGGCGAAGGTGCCAGCGTCAGGGCGTGGTGCTGGCCGAGGCCGACGGCGCAACGGACGGCGAAGCGGAGGCCTTGACCTGGGCGGCCACCTCAATCAAGGTGCCAAGCTGGTCAGCGGTCTTGACGGTGCTGCCCCAGTCAACCGAGACGCCGTTGATCAAGACCGTGGGCGTGGAGACGATGTTCTTGACCGTGAGGGCGTCGGCTGTCGCCGCGTCAACGGCGGCAAGTGTTGCCGCGTCGTTGAGGCACGTGCCAAACGCGGCAGTGTCGAGGCCGGCTGCGGCGGCAATCGCAACGAGGCGGTCACGCTTGAAGGCGCCAACGTTCTCGCCAATCTGGTTGTTGAACACCCAATGCGAGTAGTCCCAATACTTGTCCTGGGCAACGGCGCAGACGGCACCAGCCGAGGCCAGACGGGACTCTCGGTCTGCCGTCCCCTGGCCAATGAACTCAAAGTCGTGGTGGACGATGCGCGCAATGCCAGGGGTGACGTACTTGTTGACGATCACGGGCTCAACGTTGAGGTCGTAGAGCGCACAGAACGGGCACTGGAAGTCTCCGTAGACCTCGACGGTCACAGGCGCATCAGCCTTGCCCAGCGTTGCGCCGCTGACCAGGCTTGGCGCATAGACCACGCCCGGGTCCCTGAGCTTGGTGGTGCCGCTGAACTGCCAGATGGCCACCAAGATGACCACCAGGATGCCGACGCCGATGCCGGCAATGGTCATGGTCCGCGTGTTGAGCCACGACGAGCCGGACGATGAGCCACCCGACGACGCGGGGCGGCTGCGGCGATCCGCGCGCGCCGCTTCAAAGCGCTCACGGTTCTCGGTGGCGCGCTCAGAGGCGCGGCGGTCACGACGGCTGGGCTGCGGGGCGGGCTGCTTGGCGCTCAGGGGAGGCCTCCGGGTGGTGTCTCGGTGCGCGGCGGGAGCTGCGCGGGGATTGCTCGGATACGGGTACGCCCAAGGATTGTTGCGCAGATTCGGCTGTGAGGCGGGCGGCTGTTGTCCAACTGGTATCTAGGTGATACTGTGTCTCATATGGATCAGCAGCAGCGCACCCACAAGCGCCACGTTCCAACGGCGTTGGGCCATGACCATCCCGGGGGCGTAGACGCCACACATGCCCACGCGCACGCCGATGTCTGGCTGAGCGACGTGTCGGCGGGCTACGGCGAGCGCGTGGCGCTGGAGCATGTGACTCTCGCCGTAGAGCCCGGCAGCCTGCTCGCGGTGGTTGGCCCCAACGGCGCCGGCAAGAGCACGATGCTCAAATTGATGGCTGGGCTGCTGACGCCCTGGACGGGCCGGATTGAGATCCTCGGCCAGCCGGCCGGCCGCGAGGCGCGTCGCGTTGCGTACGTCCCCCAGGCAGAGATGGTGGACTGGGCGTTCCCCGTGACTGTTGAGGACGTTGTGATGATGGGCCGCTTTCCGCGTCTGGGGCCTATTCGGCGCCCAGGCGCGGACGACAGGCGGGCCGTCCAGAGCGCGCTTGTGCAGGTGGGGATGGCACGGCACTTGCGTACACAGGTGGGCCGCCTTTCGGGTGGCCAGCGCCGGCGCGTCTTCTTGGCGCGGGCGCTTGCGGCGGAGCCTGATCTCTTCCTGCTTGACGAGCCGGTGACCGGCATTGACCCCACCACGCAGGAGCTCCTGATGGATCTCCTTGAGGATCAGGCGAAGCGCGGCAAGACCGTGGTGGCCACCACGCACGACCTCGCCTGCGCCGCGGCGCGCTTCCACCAGGTGCTGGCCGTGAACCGGACGGTCGTGGCCTATGGGCCGTCCAACCTGGTTCTTGACGCAGACGTCCTCGCCCGCGCGTACGGGGGCCACCTGCTGGTCCTCGACGGCCGCACGGTGGTCTTGGATGATGCCCACCACCACGACGAGGCGGCGCCCGGCGAGCGCCACTTCCACGATCACGACGGGAGCCGTTAGCCGTGGACCTCTTGCTTGAGCCGCTCGCCCTCTCGTTCTTCGTTAGGGCGCTGATCGCGTCCGCACTTGTGGGCGTTGTCTGCGCGGTTGTCGGCACCTACGTGGTGCTGCGCGGCGTCGCGTTCATTGGTGACGCGATCGCCCATGCTGGCTTTCCCGGGGTTGTGGTTGCCTACCTGCTCGGACTGCCGTTCTACCTGGGGGCTGCTGTGGCGGCCGTTGGCACGGCGCTCGCGATTGGATTTGTGACAAGGCGAGCCGCAATCCGGCAGGACACGGTCATCGGCGTGCTGTTCGCCGGCACCTTCGCCTTTGGCGTCTTCCTGTTCTCCGGCATCAGCGGCTATGTGGCAGACCTGTTCAGCTTCCTGTTCGGGAACATCCTCGCAATTGGGGCCGAGGACTTGGTTGCGCTGGTAGTGCTGGGCCTCGGTGTGCTGGTGGCCGTGGCGATCCTCTGGAAGGAACTGCTCTATGCCACGTTTGATCCGCTTGGCGCTGCTGCGTCTGGGATCCGCGTCGATCGGCTGGAGTACCTGTTCCTCGCCCTTGTGGCCCTGACAATCGTGGTGAGCATTCAGGCCGTCGGGATCATCCTGGTTGTCGCCATGCTGGTCACGCCTGCGGCAACCGCCCAACTGCTCACCGCGCGCTTCACCCGCCTGATGCTCGTTGCCGCACTGGTTGGCATCAGCAGTTCCATTGCCGGCCTGTACCTCTCGTATTGGCTCGACGTCGCAAGCGGCGCCACCATCGTGCTTGTGCAGACCGCCCTCTTCATCCTGGCGCTTGCGCTCGGTCCGCGAGGCTTGCTTGGCCGTCGCCGCGGCCATGCCGAAGACGCGGACGATCAACTCATGGGGATGCCCGCCGCATGAGCACGTACCTCGACACAGGTCGGGGCGCCAACCGCCTCGTTGCGTCGCTCGATGCCGCCGGCCACCGTCTCACCGGTCCGCGGCTTGCGGTTGCCGAGCTTGTGGCCGCGCGCGAAGGGCACTTCACGGCCGCGGAACTGCTAGTTGACGCGGACCGGGCTCAACCAGGTATCGGCCGCGCCACCGTCTTCCGGACGCTCGACCTGTTCACGTCACTCGGCTTTGTGGAGCGAGTGGACCTGCCCGGCGGCGACCACGCCTACGTGGCCTGCGATCCCGTCCATCACCACCACGCCATCTGCACCAGTTGCGGGCGGTCCACCGATGTAGACGATGTTGGGCTCGGCAACGTGCTCGCTGCCATTGGGCGGCGATCCGGGTTCAGCGTTACCGCTCACCGACTCGAGATCTTTGGCCTCTGCTCGGCGTGTAGCGCCGAGCGGCCCTGACCTTCCCATACCCGCCGTAGAGACCGATTCGCGCGGTCTCCATTGAGACCCAATCTCAGGAGAAACCATGTCTCGTCTCAGCAGCCTCGCTATCGGCCTCGTCATCATCGCTGTTGCGGCGTGCGGCACCGCAACGCCCGCATCCCCCGTTTCGGACGGCCGGATCAAGGTGGTGACCACCACCACCATCCTCGCGGACTTCGTCACCCAAGTTGGCGGGGATCGCGTCTCCGTCGAGAGCCTCGTGCCCAAGGGGGGCGAGGTCCACACGTTTGATCCCAGTCCGTCCGACGTTCGGCGCATCAGCGAGGCGGATGTGGTGTTCCTCAACGGGCTTGGGCTGGATGACTGGCTGGCGGCCCTCGTCGCAGATGCAGGCTCCAAGGCGCCGGTCATCGCGCTTGGCGAGAACCTCGCAGGGGTGCAGTACATCTCGGGCGGGGAGGGCGGGTCTGCGGGCGTCAATCCGCACCTCTGGCTCAATCCGGCGTACGCAGCGAAGTACACGGCAAAGATCACGGATGCGCTCGTGACAGCATCGCCAGCCAACGAGGCAGCGCTGCGAGCCGGTGGAGCGGCCTACATCACCGCGCTCGAGGCGCTCAACACCGAGCTGGCCACGCGCATGGCCTCCATCCCCGCCGCCAACCGGACCGTCGTTTCGTTTCACGACGCATTCCCGTACTTTGCGGTGGCATTTGGCCTGACCGTGGACGGAACGATCGTGGATGCGCCGGGCCAGGATCCGAGCGCCGCCCAGATCGCCGCACTCGTGACGGTCATCCGCACCAAGGGGATCCGGGCCATCTTCGCGGAGGCTCAGTTCTCCGAGGATCTTGCTCGCACCATTGCGGATGAGACTGGGGCGACCGTTGTCAGCAACCTGTACACCGACAGCACGGGCGACGGGTCACAGGGTACCTACGAGGGCCTGATGCGCTGGAACATTGAGCGGGTGGCGGCGGCGCTGACGCGCCCCTAGCATCGTCCTACAGGCCAATAGGACCATCGGCGACGGGCCTTTTGAAACCTTCGGGCGATGCGCAGACTCGGAGTCGTGCCGCACCATTCCGAGGTCAGATGTCTACACCAGTCCGTCCCCACGCCCACCACACCGGCTCGCCGCGCCCTACGGGGGGCTGCTGATGCGTGTCGGGGTTGCCACGCTGATCATCATCGGCGCGGTGGCAGCGCTGGTGGCGCTGGGGGTCACAGACCACATCCTGCCGGCCAGTGATCCGCGGACGCTGGCGGTCCGGCCCTGGGTAGCCGCCCGCGCGATGGGCATCACTGCGTATCTGCTGTTTGGCCTGCAAGTTGTGGCGGGCCTCGTGCTCAGCCATCCGCGCAACACGTCTGAGTGGCGCAAGACCAAGCAGGTCTTCCCCTGGCACGAGATGCTCACGGTGTTCACCTGGGCTTTCCTGGCGCTGCACATCGTGCTGCTGGCGCTGGACGAGTACGCAGGTGTTGGTGTCGCGGGCGCGCTGGTCCCCGGGCTGTCGGTCTACCGGCCAATTCCGGTGGCCCTTGGCTCGGTGGCCCTGTATGCGCTGATCTTCACTGCGGCAACGGCCAAGTGGACGCGGCTGCTGCCCGCTGGGTGGTGGCTCAAGGTCCACCGCGTGGCAATCGTGACCTTCCTGCTGGCCTGGACGCATGCCGTCCTTGCAGGCACGGACGGCGCCGCGCTCACGCCGATGTACCTCGCAACCGGTCTGCCAATCCTGGCTGGCACGGCGCACCGCTGGTGGACCGCAAGGGTCCGTCCGCAGCGCGCCGTCTCTGCCCCAACCTCAAGTCTGACCCCCTATGGCCGGCCTGCGCCGGTTGCCGTCCCCGCAAAGGAGTCCTGATGTCTCGTTCCGTCCTCATCGGTATCGCGCGCCGGGTGCTGGTCTTGGGCGCGTCGGCTGCCGTGATTGTGGTTGCCGCGCTCACTGTCCAGCTCGCCGCGCAGTGGCGCACGGACACCGCTCCCCTCGACAGCGTGCCGGTGTCCATGAGCAGCCTCGATGCTGAGCTGCAGAGCGAGGTTGGCCGCTCCGCCGATCTGACGGGCCAGACTGATGCGATTGCCTCGCGGATCAGCGAGCTCCAGGCTGCCATCAGCACGGCCGACAGTTCGGTCACGCAGTCCGCGCAGAGCGCACAGGGCTTGAAGGACCAACTGGGCGAGGCCCAGACAAAGCTGACCACGGTTGAAGCACAACTCCAGGCGGCCCAGCAGCGGCTTGACCAGCTCAACGCCGCCGCCGCACGCCAGGCCGCCATCAATGCCCGTGCCGCAAAGGCTGGTGCATCAAGCGCGGGAGCACCGGCTGCGGGTCACAACGATGACGACTGACCGCGTCCTGCCGGAGCCTCTGTTGGGGCGTCCGGTGCTGGGCCGCCTGATCGGCCCGTCCTCCTTGCCCACGCAGGCCGTGGCGCCGGGTGGTGTTGGCGCGGTCATCACTGCTGCCGCCGCAAGGACGGGCGCCGGGACGAAGTCGGTTCGGTCAACAAACTTCAAGAGGGAAGCGCTGCTCAGCACGCCGGCGCGGGCGGGGATGCTCATTGGTGTCTCTGCTGCGGTCTACGCCGTGTCGCTGGCAGGTGTGGCGGGACTGCAGTTCCAGACAGAAGCTGCAACCGCGCAGGCCCAGGCGCCCATCGTGACCGCCGTGGAGCGGACCCGTGCGGCCAACGACGCGCTCGAGGCGGCGCTGCTTGCGGCCGATGCTCGAGCCCAGGCGCTCGAGGCGGACTACGCCATGATGGGCCCCGATGCCGCGGCGTTCCAGGAGCGGCTCAACGAGCTCGCATCGCTTGTAGCGCAGGTGCAGGGGTCAGCCGCCGCGCTGCCAGCCGCCATTCGCCTGCCAACCGTCAAGACGCATGGCGCGGTGGTCGGATCAGGCAAGGCGCCCGCCACGTCGGCCGTGACCAGCGCCTCCGGGAAGCCCTGACGGATCGTCCGGCGCCTGACCCCACCGTTCCTCCAGCCGACGGTCCGCACAGGATCGTCGGATTCAGTGCGCGAGCACTCGGGTCTCCGCTCCACCTGCAGGTCCGCCTGCCCGGGGGTTCTGCGGGTGGAGACGACGACGCTGCGGCTGCGGCGTGGGACGCGGTGACAGCGGAGTTTGCCGCGGTAGATCTGGCGATGTCCAAGTTCCGCGCGGACAGCGAGCTCACCGCGCTCAACCGCGTGGCTGGGAGCGGCCGCGTGGTGCGTGTCTCGTGGCGCCTGCGTGTTGCGCTGGCGGCGATCCACCGCGCCGGGCGCATCACCAACGGGCGGTTTGATGCCTCGGTGCTTGATGTGCTGGAGCAGCTGGGCGAGCGCGGCACCGATGGCGGCGCCGACGCTGTGCGCTTGGCGGGCCCTCAGACACCGCGGACCTCGCTCGTGAGCGTGCCGGCACGGCCGCTGGACCTGGGTGGGATTGGCAAGGGGCTTGCGCTCCGCTGGGCAGCGGCCGCCGCCGCGCCGCTGCTCCCGGACGGCGCGGGCTTGCTCCTCGAGGCCGGGGGGGATCTGGTGACCGCCGGCCACGCGCCCGGCGACGGGTGGCTGATCGGGGTTGATGACCCACTTGCTGCAGACGCGGATGCCAAGCCCATTGGGGACGCCGTGGCCGTCCTGGCGCTGCACCGTGGCGCCGTGGCCACCTCATCGGTGAGCACGCGGCACTGGACAGCGCCCGATGGCAGGGCTGTGCACCACTTGATTGACCCAGAGACCCGCGAGCCCGCCCGGACAGGGCTGATCGCTGTGACCGTGGCTGCCGCTGACCCGGCCTGGGCTGAGGTCTGGTCAAAGGCGCTGTTCATCACCGGCGTGGAACGGATTGGCGAGGAGGCGCGCTCGCGCGGGCTGGCCGCGTGGTGGCTGGACGCGCGAGGACGCCTCGGGATGACCCCCGCGGCGCGCGCGATAAGCGTGTGGGTTGCCGAGGAGCGAGTTGGCTAGCGGACCTCGGGCCCGGGCTCGGGGGTGCTGCCTTCCGCCACAACGTCTGGGTCAGCGGGGGGCGGTGGCGGCGGGAGCATGATCCCAAGGGCAATCAGCTTCGTCTCAAGATCAGCCTTGCTGGGCATGCCCTCACGGGCACCCGCGCGCATGACCGACAGACTGGCTGCCACCACCGCACGCCGGGCCGCAGCCTCTAGATCAAGCCCGCTGGCCAGCGCGGCGGCGAACGCCCCGTTGAGCGAGTCACCGGCACCTGTGGCGTCGATGGCCTTCACCTTGGGCGCCTTGATGTCGATGGGCGGCTTGCCGCGTCGGACAAGGACGGCACCGGTGGGGCCAAGCGTGACCAGCAGGGCGCTGTGGGGACCCGCACCCTCGGCAATCACGTCCAGAAGGGCACGAGCCGTCTTGATGGGGTCATCGGCAGGCGGCGGCGTGTAGCCGGACCGGGCAGCGTCGTCGGCAACCAGCCGGGCAAGTTCGCCCCGGTTGGGCGTCAGCACGTCGGCCAGTGAGAGGATGGAGCGATCAAGCCCGCCCGCGGGCGCCGGGTTCAGCACGGTGGTTGCACCGCCAGCGCGGCCGATGCGCAGGGCCTCGCGCGCAGCGTCGGTTGGGATCTCGTGGGTCACCATCACCACGTCGCCCGGGTGGGGCGCAAGCCTGATCAGCGCCTGGCGAACGTGGGCCGCGGTGAGGCCGGCATTGGCGCCGGGTGCAACCGCGATCATGTTCTCCGCCTTTGCGTCCACGAGGATCAGCGCAACGCCCGTGGCGGTTCGCTCAAGCCGCACCAGCACGTCGGTGCCGATGCCTTCTCGCGCAAGTGCAGTACGCGCGTCGTTGCCAAACTCGTCATCGCCAAGTGCGGCCACAATCATCACGGGAACCCCGAGACGTGCCGCGGCCACGGCCTGATTTCCGCCCTTGCCGCCATGGAAGCGGCTGAACGTGCCGCCCATGACGGTTTCGCCCGGCTGGGGCAGCCGCTCGCCCTGGACCACCAGGTCCACGTTGACCGATCCGACGACCAGGACTCTCCCGCTCACCGGTACTTCTCCTTGGTGATGGCGCTGCCCGTCGTCGGGTCAGCTGCCGGTGATGTACTCGCCACCGTCAACCCCAATCACTTCGCCGTTGATGAAGCTTGTACCTGGACCGGACAGGGCAACGATCGCGTTGGCCACGTCCTGCGGCGTTGTCATGCGGCCAGTTGGGTTGCGCTTGATGGCTGCCTCGATGATGACGTCGTGCTCAGGGATCTTCATGAGCGCCGGCGTCAGCGTCACGCCCGCGCGGATGGTGTTGGCCGTGACACCGGAACCCAGCTTGGCCAGCTCCATCGCGAGCTGGCGCGTGTGCGACTCAAGGGCCGCCTTTGCCGATGAGACAACGCCGTAGCTGGGGACGACGCGGGTGGATCCCTCCGACGTCATCGAGAAGATGTGGGAGCCCTCGCCAAGGAACCCGCCGCGCCAGAGGTCCTGCACCCAGTAGACAAGGCTGTTGGCCATGACGTCCTGGGTCATCTCGATCTTCTTGCGGTCGGCGCCGTCCTTGGGATCCTCGGTCAGGAAGGGGACCAGCGAGCCAAAGGCCAGCGAGTGCATCACCACGCGCACGTACGGCGTCTTGCCGTCTGCAACAGACAGGTCGAAGCGGGCGCGCAGACCGGCCAGAAAGTTGGCGCGCTTGTCATCGTCTGCTGCGTTCATGTTGGCGTAGAACGCCTCGGATCCGGCGGCGGCGATCTTCGCCTTGATTTCGTCCACGTGGGCGAGAGCCGCCCGGAAGTCCAGGTGGACGCCGGCAATCTTGTAGCCAGCGGCGGCCAGCGCAAGCGCGGTTGCCTCGCCCATGCCTGAGGACGCGCCAAGGATCAGGGCCCAGCGCTCGCGGTCGTCGGTCATCATCAGTCTCCGGCTGCATCGGCAGGGGGGGTCAGGCGGATCGTCCACCGGGTGCCGAAAGTCTACTACCCGCTCTGAGCGGCCTTGCGACCTCGCTCGTTGCGGTGGTAGTTTGCTGATGGGCTGATTTGGTGGATACCGAAACAGGAGATTTCCGACGAACCGCGTGTATCGCGCCCTCGCGGACCCAACGCGTCGCCGGATCCTCGCGCTGCTTCGCGAGCGGCCCATGACCGCGGGCGAGCTGGCAGGGCAGTTCGATCTAGCCTGGCCAACGATGTCGGGGCACTTCTCGGTCCTGCGCGAAGCGGATCTGGTGCAGGCGGACCGCGCTGGGTCCACGATCACCTACAGGCTCAACCAGACGGTGCTGCAGGAGGCCCTGATGGCATTGATGGACGCGCTGGGCGTCGTGCCCGGGGAGCGCCCGGCATGAAGCTGGCCAGGTTCTTTCGGGTGGCGGCCATCTTGCTGGCGTTGGAGCTGGTCGTCTCCGCTTGGGGTCTCGCGCAGGTTGGCTGGGCTGCCACAGTGCCAATCCACTGGGGGCCGGACGGCAGTCCCAACGGGTATGGACCAGCCTGGCTTGGCTTCCTCCTCGTCCCGGCGATCACGGTGGGGCTGGCGGCGATGTTCGCAGCCATTCCCGCCATCGAGCCGCGTCGTGACAACCTCCTACGGTCCGCCAGCGCATATCGCACGGTTGCGGTTGCGGTGACAGTGCTGATGTTTGGCGTCCACGTGGTGGTTGTGGTTGCAGGAACCGGGCGTGACGCACCGGTGGCGCTCGTGGTGGGTGGCGGCGTGGGGCTGCTCTTTGCCGCCATCGGCAACGTGATGACCACCGTCCGCAGCAACTACATGTTTGGCGTGCGGACGCCATGGACGCTGTCAAGCGACCTGTCATGGGACAAGACCCACCGACTGGTGGGGCGGCTGTTTGTCGCCTCGGGGATCGGCATCGCCGCAGCATCGCTGTTTGGGCTGATGCAGTTGGTCATCTGGCTGCTGATTGGCTCTGTGACGGTTGTGCTCGTGGTGGCATTTGTCTACTCATATGTCGTGTGGCGCAATGACCCCAATCGACGGCCAACGTCGGGCCCGATGTGAACCTTTCGCTGCCAGCAGGGGTTGACGGGACCACGCTTGCGCTGCTGCTACCCGTGATCGCGGTGCAGTTGGCGCTGATGGGTCTTGCCGCGGCTGACCTGCTGCGCGAGGAGCGACGCGTCCGCGGCGGGAGTAAACCCGCATGGGCGCTGGTGATCGTGTTTGTCAACCTCATTGGACCGGTGCTGTACCTGCTGGTGGGGCGCGTTGAGTCATCTCCCGCTGACGATGTGCCGCCTCGGGGCATGCCTGGCTGGGGCAGCCCACATGACCCCAAGCCTGCACCGGCGGCGACGCCCGTGGATGTGGAGCCAGCCACGGCAGGCGGAGACGTCGCTATCCCCGCCCCGAGCCAGCGGCCACCGCTTCCTGAGAGTCCGCCGGCGATCGTCGTGGACACGCTGGTCCGGCGGTATCCGGGCGGCGTTATGGCGCTTGACGGGCTCTCGCTGCAGGTTCCCGCGGGCTCGGTGTTTGGGCTGCTGGGCCCCAACGGCGCCGGCAAGACCACGTGTCTGCGTCTGCTCGCGGGACTCACTCGGCCATCGTCGGGTCGCGCAGTGGTGGGAGGCTTTGACCCGGCCATCGCGCCGCTGGCTGTCCGCAGCCACCTTGGGTATCTCGAGCAGGATCCTCGTGCGTACACCTGGATGACTGGCCGCGAGCAGCTTCGGTTGGTTGGTCGTCTCCACGGGCTTGAGGGCCAGCCGCTGGAACGGGCGATTGCCGAGGCCATTGACCGTGTGAGCCTTCGCGATGCTGCGGACCGGCGCACGGGCACGTACTCGGGGGGCATGCGCCAGCGCCTCGGGATCGCCGGCGCCCTCGTCCACCGTCCGCCCATCATCATCCTGGATGAGCCTGTCAGCGCACTGGATCCGGAAGGACGACGTGACGTGCTGGGGCTGATCGCCTCGCTCCGCGGTGAGACCACCGTGTTGTTCTCAAGCCACGTGCTGGGTGACGTGGAGCGAATCTGTGACCGCGTTGCCATCCTTGACCGCGGCCGGCTCGTGGTGGAGGGCGCGCTTGATGAGCTCCTTGACCGGTACGCCGGGCCGGTGTGGCGGGTTGAGGCCGAGCCCGGCGACGGTGTGGCTCTGGAACGTCTTGTGGAGCGTCTTCGGGTGTTCTCGTGGGTGACGGCCGCCTCGGTTGAACACGGCATTCTCACGGTTGCGGTGTCGGACCACGCTCGCGCTGCCCGCGAGCTGCTCCCCGCAATCATCACCGCGGGTGTCGCCGTGGTTGCGGTGGCGCGTGACCGGCCAACGCTTGAAGACGTGTTCCTCCGGCTCACCGGCGAGGCCGGCACCACGGGGGCGGCGGCATGAGCGGGTTCCGGGTGCTGCTCGCCAAGGAGATGCGCGAGGCATGGCACACGCGTCGGCTGCCGATGGTGGCGCTGCTGTTTGTGGTGCTGGGGCTGATCTCCCCGCTCGCCGCGCGCTATCTGCCGGAGATCATGCGGGCAGCACTTGGTGACCAGTTGGTCATCCCCATCCCGCCGCCTGTGGCCGCTGACGCCGTCGCCCAGGTGCAGAAGAACATCGGCCAGCTGGGCACGCTTGCGGCAATCGCCCTGGCGATGGGTGCAGTCTCAGGTGAACTTGACCGCGGGACGGCTGCACTCGTGTTGGCCCAGCCGGTGTCGCGACCCGCGTTCTTGGCCGCAAAGCTTGCTGCCATCGCGCTGGTTCTTGGTTTCGCCACCGCCGCCTCGGTCATGGTGGCGTGGGTGTACACCGCGCTCCTGTTCAGTCCCATGCCTGTTGGCGGGTGGGCCGTGCTTGCCGTCTTGGACTGGCTGGGGCTCTGCGCTTGGATGGGGCTGACCCTGCTGGCCTCTGCGTGGACCGGTTCAACCACCGCGGCTGCAGGTCTGGGCTTTGTGGCCTGGATTGGAGTGAGCATTGCTGCGGTGGTGCCAACACTGGACCGGGTCCTGCCCACAGGGCTGAGCGAACCTGCGTACCGGATTGCCGCGGGGCTCACCGACGGTCTGGACACAGGCCGGCTGGCAAGCGCCGTCATCGGGACGCTCGCCGTGATTGCGGCATCAGCCCTCGCCGCCATGGTTGCCTTTGGCCGCCGCGAGCTGCGGTAGGCGTTTCCCGGCGGTCTCCACCACGCGCACGCGCGCCCGAAGTTCCGCCTCGTGCATTGCCACACGTTTGCCTCAAGGCCCGGGAATCGCAAACGGCGCCTTTGCAGGCGCCGTTCTTGTCGTCGGATGCTGGCCGGACTGGGTCCGGCGTTGCGTCAGGCTCGCGCCTGGCGCTCAAGGCGGCGCTGGAAGCGCTCAACCTGACCGGCGGTGTCGATGATGTTCTGCTTGCCCGTATAGAACGGGTGGCAGTTGCTGCACACATCCACGCGCAGCTCCTCGCGGGTTGAGCCCACCTCGAACTCCGTGCCACAAGACCCGCAGTGAACGCGGGCCTGGTGGACCTTGGGGTGGATCTTGTCCTTCACGTGTGGCTCCTTCGGCGCCGTCCGCACGAGCTCCGCTCGCCGGTGGTCGCCGCTGTGGGTGCGGCGCCTATGCCTCAGCCGCGGTCTGGGCGACCGTCGGGATGATGCTGACGCGCTTCTTGTCGCGGGTCTTGTGGTCGAAGCGGACGCGCCCCTCAACCATGGCGAAGATGGTGTAGTCGCGGCCAAGACCCGTCCCCGCTCCGGAGACGAAGTTCATGCCGCGCTGGCGCACGATGATCGAGCCGGAGGTGACCAGTTGGCCATCGCCAGCCTTGACGCCAAGACGCTGGCCAGCGCTGTCGCGGCCGTTCTTGACGCTAGAGCCTGCCTTTTTGTGCGCCATTGCTTACTCGTCCTTCTTAGTGCGGCTCCGCTTGGGAGCGGCAGCGGGGGTCTCGTCAGCAGACGCTGCTGCGGCCTTCGCGCGGGCCACCTTGGGAGCGGCCTCCGCAACAGCTGCGGCCTTGGCCTTCGCGGGCGCCTTGGCAGGTGCAGCCTCAGCCGGAGCGGCCTTGGCGGCGAGCTTGGCGGCGATGGCTGCGTCTTCGGCAGCCTGGCGGGCCGCCGTCTCCTCAACCTTCTGGCGAGCCTTGCCGGCCTCTGCGTCGGCCTTGGCCTCGGTGGCCGCCGCGCTCTTGCCGTTGAGCCGGATGTCGGAGATCCGCAGGACGGTGAGTTCCTGGCGGTGGCCCTTCTTTACTCGGCGACGGGCCTTGGGGCGGTACTTGAAGGCAATAACCTTCTCGCCGCGGTCGAAGCCAACCACAAAGGCCTCAACGGCCGAATCGGCGACAACGGGAGTGCCAACGGCGGCTTCGGCCCCGTCAACGACGAGGAGCACACGCTCCAGCGTGATCGACTGGCCAGGCTCAACGTCGAGCAACTCAACTTCGAGCTCGGTGCCGACCTCGACGCGGTACTGCTTCCCGCCGGTCTCGATGACTGCGTACATGGGTCCTCGGAACGATCGATTTGCGGCCGCGGAGCGACCGCAGCGCGGACAGGGATAGACGCCAGCGGCAATCGCGGGTGCGAACGGGGAGTGTAGGGTGAGTGGGTGGGCGCCGTCAACGGCGGACAGCACTCCTCCGCCCCTTTAGATTGCCGGGCGTCGATCGACCTCCCATATCGGCGGGCGGCGGCGGCTCCGCCAGGATGATCTGTTCGCGCACGAGGGATCGAACGTCAAGCGGTTGGCCGCCCTCCGCCTCCGCCAGTGCGGCTAACGCCTCCTCTGGCCGACCGATGCCCTTTTCCGGATCGTGACGGAGCGTCAGGCGAATAACGGGGCCGTCCAGCCGACTGGCCACCTCGATGGCGGCCAAGAATGGACGGAGGTCGTAGGCGACGGTCGCGTCGCCCTTGGGCCGCTTGCGGGGCAGTGTCGGCGCCTGCAGCAAGGTGGCTGCCGCTTGACGAAGGCCCACCGAGCGGGGCGCCTCAATCGGGGCGAGCGTGACCCTGAACACCGAGGCCACAACTCGGCCCGGGAGTGCGGGCTCACCCAGCCAGACGTCGTGGAGGTCGGCGAGTCGCCACCCGTCCTGCAGCACCGCCAGCAGCGCTTCGCGCACGCGCCAGCGCGGCGCGCGCTCGGTCAGCCACAGGTCGAGAAGTTCGGCTTCGCCGGGGATTGCCGGGGAGAGCGGCGCAGCAAAGGCGAAGCGCGGCTTCCTGGCGCCCGTGTCGAGCCCGCAGACGGGCAGCCCACTGGTGGCGAGCGCATGATCCCAGCCATCAAGGATCAGGCGCTGCGAGGCACCATCAGGCAGTTGGGCGCGGGCCAGGACCAGACGCCAGCGCTGGAGCGGTTCTCGGGGAGACGCCTCGGCGGCAGGTGTGTTGGGGGTTTTGGGGTAATCCACGGGTGCTAGTCTGCCGCCGATGGCGTCATCCGTCGCGGTCAACCGCGTGCCACTCCAGAGAGACGTGTGTATGACGTGCGCTTGAGCGACCCGTACAAGGTCTTGCAGGTGGACCCCGAGGCCGAATCCGAGGTCATCGAGGCGGCGTACCGCAGGCTCGCACGCAAGTACCACCCCGATGTGTCCGAGACACCCGAGGCGCGTGACCGGATGGTTGCAATCAACCGCGCGTGGGAGGAACTGCGCACTGCAGACCGTAGGGCTGCAGTCGATCGCGCTCGCGCGCGTGCGTCCGCATCGGTCGCCGCGGCTGCAGCCGCCGCTGCGCAGCAGCCTGATCCACAACCAGCCCAGCCAACAGCCCACCGGCCACCCACCACAACCAGCGCTTCGGCGCCTGGCGACGGGAGCCTCCGAGCCGCTGCTCAACCGCGGCCGGGTGAGGATCTCCATCGAGATCGCCGTCGGGCAGGCGGAGCAGGCGACGCGCTCCGGGGCCGGCCCGCGGACACCGATGCCTGGGTTGGTCCACCGCCGGGCGATCCGTCAGGGAGCGTGCTGGCGTTTGGTCGGTACCACGGCTGGTCACTGGGCGAGGTGGCCCGTCATGACACCGGCTACCTGGAATGGCTGGAGCGAACCCCGGCGGGCCGGCCGTTCCGTCTTGAACTCGACGCGCTGCTACGGGCACAAGGTCGGCGAAGCTAAGCGGCGGCGAGCCGCGCCTGCCAACTACGCCGGCTTCGTCACCACTCCGCGCGCTGCTGGCGAATGTTCACGCTCTGAAGCACGCCAAGGCCAATCGCAATGCTCAGCAGCGACGCGCCGCCGTGGGTGATGAACGGCAGCGGGATCCCGGTGACCGGCATGATCCCGATCACCATGCCCACGTTCACGAAGACTTGGAACAGGAGCATTGACGCGAGTCCTGCGCCAAACAGGCGGCCAAACGGGTCCTTTGAGCGCCATGACGATGTGAGGATCCGCCAGAACAGCGCCGTGAACAGCAGGAACACCACGATCGCACCGATGAACCCCAACTCTTGGGCGAGCACCGCAAAGACGAAGTCCGTCTCCTGCACCGGCAGGAACTGACCGCGCGACGCCGTCCCATTGGTCAGGCCAGTGCCGAAGAGCCCGCCTGAGCCAACGGCAATCTGTGCCTGAAGCACCTGCCAGCCTGCACCCTGCGTGTCAGCGCCCGGGTTCAGGAAGGAGGTGAGGCGTTCCTTCTGGTAGTCGTGAAGGATGTAGGTCCACGCAATCGGGATGGCTGCAACAACACCGGCCGCCATGGCGGCGAGCCAGCGCAGGCTTGCCCCGGACATGAAGAGCATGCCGGCCAAGATCGCAAGCAACACAAGCGACGTGCCAAGGTCGGGCTGGACCATGACCAGAACCCATGGTGGAACGATCAGGATGCATGCGCCAAGGATCGATGGCAGCCGGTTGAGGCTGTCTTCCCGGTTGCCGAGATACGACGCCAGGACGCCGATCATCAGGATCTTGGCAAGCTCCGAGAACTGGAACGTCAGCGGCCCAATGGAAACCCATCTGGCAGCGCCGCCAACGCCGTTGCCGATGGCAAGCGTCATGCCAAGGAGTGCGATGTTCACGAAGTAGAGGGGCCAGGTAAAGGTGCGGATCCACTTGTAGTCGAACGCTGAAGTGGCGAGGTAGACCACGATCGCAAGGCCGGCCCAGATCAGGGCTCGCGAAAACAACGTGCCCTCGGCGAGTGCCTGATGGCCGTCTTCGACGGTGTTGACGTAGGCCATCACGATGCCGAACGCGCCCAGCAAGGCCGCATAGGTGGTCAGTTGCAGGTCATAACTTCGCCAGACGGCTCCGGCGGAGCGCGACGCGACATCGCCGAACCTGTTACCCATCAGCCGCTCCCATAGAAGTTGCCCACCTTGAGCAGCTGCGGCAGCCGATAGTCGTGCTTGATGTGGTAGTGGAATTGCACGAATGACTTCGCGATCTCGGTGGCTGCGTTGCCCACCGTCCGAGAGTCATAGGCGAACGCCAGGAACGCGAGTTCGGAGTCAGTCTTGGTGAAGTCGGCGCTGGAGGGGTTCTTGTTGACCCAGCCCACGAACCAAGAGTGGTACGGCAGGCGCCCCTGAGCATCCGGCAGATCGAACTCTGCCGTGCCGGACTTGCCTGCCACTTTCACCGGCAGATCCACGAAGTTGTAGGTGTGCCGCAGGGTGACGGTCGCCCGCGCGGCGAGGCGCATGTCGCGCAGGTTCTTTGCGGATATCGACAGCTTCCGGGTCAGTTCGGGCTTGAAGTCGCGCACGATGGAGCCATCAGCACCGGTGATCGTGCGGACGACTTGGGGCTTGTACAACTTGCCGCCGTTCGCCAATGCGCTGTACGCGGTGATGAGCTGGATAGGCGTGACGGCGTCATAGCCCTGACCGATGCCCGCCTGCGCCACCTCGCCCGAGTACATCGGCTGACCAAACGTGTCGATCTTCCACTGGTTGCTTGGGACAATCCCCTTGACCTCGCCCGGGAGGTCGATACCCGTGGGCGCCCCGAAACCGAACTGCTTCGCATAGAAGGCGAGGCGATCGGTGCCGAGCATCACGGCTACTTGGTAGAAGAAGGTGTCAGACGAGTTGCCAAACCCGCAGGCCATGTCGCACATGCCGAAGCCGCGGCGGTTCCAGTCCCAGTACTTCGTGTTGGCCAGGGTGATGTAGGGCTTCGTCTGGATCTTCGTAGAGGCGGTCAGCTTCTTGTCCTGCAGGGCGCCCGAGCCTGTCACAAGCTTGTAGGTTGAGCCGGGGGCGTACTGCGACTGGATGGTGTTGTCGATGAGCGGCTTTGCGGGATCGCGCAGTAGGCGCTGGAAGGCCGCGTTGCTGATCCCTGCCGCAAACAGGTTGTTGTCGATGGCGGGCAGGCTAACCAGCGCGAGCACCTCGCCCGTCTGCGGGTTCATCACGATGAATGTCCCGCGTTTGACGCCCGAGATCTTCATGCCCCACTTGAGGGCGTCGGTTGCCTCCTGCTGGATCGTGGTGTCGATCGTCAGGTTCAG
>CAIYHO010000111.1 GCA_903925955.1 uncultured Chloroflexota bacterium
CGAATTCGCCGGTGACTTAGAAACCTGTCCCACCCGCAAAGCTCAATCTGCGAACTGCCAGTTCGGCGTCCGAGCCTCGCAGGCAGTATCCGGTTCCAAGTCAGGCGTGAATTGGCGACGGCAATCGGCCCAGGCGGAGCCTTCGAACCTGGGCGCGCTACGCCCCCCGGCGATGCACCACGCGGCCGCGCTTGACCACTACGTCCACAAGGTCCGCACCAACCCAGTAGGGCAGCTGCCCCACATCGGCAGCCCGCCAGATCACCACATCGGCCAGTTTGCCCGGCTCAAGGGACCCGGCCTCCGCGCCGACGCCAGCGGCAAACGCCGCATTGATCGTCACGGCGGCAAGCGCCTCGGCCGGTGAGAGCTTCATCTCCAGACACGCGATGGTCATCACCAGCGGCAGGTTAGGCGCGGGCGAAGTGCCCGGGTTGAAGTCCGTGCCTAGCGCCACCGGAACGCCCGCGTTGATAAACCGGCGGGCGGGCGCCGCTTCGTCCGTCATGAGGAACCACGTGGTGGCCGGCAGCAGCGTGGCAACTGTGGGGGTTGGCCCGGACGCGGAGGCGGCCATCGCGGCCAGCCCCGCATCGGAGGGGACGTGCAGGTGGTCTGCGGAGAGCGCGCCAAGTTCGGCGGCCAGCTCGGCTCCACCAGAAGGCGCCAGTTCGTCAGCGTGAAGGCGGATGGCCAGCCCATACGCCGCGGCGGCGCGCAGGATCCGGCGACTCTGGTCTGCCGTGAACACGCCCTCTTCGCAGAACACGTCGCACGAGCGGGCGCGCCCCTGTGCCGCAACACCGGGCAGCTGCTCCTCGATGACGGAGCGGACATACGCCTCCGTCCCGTCCGGGCGGGAACGGAACTCAGCCGGCACGGCGTGCGCGCCAAGGAACGTCGGCACGATGTCGATGGGGCCTTCGCGGCCCAGTTCGTACGCCACGTCTAGGAGGCGCAACTCGGTTGGCAAGTCCAGCCCGTAGCCAGACTTTGCCTCAATGGTGGTGACGCCGTGCCTGAGCATCTCGTCCAGCCAGCGGCGACCGTGCGCCGCCAGGGTTTCGGCGTCGGCGTGACGAGTGGCGGCAACGGTGGAGAGGATCCCGCCCCCCGCCGCCAGGATGTCCATGTAGCCCGCACCCTGCTGGCGAAGCACCAGCTCGCGCTCACGGCTGCCCGCAAACAGCAGGTGCGTGTGCGGGTCCACCAGACCCGGCGTGACCACGCCGCCGTCGGCATCAAGGCGGACAAAGCGCGATAGCGAGTAGCCGTGCGCCTCAAGACCCGCCTCCACGCTGTCGCGCGGGCCAACCCCAACGATCTTGCCTTCCCAACACGCGACCACTGGGGCGCCAGGGGCACCAGGTCCGCCGACATCCGCGGCGTCCAGCATCGCCAGATCGCCCTGCGCGGCGCCGCGGCGGAGGCCACCAGCCATGGTGACAACCTGCGAGGCACCGTGGATCAGGAGGCCAGGCGCATCGGTATGGCCGCGCCCGCCTTCGATCAGCCGCAGGCTCATTGCTGGCCGCGCGCGGCCTGCAGCCGCAGTTCCAGCGCCATGAGCGGGGAGAAGTCGCGCAGCTTGATGGCCGCGGCAGCAGCGGCGAGGCGATCCTCCACGGGCTCGGCAACCGGGACACCTGCATGGTCTGCAACATCGAGGAAGGCGGCTAGCGGCACAAGACCAATCAGCTCGGATTCCGCCGCCGCCACGCCCTCATCGGCCGCGGCATGGGCAACGGCCTCCCAGGCGCGCCAGAGCGACGTCACGCGGAAGTCCAGCAGGTTCATCGACACCTGGGCCCGCACCGGGTGACCGCGCTCCGGCTCCTCAACGCGGAACCCGTTGCCCTGGAGCTTGGGCAGCCCGCCACCGGACTCGCGGACGCGGCGCGCGATGCGCTTGGCCAGCTCCACGTCGTCCGTGTCCAGGTTGATGTTCCAGGCAATCAGGAACGGCCTTGCGCCAACTGCAACCGCACCGGCGCGCGGGTGCGTGTGCGCCGGGCCAAAGTCAGGCGTGCGGTCTGGCGTGGTGATCTCGGTCCGGAGCCCCTCGTACTGGCCGCGCCGCACATCGGCCAGCTTCACGCGGTCGGGACGGGTGGCCGCCTCGGCGTAGAGGTAGACCGGCAGGTTGAAGCGAGCGGCCACGCGCTCCCCAAAGGCCCGCGCCATACCCACGCAG
>CAIYHO010000112.1 GCA_903925955.1 uncultured Chloroflexota bacterium
AGCCGCGCAGGGCGCCGCGCAGGACGCGCCGCGCCTCATGCCCCCGCGGCGGTCCGATCCGAGGCGCATCGCCAGCCGGCCGGCGCCGGCGCATCGAGCGGTCTCCCGTAGGCCTGCCACCGCCGCACGACGCTGAACCCCAGGCCCTCGTAGAGCCGCAGGGCACCCGTGGGGTTGGCGCCATCCACGCCCAGCCATGCCTCATCGATCCCGCGCTCGCGCAGCACCACAAAGGATGCAGCGCAGAGCGCCTTGCCCAGGCCCAGACCCCGCCACGGCCGACGCACGGACACGCGCTCCAGCCAGCCGCGAGCAACGCCAAGTTCTCGGTTCTCGCCCGTGAAGATCTCGTTCATCACCACGCCTGCAACCTGGTCCCCGTCCCAGGCCACGCACCAGAGCGACGTGTCCGTGTCGGGGCCCGAGAAGCGAACGGCGAAATCGGAGTCCAGCCCGGGCGTGTGGCCCCAGTGGTCCTGGAACGCCTCCACATCGGCATCGAAGATCGCCCGGTGGTCGCGCTCCTCCACAGGTCGCAGCACAAGCCCAGCGGGGAGGGGATGGACGGGGAGCGCCCCGGTGAGAAAGCGGCGCATCTCAAAGCCGTACCGCACGGGGACAAAGCCCTGCGCCGTGAGCAGCGCGATATCGGCCGCCTGCGCATCCAGCGCGTAGGTCCGCAGTTCCCGCGGCCACGGCCTTGGGTCTGCGGCAAGCACCGGGGTCAGCGCCAGACGCGTGCGCTCAAACAGGGCGGTGCCGATGCCGTGCCGACGCCACGCCGGATCCACGCCGGCCCACGTCTCGCCCACGAGGGTCTCGTCGCGCTCCCGCAACCGGCCGATGGCGAAGGCCACAGGAACCCCGTCCACCTGGGCGATGTGGCCGTCGCGCGTCAGGTGGAAGCTGTCAGATTCGGGCAGGTCCGCCGCGATGTCCTCGCCTGTCCGGAGCTCGTTGAGGCCGTCGGCCGCCGAGCCGCGGTTGACGATCCCGGCGATGGCGTCCCAATCGGCAGGCGTGGCCGCCCGGAGCTCAAGGCCCGGAATGCCCGGAAGGCCCGGAATGCCCGGAAGGCCCGAAGTGCCCGAAGTGCCCGGAAGGCCCGGAATGCCCGGATTGCCCGGGTTTGCGTCAGGTGTGCTCATTTGTGGGTTCCGTACTTGCGTGTCTGGTGTTCGCGAGACGCTATCTGGATCGTCTTCCACTTTCGGGTCTCGGCCTCCCGCGCCAGTCGGTCTGCAGAACGCGCCACGTGTCCGGCTTCGCGCTCAAGCTTTCGATACGCCTCCATGCGGTCCGCATCCAGGGTGCCGTCGGCAAGCGCCGCCTGGATGGCGCAGCTGGGCTCCTGCTCGTGGTGGCAGTTGGCAAAGCGACAGAGCGCGGCAAGATCAAAGATGTCCGCAAAGGTTGCGTCAAGCCCGGCATCGGCCCTGGCCACGCCCAATGACCGGATCCCCGGGGTGTCCACCAGCAGCGCGCCGCCCGGGAGCCGGAGCAACTGTCGATGGGTGGTTGTGTGGCGTCCCTTGCCGTCCGAGGCCCGAACCGCGCCCGTGCGCATGATCTCGCGCCCGGCGATGGTGTTGACGAGGGTGGACTTGCCCGCGCCCGATGACCCCAGCACCACCGCTGTCCGGCAGGGCTGGAGGTAGTCCGCGGCAAGCTGCGCAACGCCCTCACCGGTGAGCGCGGCGATCAGCCTGACGTCCACGCCCGGCGCGATGGCCTGCGCGGCCGCCACGTACTCGTGCGGATCGGTTGCCATGTCCGCCTTGTTGAGGACGATGACGGGTGTGGTGCCCCCGGCCCAGGCCACCGCGATATAGCGCTCGAGACGGCGCAGGTTGAAATCGCCGTCGAGACCTGTGACCACGAGGGCGATGTCAACGTTTGCCGCGAGCACCTGCTCGGTGGAGGCCTGGCCCTCGTCGTCGCTGCGGCGGAACGCGGAGCGGCGGGGGAGGACCGCGTGGATGACGGCGCGCGCGGCGTGGGTCCGGGTGTGGGTGCCGGGTTTGGCGCCGGTGCCGGGTTTGGCCCCGGTGTCCGTCTCGGTCTCTTCCTCGGCCACGCCAAGGTCGGCCGCCACCCAGTCGCCCACGGCGGGCAGGTCAGCTGGGTGCGCGGCCTCATGGCGGACGCGGCCGGAGACCCGGGCGTCACGATCACCGGCTTGCGTGCCGATGATCCAGTTGTCGCGATGCGCCTCGATCACCCGGCCGGGCTGGCGTCCGGGCGCGGCTGCGGCATACGGCGCAAAGGCCGCAGCCCAGATGCTGTCCCAGCCCAGGCTCTCGATGGCGTCGTCGATGGGGTTCTCGATGGGGTCGATGGGGTCCACA
>CAIYHO010000113.1 GCA_903925955.1 uncultured Chloroflexota bacterium
CGCGACGTGTACCTGAAGCATTTCAACCCGCGCGGCTCGGCGCTGGTGCGGTGGAAATACACGGCGGCCTTCGGCGCCTGGAAGACGGTCGCGCGCTGGCGGGCGGCCTGGCGCGGCCACCGGCAGGTGCGGCCGCTGTGAACACCGCCCGGCCCAGCGGCGACGGCGACCCGGCCCGCGGGCGCGAAGTTTGGCTGCTTCCGGCGGCCGTGTTCGGGCTCGTGCTTGCGGCGCAGCTGTTACTCGTGGCCCGGGCGGGCACGGACATACCGTTTCTCGACCAATGGGACGTGGAGGGCCGCCTGGCCTATCCGGCGTGGCGCGACGGCACATGGCAGGTGCGGGACTTCTTCCAGCCGCACAATGAACATCGGATCCTCTGGACGCGGCTGCTCAACCTGGCGCTGTTCACGGCCAACGGCCAGTGGGACCCGCTGGTCCAGTTGGCGGCAGGCGCACTCCTGCGGGCGGCGGGCGCGGCGGGGCTGGCCGGGCTGCTGGCCCGCGGCGCCGGCGGCGCCGGTCGGAGTCTGGTGGCCGCGGGGGTCGTCCTGGCCTACCTGCCCCAGCTGGCGTGGCAGAACGCCCTGTGGGGGTTTCAGTCCTCGGTGTACTTTGTTCTCGGGTTTTCGCTGGCGGCGCTGGCGCTGCTGGGCGATCCGGCGCGCTCGTGGCGGCGGCAGGCCGCCGGCCTGGCCGCGGGCATCGCCGCGCTGCTGGCGATGGGGGCGGGGGCGTTTGTGCCGGTGGCGCTGCTGGGGCTGAGAGGGCTGCAGGCGGTGGTGCAGCGGCGGTTCGACTGGGCGTGGTGGCGGGCGACGGGGCCGGCTCTCGGGTTGCTGGCGCTGGCGTGGGCCTGGCGGGCGGAGGTGCCGGCGCATGCGGCGCTGCGGGCGGCTACGGTGGGGCAGTTCGGCAACGCGTTCGCCCGGGCGCTTGCCTGGCCCCACACCTGGCAGCCGGCGGCCGCACTCGTGCTCAACCTGCCGCTGGGCCTCGCCGTGACCGCGCGGCTCGCGGGCTGGCGCCGCGCGGGGGCGGACGAGGATTTTGTGCTGCTGCTCGGCGGCTGGGCGGTGCTGGCGGCCGGGGCCATGGCCTGGACGCGGGGCGGCGGCCACGAGTTCGACGTTGGCGTGCCGTCGCGTTATGCCGACTTTCTCGTGCTGCTGCCGATCGCGAACACCGCGTGCGCGGTCGGGCTGGCTCGGTCCGCCGCGGCGCGCGGAAGCCGCCTCGCGCCGCCGGTGGCCTGGGCGTGGGGCGCGTTCCTGTTCGCGGGCTGGCTCGGGTTATCGGCGCAGGCGCTGCGCGGCTTAATTCTGCCGCGGATGCGGGATCGTGACGCGCCAGTGCGGCTGGCGGTAGCGTTTCAACGGAGCGATGACGCGGGCGTATTTGCGGGCCAGCCCCTGATGCTGGTGCCGCACCCGCAGCCCGCGTCGGTGCGGGTTGTCCTCGCGGATCCGCGGATGCGCGGCGCGCTGCCCCCGTCGCTCCAGCCCGGGCAGCCCCTGGGTCCGCTGTCGCTGGCAGTCCGTGCGCTCCTCGGGCGTCAGTAGGCGTTCACGTCGCGCCAGCGGACGAAGGTCAGGAGCACGATCTGCACGTCCAGCCAGACGGACCAGTTCTCGATGTAGTAGATGTCGTGCTGCACGCGCCGCGCGAGGTCGCTCTCGCCGCGCAGGCC
>CAIYHO010000114.1 GCA_903925955.1 uncultured Chloroflexota bacterium
GGCGACATGATCTCGGTGGACGTCACGGCGCGGGAGCTCAACCTTGAGGTCTCGCCCGAGGTGCTGGCCGAGCGCCGCGCCCGCTGGACGCCGCCCGCGCCCAACTACACGCGCGGCGTCATGGCGAAGTACGCGGCGCTGGTCTCGTCCGCCTCCGAGGGCGCCATCACCAACGGCGCGGCCCTCGCCCGGGCGCTCGAGGCGCGCAAGCTGGGGTAGCCCCGGTCGGGGCCAGACGCGACGTCCACCGGCGCCGCGCGGGCACCACCTACGCTGCCCCGGCGTGGTATCCACGGGCGCTGTAGCGGCTGGCGTCATCTACGCCTGCCCAGCGTGGTAACCGGCGGTTTGACGCAAGCCCGGGTGCACACTTGTGGATACGACGCTCCCCCAGCGTCAATGACCGGGCGGAGGAGCCCGGACCCAGGGCAAGGACTGGCAACCATGGCCAACCACGCGCTCGCCCGGGCGCTCCCCGCCGCACCCCCCGCCGGGCCGGGCCGCATTGGCTTCCGGATCTCAGCGTCCGAGTCCACGGGGCTCGACTGGAACCGGGTGGACGAGTCGTGGGCGGCGGCCGGACGGGAGCGCTCCATCTCGGCCGTCTGGATGAGCGACCACCTCTCGGACGCCGCGCAGGAGCGCAACGGTCCGGCGTTTGAGTCCATCGCCCTTGCCTCGGCGATGTCCCACCACGTCCCGGGCAAGTGGATTGGCATCGCCGTCCTCGCCAACACGTTCCGCCACCCGGCTGTGCTGGCGAAGTCCGCCACCGTGCTGGACAACGCCACCGGCGGGCGGTTCATCCTGGGGCTGGGCGCGGGCTGGCACGTCGGCGAACACGAGGCGTTTGGCGTCCCGCTGCCGCCGGTTGAGGAGCGCTGGGCGCGCTACGAGTCCTCGATCCGCGTGCTCACTGCGCTCTTCTCTGATGCGGCGCGTCATCGGCCGGGCGTCACGCTGGACGACCCGTTCTATCCGCTCCGTGAAGCCACCAACGACCCTGGCACCGTCCGGCCCGGTGGCCCGCAGCTCTGGCTTGGCGTGTCAAAGCCGCGCGGTATCGCGCTGGCGGCGCAGTACGCCTCGGGCTGGCCGATGTTTGGCAACGTGCCGGGCGACGTGGCGTGGTTCACGGCGGTGCGCGGCCGGATCATCGCCGCGCTTGAGGCAGCTGATCGCGACCCCACGGACTTCACGTTTGCCGCGCAGCTCTCCGTGGGCGCCACGCCGGCCTCGCGGGTGAAGGCGCTCGCCACTGCCCGTGCATTTGTCCGCGCCGGCGCAAACCACGTGATCCTGGGCCTGCCCGCATCGGTCGCGCCGGACGGCGTCCGCGCCCTGGCCGACGAAGTGGCCGAACCGCTGCTCGACGGCTAAGGCCGCGCCACGCCCGCGGTCGCCCGTGGCTCTCGGTCCGGATCGGGTGTTTCCCATGCGGCCCGGCGCAGGGCCTCCCAGGTCTCATCCACGGGCCGTCGCCGCACATCGGCGGCCAGTACCCTCGCGAGCGACCGCGTGTGCCGCCCGGGCACGGCCTCGGTAGTGGCGTGGCCGCGTTTGCCTCCTCGGTTCGCCATGGTGCGGACACTGGGGGCAATTCTTACGTCGGGCAAGCCCCCGTCCGCCCGGCGCACGGCTCGCAACCCGGCATACTTGGGCCGTGCCTGCCATCAACCTCAACGGGATCAAGCTCCGCAACCGGCTGCTCACGTCCGCGAGCCTCCTGGGCTACGGCGCCAGCAAGAGCCGGCTGATCCTGTACGGGCTGTCGCCCATTGCGCAGTGGGTGCCGCTGGAGCGCTTTGGCGCCGTGACCACGCGAACCGTCACGCTGCAGCCGCGCGAGGGCCACTTCACGCTCAAGGAGGACTGGAGCCTGGCCGAATTCCCCCAGATGCTGCGGCTCTACGGCAAGGCGCTCCACAAGGTGGACGGCGGCTGGCTCAACGCGTTTGGCTGGTCAAACATCGGCATCGAGCGCTACTTCGATGAGTACTTCCCGCGCACGGCCACGCTCAACCGCATCGTGTCGGTTGGCGGGTTCTCCGCAGACGAGATTGAACAGCTCATCGAAACCGTCAATGAGCGCGCGAAGCCTGGCGAAATCGCCGCGGTGGAACTCAACGCGTCCTGCCACAACGTGAACTTCCCGTTTGCGACGATCCTTGAAGAAGCGCTCCGCCGCGCCGTCCCCAAGAGCAAGCACCCGGTGATCCTCAAGGTCAGCCCCGACGAGGACTACCACTGGCAGGCAAACCTGGCGGCGCAATACGGGTGCGCGGCGATCACCGCCATCAACACCGTGAAGGGCCTGCGTCTTGATCCCGAGACTGGCGAGCCGTACCTAAAGAACCGCTATGGCGCCATCAGCGGCCGGGCGATCAAGCCCATCGGCCTGCGCGTGGTGGCTGAGTTGCGGGACCGCGGCTTCAAGCTGCCGATCATCGCCAACGGCGGCATCCGCACCTTTGACGACTGCCGTGAATACACGTGGGCCGGCGCCGACGCCGTGTCACTAGGGTCGTCCGTGTGGCTGGCGCCGATGCCGATGTATGCGCTTGGGCCATTTGAGGGCATCCGGATCCGGCGGCTGATCTCGCGGATGGACCGGTTTGAGCCGCCGGCCGCCGCGCCCATCTGGCGGGCCGACGCGCCGGGAGCGCCCGAGGCGTGACCATCCCGGGCACGGCTCAACCGCGCATCGCGGTCGTGACCACCGGCGGCACCATCGACTCCGTGGGCGCGGATCGCCTCGACCTCGGGGCGTATCTGGAGACCGGGCAACGCCTGGCACCTGGCGAGCTGCTGGCGAGCATCGCCCCGGAGCTCGCGGGCATCGCGGACGTCACGGAGGCGCCGTTCCGCCGGCTGCGGGCCCACGCGATCACCGACGCCGACGCCGCAGACCTCGTTGACCTTGTCTCGGGGATCCTGGCGCGCGGCGAGGCGGACGGCGTGGTGGTCACGCACGGCACCAACACGCTCGAGGAGACGGCCTGGCTGCTGCACCTCGCCGTGGCAACCGATGCGCCCATCGTCATCACCGGGGCGATGCGCCCGGCCTCCGCGCTCTCGGCGGATGGCCCGCTGAACCTGGTCAACGCCGTCCGCGTGGCGGCCCACCCCGCGGCTCGCGGCCTTGGCGTGCTGGTGGCCATGGACGACACGATCCACGGCGCCCGCGACGTGACCAAGAACAACACCCTGCGAGTGGACGCCTTTGCAAGCCCGATGGCGGGGCCGCTTGGCCGGATCGACGCCGACGGGCGCGTCATCATCACCAGCCGACCCGCCCGGGGCACCGCCCTGCGCGGCTCGTACGCCCACGTGGATCTGCGGGCGTTGCAGCGTGTTGATGTGGTAGCAAGCTACCAAGGTGGCGATGGCGCCCTGATCGACGCTGCTGTTGCCCTCGGCGCACGCGGCATCGTCAGCGCGGGAACGGGCGACGGCTACCCCACCCCGCTGGAGGTTGAGGCGCTGGAGCGCGCCGCGGCCGCGGGCGTCGTCATCTGCCAGGCATCGCGCGTCGGCTCAGGCCGCGTGGCGTCCACGCCGTCCATGGTCAAGCGCGGCTGGATCTCGGCCGACGACATCGTCCCGTGGAAGGCGCGCGTGCTGCTGCGCCTCGCGCTGGCCGCCCGCGAGCGACCTGACGTCATCGCGGAGCGCTTCGCCGCCGAGTAGCCCCGGCCGCCGGCCAGCCCGTCAGGGCAGGTCGCTCACCTTGAACACCTGGTTCTGCACAAAGGCCCCGTCCGTGGTGGGCTCGATCAGGTTGGGCTGGCCGCCGTCCACCACCGTGTAGGCGTGGCCACGGACCTGCACCAGCGTCTTGCCGCGGAAGGTCACCTCGTAGATCAGGCCCTCCTGCGTCTGGCGGCTCCACATCTGGCCAAACAGGAAGTTGCCGTGGCTGGTGATGGCCAACTGGTAGCCCTTGGCCGGGTTTGGCTTGGTCACCGAGATGGCGCTGGCCCAGTGCGTGCCGCTGCCGAGAATGTGGTCCACGCCGGACTTGAACCAGAGGTCCCGCTGGCGAAGCGCCGTGGCACTAAACGGGGCCGAGTACTCGGGCCAGTTCCACTGCGGCATCAGGATCACCATGTCGGACGCGGCCTTCGCGAGAGCGATGGTCTTGCGAACGTTGGTTGCCCCGGGGTGTAGCTCACCCGCGGTGGTCTTGGTGGCGGCGCGAGAGCTTCCCGTGGCGTCCCAGCTGATGAACGCAATCTTCATGCCGCGCACATCGAAGACCGCGGGCTTCATGGCCTCGGCCAGGTTCATGCCCATGCCCGAGTACTTGACCCCGGCCTTGTCCAGCAGGTCCAGCGTCTGCTTGATGCCGTCGGCGCCAAGGTCGGTGCCGTGGTTGGAGCCGAGCGACGCAAAGTCCATGCCGACGTTCCCGAGGAGCGTGGCCACCTTGGGGTCAATCGTGAAGTACGTGCCGTGGGCGTGCTGGGTGAACCAGGACACCATGGGGCACTCAAAATCGTTCACCGCCAGATCGGCGTCCTTGATCATGTTCCAGACGGCGCCGATGCCCTCACCCGTGCGCTTGGCCGACATCGTCTTCCAGCCGAAGCTGGACATATAGCTGCCGGTGTACCGCGCCCAGCCGCCCTGGAGCGTCCAGTCCCAGCCCTTGCCCTTGACGTTGGCCCACAGGCTGACCGAGCGGTCCGGGCAGGTATCGCCCGTGGACACGATCGTGCGCACATCGTTGGCGTCATACGCCACGTCAGCGGTGGTGAGGTCCGTGGTGCCATCGGTGGCCGTGGCGACAACGGGGTACTTCTCGGTGCGCACCACCGTGTTGCCAAAGAGGTCCGCGCCGTCCACAACGAGCACCTTCACCCGCGGATCAACCAGCGCTGCGGGCAGCAGCGCCATCGACTTGGGGTTCTTCGCAAGCTTCGCGGGAATGGCCGATGCCGCCGTACAGGCCGTGGAGACCTTGGCGGTGCTCTTGCCGATCTTGAGCGTGGCCAGGCCACACGGCAGGATCAGCGATCCGTTGGCTGCGGCCGAAACCAGCGCGCCCGACGACGTGATCTCGCGCAGATCCGTGTTGTGCACAACCACGGCCAGCGGGAACGATCCGGTGGGAGCCGTTGGCGTGGGGGTGGCCGTGGGCGCCGGGGTGGGCGCATCGGTGGGCGACGCCGTGGGCGACGCGCCGGGGGCGGCGGTTGCGGGGGCGGACGCCGTTGGCGCAGTTGTGGGGGCGCCACTTGCGGTGGACTGGGGCGTGGGCGTGCTTCCGCACGACGCAAGCACCAGCGCAGTGAGAAGCGCCGCAAGCCGGGTTGCGCGTCGGTGGTGAGAGGCCGGGTGGTTGTGCATTGGGTAAGTCTGCATCGTGTCCGCGAGTCTAGCGCGTGGTGTCTACCGTGCACACGCGGCACCTCCGCCGGACGTGGGGCATGATGGGCACGTGACCACCGCAACGCCGCTGCCTCCGGATCCCGACGCCTACGACGCCGTCCGCAACGAGCATGCCCGCAAGCGCGGTCTGCCCCAGCCGTACATTGCCGGCGGCAACGACCCCGCACTCAGTGAGACCCTCAGGAGCGAGCGCCGCTTCGTGCGCCTGCTGGTTGGGATGACCGTCGTCATCGTCGCCGGCGGGTTTGTGCTGGGCATCCTGGGCGCGCTCCTCGCCGCGCCGCGCTGACACCATGGCCGCCCCGCTGCCTTCGACCGCGCTGAGCGAGGACGAGTGGGCAGGGGCCCATGATGAACTGGTGGCGCTGCTCCAGGCGCTGATCCGCATCCCGTCCATCAACCCGCCCAACCCGCCGGGTCCCGAGACAGACGCCGCGCGCTTCATCGCCGAGCGTCTGCGCGCCGAGGGCCTGGATCCCGAGATTGTGGAGCCCGAGCCCGGCCGCGGCAGTGTCCTGGCGAGACTCCGCGGCGACGGCACGGGCGGCGAGCCGCTCCTCCTGCTCTCGCACCTCGACGTGGTCCCCGTGGACGCCACGGGCTGGCGCTTCCCGCCGTTTTCCGCGGAGATTGCCGACGGCTACATCTGGGGCCGGGGTGCGGTGGACATGAAGTCCATGGTGGCCATGGAGGTCATGACCCTGGTCCTGCTGGCCCGACGCGCTCGCGCCGCCGGCCTCAACCCGGCGACGGACCCCATCCCAGGCCTCGCCCGAGACGTCATGTTCGCCTGCACCGCGGACGAAGAGGCGGGCGGCACGGTGGGCGTGAAGTGGCTCGTCCAGAACCGGCCGGAGACCATTCAGGCGGCGGGTGCGCTCAACGAGGCGGGCGGCGTGTCCGTGGACCTGGCGGGCCGGCGGTTCTACCCGGTGATGACCGCCGAGAAGGGTCGCGAGACCTACAAGATCAGCGTCCACGGCACCTGGGGCCACGGCTCCATGCCGCGTGACGACAATGCCGCGGTCCTTGCCGCGGAGGCCATCCTCCGTCTGGCTGCCCCCGGCGAGCCCAGCCTCACCGGGCCAATCGAAGCACTGCTCAAGGGCGTCGAGGAAGGGCTGGCGGACAACGCCAAGGCGGCAGAGCTTGTCCGCGCCATCCGCGGCGACGATCCCCGCCGCTCCGACGCCGCGGTCCGCAGCCTCTGCGACGAGATGTACGCCCGCGCCCTCCGCGCGCTCCTGCGCAACACCATCAGCCCAGGCGTGGTTCACGCGGGCATCAAGTACAACATCATCCCGGGCGAGGCCACCATCGAGATCGACTGCCGCACGCTCCCCGGCACCACCGAGGGGGACATGCGCGAGGAGGTCATCGCACGGCTTGGCGACCTCATGCCGCACTGCACGGTGGAGCACGTCATCGGCGCGCCCCCAGTTGAGGCGCCAGCGTCAGGCGAGCTGTACAACCTGCTCTGCAGCACCATCGTTGCGCATGACCCGGACGGCATCCCGGTGCCGGTGATGGCCCCCTTCGCCACCGACGCAAAGTGGACCGCGCACCTGGGTGTGCCCACCTATGGCTTCTCCCCGCTCAAGCTTGAGCCCGGCGAGCGGTTCCTTGAGCGCTTCCACGGTCAGGACGAGCGCGTGGGTCTGGACGCGCTTCGCTGGGGTTTCCCCGTGCTGTTTGACGTGGTTGCGGGGTTCTGCGGACACCGCTGATTGGGGGAGACGGCCCATGGCAATGGTGCCGTTGGGCCTCCGGCCGCGATGGCGTAACCGATACCATTCTTCGTGGTCAGGGTCTGGCCACTGGTTTCGTGTACGCGCGACACCTGACTGAGCGTCTCCCCCGACGACCTCCACCGAAAGGCCGCCATGCACGTCATCGTCCTTGTCAAGCAGGTCCCGGACGTCAGCAACATCCCCGAGGACGCCTGGGATCGAGAAAAGGGAACGCTTCGGCGCGGCCTTCTTGACAGCGTCCTCAACCCGCTGGACCTCCATGCCCTGAGCTTCGCCAAGATGCTCACCGCGGGCGACCCTGACGCAAAGACCATCTACCTCACCATGGGCCCGCCGCAGGCTCGTGACGTCCTCGTGGACTGCCTGTCCCGTGCGCCCGGCGAAGCGGTGCTCCTGACAGACCGAGCGATGGGCGGCGCGGACACCCCCGCCACGGCGTACTCGCTGGCGCAGGGCATCCGGCGCATCGAGCGCGAGCTCCTTGGCGGCAGCAGGGACTACCTCATCGTCACCGGCATGCAGTCCGTTGACGGGGACACGGCGCAGGTCCCGCCGCAGATTGCCGAAGACCTCGGCATCGACCAGATTGCCTACGTGCAGGGCGTGGAGCTGACGCCAAAGCTCAAGTTCCGGCGCATCGGTGCCACGGGCATCGAGGACGTCATCCCCGCCGTGTTCCCCACGCTGGTCACCATCACCGCCTGCATGGACACGCTCTACAGCGGCTTCCACGCATCGCGCGCGGCCCGCACGTCCAACATCCACACCTGGAGCGCGGCCGACGTTGAAGCCGCCCCGGACCGGATCGGCATCAAGGGCTCCCGCACCACCGTCTACCGCATCTTCTCCCCGTCCGAGGACCGGGCCAAGACCTGCGAGATGGTCACGGATCCGGCGCAGCTGGTTGCGAAGATCAAGGCCAAGTACCGCCTCGCCACCGGCGGCCCCGCCGTCCACGAGGAGGGCGCCTACGCGCTTGAAGGTCGAGACGCCATGTACCACGGCCCGTTCTGGGTCCTGGCCGAGTCCGAGGGCGACGACGTCAAGACCGTGTCGCTTGAGATCCTGGGCAAGACCCGGGAGCTCGCGCAGTTCCTGGGCGAGAAGGTGGGCGTTGTCCTGCCGGCAGCGTCAGTTTCGGACGAGCTGGCCGCATCCCTGATTGCGCACGGCGCGGACACGGTCTACGCCATCGAGGACCCGCGTCTCGCAGAGTTCAACGCACTCCGCTGGAAGGCCGCCATCTCCGCGCTGGTGCTTGAGCACAAGCCGCAGGTGATGCTCTTCGGCGCCACGCCCCTTGGCCGCGAGCTGGCCCCGCGCATCGCGTACGCAAGCGACTCGGGTCTCACGGCTGACTGCACAAAGCTTGAGATCGGGGACTTCAAGGCCAACGTCGCCATCCTCAAGCAGACCCGGCCCGCGCTGGGCGGCAACATCATGGCCACCATCATGACCAAGGACAGCCCCACGCAGATGGCGACTGTCCGGCCGGGTGTGTTCAAGATCCCGCCGCCTGACCCAACGCGCAAGGGCGAGGTTGTCCGCATCAAGCCAAACCTTCCGGACGTGCCCGTCTCCACGGTGATCCCGATCGAATCGTTCACCTCCAAGGTGAGCATCCGTGACGCGAAGATCCTTGTGTCGGGCGGCCACGGCATCCGCAATCGGGCGGACTTTGACAGGCTCCTGAACCCGCTCGCAGGCGGTCTGACGGCGCTCCTGGGCGATGACGCCAAGGTCTCCGCCTCGCGCCACGCGGTGGAGGACGGCTTCACCACGCACGACTACCAGGTTGGCCAGACCGGCCAGACCGTGGCACCGCGCCTATACATGGCGATTGGCATCTCGGGCGCTGTCCAGCACATCTCCGGCATGCAGATGTCGGACACGGTGGTGGCCATCAACAAGGATCCACGGGCCAGGATCTTCAACTACGCGGACTTCGGCATCGTTGGCGACCTCGAGACGGTTGTCCCGGCCCTGACCCGCGCCGCGCAGGAGGCGGCCCGATGACCAACATCGACATCCTGATCGTTGGGGCTGGCCCCGCCGGTCTCACCGCCGCCATCCAGGCCAAGACCGCGGCCACCGCCGCCGGTCGCGAGATCTCCGTTGTCGTCATCGACAAGGCCCCGTCCGCGGGCAGCCATGTCCTCTCGGGCGCAGCCTTTGAGTCCGCCTGTCTGGACGACCTGGTCCCGGGCTGGCGCACCATGCGCAACTCCTTCACCGAGACGATGGTTCCGGTGGAGCGCGACGAGATGCTGTTCCTCACAGGCTCGAAGGCAATCACCATCCCCAAGAAGGTGGTGCCGTCCCGGATGCACCACACGGGCGATGTGGTCATCTCCGCGTCCCGCATGACGCAGTTCCTCAGCGAGCAGGCCGAGAAGGCCGGCGTTGAGGTCTTCCACGGCACCACGGCCCGCACGCTCATCGTTGAGGACGGCGTGGTCCGCGGCGTCCGCCTTGCGGAGCTTGGCCTTGCCGCCGATGGGTCGCCCAAGGGCAACCACGTCCCCGTTGAGGAGATCCGCGCCCGGGTCACCATCCTTGCGGACGGCACCCACGGCACCATCAGCACCCAGTACATCGAGCGGTTTGGTGCAGGCAAGGGCCCGCAGAGCTTCGCGCTGGGCATGAAGGCCATCGTCCAGTTCCCGGAGGCCAGCCCCTTCGGCAACAACCGCGTCGTCCACACGCTGGGCTACCCAAACAAGCCGTCCACGTTTGGCGGCGGCTTCATGTACGCCATGGGCGAGAAGACCGTTGCCGTGGGCCTGATCCTGGGCCTGGACTGGAAGACCGGCGATCTTGACCCGCAGCGCGAGTTCGAGACCTGGCGCGCCCACCCGGCAATCGCGGCCATGCTCAAGGGCGGCATCGTGGTTGCCACGGGCGCCAAGACCATCCCAGAGGGCGGCTTCTTCGCCCTGCCCACGCTCTCAGCTCCCGGCGCCATGATCACGGGCGACGGCGCGGGCTTTGTCAACATGGAGAAGATCAAGGGTCTCCACTACGCCATCCGAACCGGTATGGCCGCGGCCGAGACGGCCGTGGAGGCGCTGGGGGCCGATGGCGCCGTGGGCTCGCTGGACGGGTACCGCGGTCGCCTTGAGGCAGCCGGCGTCATGGCCGAGATGCACCACGCCCGCAACTACCGCCAGGTCTTCAAGCTTGGCCTGTACTTCGGCACGCCGATGTCGCTGGTCTCCTCGTTCCTGCCGGGACGTCTGGGGATGCACACCGATGGCCGCGCCACAAAGGTGGGCGCCCGCGTCCGCCGGGCAGATCCGGGCCGCATGGACGGGGCGACGTTTGTGTCGCTCACCGGCACGATCCACCGCGAGGACGAGCCGTCCCACATCACCATCCCCAACCCGGATGCGTGTATCGCCTGCGAGCGTGACTACGCCGCGGCCTGCACCAACTTCTGCCCGGGCGACGTGTACCGCTGGGACGGCGCGAAGATTGTGCTGTCGCCGTCAAACTGTCTGCACTGCATGGCGTGCTCGTCCAAGTGCCCCGTGGCCAACATCACCTGGGTTGCGCCCGAGGGCGGCGAGGGGCCGCACTACAAGCAGCTCTAGGAGGCTCCGCCCGCAACGGCATCGTGGGCGGGGCGGGTGTGTCCGCACATGCTCACCTGCAGGTGCTTCGGCCTATGCCGAAGTATCTGGCGGGCGGCTGTCCACGCATGATGAGCCTGCCGCGGTGCGTCCCGGCCAGTATGTAGCGGCATCCGGGCGGCGCCTGCTGTCCTCTCTGGCCCGGAACACCGCGATCCCCGCATCGGTCGAGACGCTCACCTCTGATGCCAACGGCGCCGACGGGGTTCTGCATCCGGACACTGTGCGGACGTATCTCGGGGCCCTCGACCGGCTCATGGTGACTGACGACGTGCTGGCATGGCGCCCGGCCCTCGCTGCGCTGAACGCGGGGCCAGCGCGTCTGCTGCGCGAGCTCAACTGGATGGGCCTGCTCTTCGAGTCCCTCGTGGTGCGGGATCTGCGTGTCTACGCGAGCGCCCTGGGCTGCGAGGTCCTTCACTACCGCGACAACACGGGGCTCGAAGCCGATGCGATCGTCGAACTGGCGGACGGGCGGTGGGCGGGGTTTGAGATCAAACTGGGTTCATCGGCCAGCGTGGTTGACGCCGCCGCGGCATCGCTCCTCAGGCTCCGGGACCGCGTCGCCGGCGAGGAACCCGTCGCGCTTTGCGTCATCACGGGCACCGGATACGCGCCCATACGGCGCGATGGAGTCCTGCAGATACCAATCGGGAGCCTGTCAGCCTGACCGATGCCGGGCCCATGGCGCGCTCGACCGTCAGTCGCAGGGGCGCGACGGGTCCGGGATGAACGTGGGGCCCAGCATCGGCGGGCCGGACCAGATGTCGAGGCGACCGCAAGCGAGGTCCGCGCGCACCGCGTCGCCAAACGAGCCGGCCGAGTCTCCTGACTTCACGGTCATCGTGGAGAGCACCCGGCCCGACGGCGACCGCGTCTCGACAGACCACGGCAGCGGCGGCAGTGCGGCCTTCACGGGGTCCTCCCGGACACCGGGCGCGACGGTCTCGACCACTGCGCCGTTCACCACCAGCGTGACCGGGATTGTCGTGAAGTTGGCGACGGAGAGGCGTGCAGAACTGGCGGAGGCGGACGGCAACGCCCCGCTGGCGCAGCCGGCCAGGAGCGACGCGAGCAACAGCATCGGCAGGGCGGTCTTCACGGGCAAAGCCTACCCCCGGGGTGGCCGGCCGCGGTCAGCCCACGCTGGCGGGATCAGTCGCGAACGGCACCTCCCCTGGACGGGGCTGTTGGGCGCGCCGATAGGTCGCGGCGATCCGCGTGTGAGCGAGCACGAAACGTGCAGCGAGATCGCCGCGCAAACGCC
The DNA here is from genome assembly GCA_903925955.1 of uncultured Chloroflexota bacterium. Classification (GTDB taxonomy): domain Bacteria; phylum Chloroflexota; class Limnocylindria; order Limnocylindrales; family CSP1-4; genus CAIXZV01. The sequence continues at coordinate 12,045 of CAIYHO010000114.1, forward strand.
GCTGGCCGGGCCCGCCTGCGGATCGGGCGCTGGAGGGGATCTGGTCGGGGCGAGGGGAGTCAAGCCTCCTCGACCAACCCTATTGTCCCGGTCTGGCGACTTGCGGTCCGCGTGGCCGATCCACGTCATGCCCGACGATGTGTCGTTGACTTCGTAAGTATCATTTAGCCTATGAACGACATGAAGGCACCTCCGGACCACGGGGCGCTGTTCGCCGTCGCCAGCGCGCAGGCCGGCTGCTTCACGACAGCGCAGGCGGCCGCGCACGGCTTCAGCTCCGCCCTGCTCAGCCACCACGTGCGGTCCGGGAGGTTCGCGCGCGCCGCACGGGGCCTCTACCGGCTCCGTGACTACCCCTCCCAGCCAGGAGACGAGGTCGTCGCCGCGTGGCTCCGGCAGGCGCCGGACGCGGTCGTGTCCCACGAGTCCGCGCTGGAGGTCCTCGGCCTCGCTGACACCATCGCGGACCGGGTGCACCTCACGGTGCCGCGGAGTCGGCGGCGGCTGGCGCCGCAGGACGGCGTGGTCCTCCACACGACGACGCATCCGCTCGGCGCGGCGGACACCGTGTCGCGCCGCGGCATGCGCGTGACCGGGCCTGCGCGCACGATCGCCGACGTCGCC
>CAIYHO010000115.1 GCA_903925955.1 uncultured Chloroflexota bacterium
CCGCGGCAACCCGGCCGCCCGGCCCCGGCGCCACAAGAACATTCACCGGCGCAAGGTCGCCATGGGCAAACCGGACACCGCGTTGCGCGGTCTCGGCAGCGGCGCGCTCCGCCAGCGCCAACAGGCGCGCCTCGGTGTCAGGGGGAAGTGCGTCGCCTGGCAGGCCATCGGCCGCGGCATCCAGCCATGTCCGGGTTGCCGCGCGCAGCCCATCGGCGCTGGCCCACGGTCCGTGCAGCCCCGCCCAGGTGGACGCGATGGCCGCAACGCCTGCCGGGTCCATCGCCGCCAGCCGCTTGGCCACCTGACCGCACAACGTGCCAGCACGCGTGGCCCCGGCGTTGGTGTCCAGCAGTTCGGCAGCCACGGTCCCCGTGATCAGCGGCATCGCCACCAGCACGCGCCCCGCCTCGTCGCGGCCAGCGTCGGCAGGCTCGGGCACGGGGATGCCTGCGTCGCGCACGAGACCCCGCACGATGACCGGGCCGCCGCGGGTTGGGTTGGGACCGCCCGCCCGGCGCTGCACAACGAGGCGCCGGCCGTCTTCGGCGGTGACGAGCCATGTCTCGTGGCGGAAGCCCCAGCGGGCGCGCTCGGCCGCGTGCAGCGTGCCGCCGGAAGCCGCCGCAAGCCAGGCCGGCAGATCAGCGGCGGTCACGCCAGAAACGCGATGGACTGGGGGCCCTCGGGCAGGACGGCCACGCGGCAGCCGGGTCCGTAATCGGCAACAAGCGCGGCAAGCGACGCCGCGACATCCGGCGCTGGCTCAAGCCATGCACCGCGGATCTCGGCGTCCGTAAGCCCGTCGGCATGCACCAGCACGCGGGCGCGCTCCAGCACCAGCGCCTGCTTCTGGACCTGCCACTGGTCGTGGACGCGCACCTCGCCCGAGTCCAGCGCCGCCAGATACGCGGCAGGCGAGCCCCAGCGCTCCAGCAGCGAGCGGTACCGGCCGTGGGCGGGGAGCCCGTCGGCGCACTCGGCCGCCACCAGGATCGCTCCGCCGTCACGAACGATGCCGGCCGCCGCGCAGACACCCTTGATGGCCTGGTACAGGTTCTGGTCCAGGGGGTAGCCGCTGTTGGTGGTCACGACGATGTCGTACGGCGCCGCCACGCGCTCCATCGCGGTTTCGCGGACCACATCGCAGCCGCGGGCGTGCGCCTCCCACGGCGCTCCGGCGTACACCGCGGTGACCTCGTGGCGGTCGTTGAGCGTGACGTCCAGGCTGAACGCGACGCCTGCCCGTGACGCAACCGCGGCGATCCCCTCGTGGAGCGGGTTGCCTGCCAGGGCGCCAAACGTGGCGCGCGGGTGGCCAACGCGGGCCGCCGAGTGGAGCTCCAGCACGGTCTCAATCGAGGCGAGCCCGGGTGCCACCATCTTTGGCCCTCCGGAGAACCCGGCAAAGAAGTGGGGCTCGATGAAGCCCAGCGTGATCCGCACGTCCTGCGCCAGAAAGCCCGCATCCACCATGGCGGTGGCGTCCGATCCGGGGATGACACCCAAGGACGCATGGGCGTCAGCGTCAAACGCGTCGTGCTGGACGATTGCCACGCGCGCCAGGACCGCCGGCCCCAGCATCGCGTCCAGCTCCTCCGGTGTGCAGGCGCGGTGCGTGCCCGTGGCGATGAACACCGTGACCCGCGCATCGGGGATGGCGTCCAGCAATGCCGGCAGCACAAGACGGGACGGGAACGGGCGCGTCACGTCGCAGACCGAGACGCCCACACGGGCGCCGGGCGGCACAAGGTCGCGAAGCGGGGGGCCGGCCAGCGGGGAGCGGAGCGCCGCGGCGATGGCGCCAGCGGGATCCGCGAGGGCCGCACTGTGGCGGGGCCGGATCACGTCCGCGTCGCACGGCAGGGCCAGCGGCAGCGTGCCGCGGCCATAGCGAAGTGCCACCGTCGCGCCGGCGGGGAGGCGATCGCTCATCTGGTTCTCGTGGTGTGCATGCACCGATTGTGCGGTCTGCCGCACACTGGCGTCTGCGCGGCCATCCACCGCGTGGAGGGAGTTCCAGCCCCATGGCCGTCAGCGCCTTCGACCTGTTCAAGATTGGTATCGGCCCGTCCAGCTCGCACACGGTTGGCCCCATGCGTGCCGCCGGCCGGTTTGTGGCGGGGCTTGAGCACCATGGCGAGCTCGAGCGGGTGAGCCGGGTCACGGTGGAGCTCTTTGGATCCCTTGGCGCCACGGGCCGCGGCCATGGCACCGGGACCGCCGTGCTGTTGGGGCTTGAGGGCGAGGCGCCCGACACGGTTCCGGTGGAGACCGTCGAGGCTCGGGTGGAAGCCATCCTCGGCGGCACGCCGCTCCGCTTGGCTGGCCGTCACGACGTCCGCTTTGACCCGAAGACGGACCTCACCTACAGCGAGCGGCTGGGCCCGGACGAGACCGACCCGTTCCACGTCAACAACATGCGCTGCACCGCGCTGGATGCCGCGGGCGAGGTCATCGCCTCCCACCGCTACTACTCGGTGGGCGGCGGCTTCATCGTGGGCGACGAGTTGGCGGCCGACCGCGACGGTCACCGCCATGGCGTAGCCCTCACGGACGACCTGCCGCACCCGTTCCACAGCGGCGCGGAGCTGCTGGCGATCAGCGCGGCCGAGGGCTGCTCCATCGCCGAGGTTGTCCGGCGCAACGAGCGCCGCTGGCGGACTGACGACGAGATTGACGACGGGCTGCTGCGCATGTGGCGGACGATGCAGGACTGTGTGGACCGCGGGATGCGGGCGACGGGCGAACTGCCGGGCGGTCTGCGGGTGCGGCGTCGGGCTCGCGCGCTGCACCAGGGGCTGATCGCGCGGGCGATCAGCGGGGCGCCGGAGGACCCGTTCGCGATGATGGACTGGGTCAACCTGTTCGCCATGGCCGTGAACGAGGAGAACGCCGCTGGCGGACGCGTGGTGACAGCACCCACGAACGGCGCCGCGGGCATCATCCCCGCGGTCCTCCACTACTACGCGCGGTTTGTGGGCTACGCCACGCAGCGCGGCGTCATCGACTTCCTGCTCACCGCCACCGCCATCGGCATCCTGTTCAAGGAGAACGCGTCCATTTCGGGAGCGGAAGTGGGCTGCCAGGGCGAGGTGGGCGTGGCGTGCGCGATGGCTGCCGCCGGGCTCGCCGCGATCATGGGCGGGACGCCCGCGCAGGTGGAGAACGCGGCCGAGATTGGCATCGAGCACAACTTGGGCATGACCTGCGACCCCGTGGGCGGTCTGGTTCAGATCCCCTGTATCGAGCGCAACGCCCTAGCGGCCGTGAAGGCGATCAACGCGGCGCGCATCGCGCTTGCCGGCGACGGCGTCCACCACGTGTCGCTGGATGCGGCCATCCTGACAATGCGCCAGGTGGGTGCCGACATGCACAACAAGTACAAGGAGACGTCACGCGGTGGGCTCGCCCTCAACATCACCGAGTGCTGAGTTTGGGGGCTGACCTCCTTGCCGGCGTCGAACGTGGCGCAGCGCGCGGATCGACGATCGCGAGTTCCATCCACTCCCCGCAGCGATGGCGCCTGCCCTCGGGCTGATCGGGGTGCCTGAGGTCTGCCTTGCCCGCGCCTGCCCTCGGGCTGATCGGGGTGCCTGGGGTCAGACTGGCTCGCGCCGAGCCCGCGTGTGCCTTGCGCACGGCGAGCCCGCGTGTGCCTTGCCCGCGCCGAGCCCGCGTGCGGCTTGCCCGCGCCGAGCCCGCGTGCGGCTTGCCCGCGCCGAGCCCGCGTGTGCCTTGCGCACGGCGTATGCACTCCATGCATGGCCGCAGGGGATCGACGACGACTAGCCCGCGGCGCGAGCCCGGCAGGTCCAGTGGCGCCTGCCCTCGGGCACGCCGCATGCATGGGGTGACTACTCGGGCATACATCGACGTGTTGCAGGCACGCCGTGGGGACCCGGTGGCGCGACATCGGCGGCAATGCGAACCCTAACCGGCGCGCTTCGCCTGCAGGCAGTCATGGATTGCATACGGCCGGGCCGAAGGCCGGGGCTGCGGGCCGGGCTGCGGGCCGGGCGCCAAGGCGCAGGCCGGGCGCCAAGGCGCGGGCCGGGGCGACGGCGCGGACGACAGGGCGAACGCCGGCGCCAAGGCGCCAAGGCGCGGGCCGGGGCGACGGCGCGGACACCGGGCGGCCCACCTACTCGGCCGACGACGCCCCGAGGTACGCCGCTCGCACCGCCGGCATCTCGCGGATTTCGCGCGCCGGCCCCGACAGTTCAACGCGCCCGTGCGCCAGCACGTACGCGTGGTCCGCGATGGCCAGGCTCAGCTGCACGTTCTGCTCCACCAGCACGATGGTCAGCCCGGCTCGGCGGAGCGCCCGAATCGTTGTGAACATCTCCATCGTCACCCGCGGCGACAGGCCAAGCGAGGGCTCGTCCAGCAGCAGGATCGACGGCTTTGCCATGAGGCCGCGCGCAATTGCGAGCATCTGCTGCTCGCCGCCGGACAGGGTCAGTGCCTGCTGGCCCCGCCGCTCCGCGAGCCTCGGAAACATCGTGAACACCTCATCGAGCGACGCCCGCATCAGCGGCCGCGCCCGCCGCACGGTGGCGCCCATCTCGAGGTTCTCAAGCACCGTCATCGTTGTGAAGAGCTGGCGGCCCTCCGGGACAAGCACCAGCCCCAGGTCGGCCTTCTCATGGGCGGACAGCCGCGTGACGTCTAGGCCGTCAAGCGAAACGGACCCGCGCCACGGCCTGATCAGCCCCATCACGGAACGGAGGAACGTGGTCTTGCCCGAGCCGTTGGAGCCCACAAGCGTGGTGAGCAGCCCGTCGCGCAGGTCCAGGTCCACGCCCCAGAGCACGGGAACGCCGCCGTAGCCCGCCTCGAGGCCTCGGACGACAAGCGAGCTCACGGCTCGTCCGCCAGCAGCCGCTCGGCGGCGTGCGGGTCGCCCAGATACGCCTCAATCACGGCCGGATCAGCCTGCACCTCAGCGGGCGTCCCAACAGCGATCAGCCGCCCGTAGTCCAGCACCACGACCTTGTCTGAGAGGTGCATCACCGCCTGCATCAGGTGCTCAATCATCAGGATGGTGACCCCGGCGGCACGGATGGTTGCGAAGACCCCCAGCATCTCTTCAACTTCGTGCGGGTTCAGCCCCGCAAGCACCTCGTCGGCCAGCAGCAGGCGCGGACCTGCCGCCACCGCGCGCGCCAGCTCCAGACGCTTCTTCTGCGCAACGTTGAGCGAGCCTGCGGGCTGCGACGCGCGATCCGCCAGCCCCAGCTGCTCAAGCACGCCAGCCGCGCGTCGTCGGCCCGCGACAAGCCCCAGCGCATCGCGCCCAAAACAGGCGCCAACGGTGACGTTGTCCAGCACCGAGAGATCGGTCAGCGGGCGGACCACCTGGTGGGCCCGGGCGATGCCCAGCCGCGCAATCCGCTGCGACGGCATGCCCACGATGTCGCGCCCGTCAAACAGGATGGAGCCCGTGCGCGGCCGGTACACGCCGTTGACCGCGTTGAAGACGGTGGACTTGCCGGCGCCGTTGGGTCCGATGAGCCCGGTGATGGAGCCCTCTTCGACATCAAAGGTGACGTCATCCACGGCGACGAGGCCGCCAAACGCCACGGTCACGCCACGCAGGGCCAGCAGCGCGCTCACTCCAGCCACCCGCGCGCTCTCGGGACGCGGGAGCGGATGACGCCCACCAGCCCCGAGGTGGCAAACAGCACGACGACCAGGAGCAGAACCCCCGCAATCGTGAGTTGGAATGAGGCCAGCGCCGGGTTGGTGATCAGGAACCCGCGCAGCCACTCGTAGGCCGCCGCGCCGATGACGGGTCCCGCCACCGTGCCGATGCCGCCCAGCACCACGATGACCAGCGACTCGATGGAGCGGGTCAGGTCAAAGGCGGAGCCGGGCTCAATGATCCCGTTCTTGAAGAAGAACGCAGCCCCCGCGAGCGCCGGAAACACCGCCGAGATCACAAACGCGGCAACCTTGGTCCGCGCAGGGTCGATGCCCAGGATGACCGCGGCATCCTGATCCTCGCGGATGGTCATCAGCGCCAGGCCAAACTTTGAGTGGCGGACGAGGTACGAGGCGGTGATGGCCCCAAGCGCCACCAGCGCCATGAAGACGTAGGCCATCTCCGCTGCGCTCTTGGCCCCGCCGTAGTTGGCGTACACAGAGAAGTTGAAGGACAGCCCCACGGCCCCGCCGGCAGGTTCGAAGTTGGTCATGAACGCCTTGGTGGCCTCAAGGATCCCCAGCGTTGCCAGGGCGAAGTAGGCACCGCGCAGCCGTAGCACCGCCCCGCCCACGATGACCGCCACAAGGACCGCCGGGATCACGCCCAGCGCCGCCGCCACCAGGAAGTGGACGCCCAGCACCTGCATCGACCAGAAGGCGCCGTACCCGCCAAGGCCAAAGAACACGATGTGGCCAAACGAGACATAGCCCGTGTAGCCGGTGATGACGTTGACGCTGGTTGCCAGGGTGACCAGCAGGAGCATGAAGAACAGCTCCTCGCGCAGGGACGGGTTGCCCGTCACAAGCGGGAGCGCCGCCACCACCGCGACGATGAGCAGCAGGACAGGGAGGAAGGGGCGGGGCAGCCCGTGCAGCCCGTGCAGTGTCGCCCTCACTGGCGTGACCCCAGCAGCCCGCGCGGCCGAACCAGCAGGATCAGCACGAAGACCGCGTACTCGATGACCGGCACCCAGGACACCGGGATCACCACCGCTGTGACACCCTCCAGCAGCCCGATGACAAGGCCGCCGATGAGGGCGCCTGTGGGGTTGCCGAGGCCGCCCAGGACAACGATCACGAAACTCTTGGTCTCGTACGTCCCGCCGGAGAGGACGTTGAAGGAGAACATCGTGGCGAGCAGGGCGCCCGCGGTCATCGCCAGCGCCGTGCCCAAGCCAAACGCAAGCGCCAGCATGCGGCGCGAGTTGATGCCCATCAGTTCCGCCGCGGCACGATCCGCCGCCACCGCCCGGACGGACTTGCCCAGCCGTGTGCGGAAGAGAAACGCATAGAGGGCGCCTGCTGCGGCCACGGCGATCACCACCGCCACCACGTGCGTTCCCATGACGGTCACGTTGCCGGCTCGCAGCGCCCCCAAGTCCACGTCCACGGCGCGGGGGCTGGTGGTGAGCAGCGTTGTCGCCGTGCCGATGATGATCAGGTTCACCGCAAACGTCGCGAGCAGCGTGGTGAGCTCTGGCGCGTTGATCACGCGGTCAACGGCCACCACATAGATGACGACACCCGCTGCCAGCCCCACGACGGCCGCCAGCAGCACCCCGATGTACGGGTTCAGCCCGGCACCACTCGCCACGGCCAGCACCACGAACATGCCCATGGCGATCACCGGGCCATGGGCCAGGTTCACCACGCGGGTCACGCCAAAGATCAGCGTGAGCCCCATGGCGGCCAGCCCATAGACACACCCCAGCAGCAGCCCATCGATGGCCGACGGGAGCAGGGCGCCAAGGTTCACAGGCGGTTACTGGCGGGGCAGGATGGGCGCCGTGCGGACGGCCACCGGCCAGACCACTTGGCTCGCCAGTCCGTCCCCGGCAGCCTGCCACTGCACGTAGACCATCTGGTGGGCGGTCTGCTTGCCGTGCGTCTTGGTGTCGGTGGAGAACTGCGTCTGGCCAAAGAGGGTCATCAGGTTCAGCGCGTCGAGCGCCTTGCGGACCGCGGCGGCGTCAATGCTGCCCGCGTCCTCGATCGCCTTCTCGAGGACAAGGCCGGCGGCGTACCCGCCCACCGAGTGGTAGGAGGGCGCCGCGCCGTAGGCGGTCTGGTATGCGGTGACAAAGTCTGCGACTGCCGGTCCGTACCAGGTGGCGCCTGCTGCCGCGGCCGTTGTGGCGTCGTACTTGACCGACTGCTCCCACTGCGACGGGCCCACGATGCCCAGCGCGGCCGCGCCAATCGCGGAGAACGTGGGCTCCGGCGGCGCGACGAGCAGCGCGACAAACCGCGCCGCGACCTGCTTGTCGAAGACGGCCTTGGCGAAGGTCTGGCCGTCCTGGAAGTGCCCGCCGCCGAGGATGGCGTCAGGCGCGGCCGCGGCGATCTTGTTCACCAGGGGCGCGAAGTCGGTGGTGCCCGAGTCGTAGCCCTCGTTGAGGACGACGGTCAGGCCCTTCGACTCGGCGTAGGGCTTGGCGGCCGCGGCGACGCCCGTGGAGAAGGCGTCCTTCTCGTTGACGATGGCGATCGTCTTGACGGTGGGGTCCATCGCGAGCATCAGGTCGATGGCGCCGGTAAGGTACTTGGAGCCGGGCGTGTAGAGCTGGTAGATGGAGGTGAAGCCCTGTTCCATGGTGGCGTCGTCGGCGCCGCCGGCGGTCACCATGATCTTGCCGTTCTGCTCGCCCACAACGGCTGCGGCCTTGATCAGCCCGCTCGAGTACGGCGAGAGGAGGAAGTCCACCTTGTCGTCGTTGATGAGCTTGGTGTAGAGGGCCTGGACGCGGTCCGTCTTGGACTCGTCGTCGTAGGAGACCAGCTGCGGCGTGAGGACCGTGCCGTCCTTGAGCTTGATGCCGCCGGCCTTGGCCACCTGGTCCGCCCAGAGCTTGATGCCCTCAACCTGGCGCTTGGACGTGAGCTCTTGGGCACCGGTCTGGGATGCGGTGAAGCCGATCTTGAGGGTCTTGGGCCCGCTGGTTGTCCCTGAACCGCATGCCGCCAGCACCAGTACTGCTGCCGCGACTGCCGCGGTGATCCGCATGCCACGCATCCAATGCCTCCTGTGCGCACCCGTGCGCGCGTGTAGCCGCCGGGTCGAACTTGGCTTGGGCCGAGTTGGTCGTGCGCTCCTTCCGGCCATCCTACCGACCCCCCGGTCTGGGCAGAGGGGGCCGTCCGGCCTGCAATGGTCCGCCAACTGGGCTGCGTACGTCAGCGGGCGGCTGGGTTACACCCCTGGGCGGGCGCGAGACATTAACCGCATGTTGACCTGTACGCCGGAGCACCATTCACCCGGACCATGCATCCTTACCCGATGCGTCCAGCGCCCACCCGTACCCCCATGTCCGCCGGCAGGCTGCTTGGCGTCGTCTTCGCTGAGCCGGACCTCCGCCGCATTCAACTTGCGTCGGCCATCTCCACTACCGCGCGCTGGTCCTATCTGGTTGCGCTGCTGGTCCTGGCCTACCGTCTTGAGGGCACGCTGGGATTGGCCGTGCTGGCCGCCGTGCGCACCCTGCCCACGATCATCGCCGTGCCCCTGGCTGGCGCCGCGGGCAGCCGCGTCCCGGGACGCACGCTCCTCACCCTTGCGTACGCTGGACGCGCGATTGCCATCGGCGTTGCGGCGCTGGGCGGCGTGGCGGGCCTGACCATCGTTGTGCTGGCTGCCGCGGGCGTGGACGCCGTCCTCGGCACGCTCCGCCGCCCCGTGCAGGGCTCCCTGCTGCCGCTTATCGCGCGCTCCCCAAGCGATCTGGTGGCCGCCAACATCGGGACCACCACCGGCGAGAGCCTTGCGGGCTTTATCGGTCCGCTCGCAGGTGCCGCCATCCTCAGCATCGGTGGTCCTGTTGCCGTTCTGGGGGTGAGCTCCGCGGGCTTTGGGATTGCCGCGCTGCTGGTAGCGCGTCTCACCGTGGAGGGTGGCAACTCCGGTGCCGCAACCGCATCCACGGTGCGCTCACTCCGCGACGGCGCCAACGCGCTCATCCGCGGCCCCATCCCGCGCCTCGTCGCCATCGGCTTCCTGATCCAGTGTCTCGTCCAGGGCGCGCTCAACGTCCTGCTCGTGCCCGCAGCAACCGGCGTGCTGGGCCTCGGCGAGCCTGGCGTTGGCAACCTGTACGCGGCGATTGGGCTTGGGGGCCTTGTGGGCGCCGTCGTCGCCGTCGTCGCCATCGGTCCGGGCCGCCTCGGCCAGACGTTTCTCACAGCCCTGGCGCTGTGGGGCGTGCCCCTGGTGGTGCTGGGTCTGGTTACCACGGCGCCCGTCGCCGCCGCCATGCTGGCGGTGGTTGGCGTTGCCAACGCCGTCCTTGACGTCGCCGGGTACAGCCTCCTTCAGCGCACGCTGCCTACGTCGTCACGAGCGGCGGGCATGGCGCTCTTCGAAGGCGCAGCCGAGGCCGCGTTGGGCATCGGCGGCATCATCGCGCCGCTTGCGCTGACCGGTCTGGCGGTGCAGGGCTCGCTTGCAGCCGCCGGCGCGGTGCTGCTTGCAACGGCTGCGGTCATTGCGCCGCTGCTGCTGCGCCACAACCGGACGCTCGCAGGCCGGACCGCCACGGTGGAGACGCTTCGCCGCCTGCCGCTCTTTGCGCCGCTCCGCCTTGCCGTGGTGGAGGAGCTGGCCGCAGGCGCCCGCGTCCGCCACTACCCGCCGCACGCGGTCCTGATGCGCGAGGGCGATTTGGGGGACCTCTTCCATGTGATCACGTCGGGCACAGTGGACATCACCATCGGGGGCAACCGGGTTGCGGTGCTTGGCCCGGGTGACGGGGTGGGCGAGATTGCGCTGCTCAACAACACCGTGCGCACAGCCACTGTGGAAGCCGTGGAGCCCGTGAAGACGCTGGCGATTGACGGGGTTGCGTTTACGGCCGCCGTGACCAGCCAGTCGGGCAGCCTTGCCGCCGCCACGGTCATGGCTGAGACACGCCTTGACGAGCAGGTTGGGTTGCTGGACCAGCTTGGCATGGACGCCTACCGCGAGGGCCGCTGGGATGACGCAGTAGCCCTCTACGAGCGCTCGCGTCTGTCGCGAACCGGTGAGGGCAAGATCACGCAGGCCGCCCTGCTGGCGGACTGGGCGGCGGCCATTCAGGCCGATCAGGGACATCTGGCTGAGGCCGAGGCGCTGCTCCGCGAGGCACTCGCCCAGCTTGACGGGGCCGATTACGAGCTTGGCATTGCGATGGCCACCAGCAACCTCGGCCGCGTGGTCGCCCGCCAGGGTCGCTTTGCGGAGGGCATGGTGGCGCTGCGCGACGCCGAAGAGCGCCTCACCCGTCTTGGCGCCGTTGACCGTCTTGACGACACGCACGCGCGGATGGCCGAATGCCTGCTGATCGCGGGCTTCCCGCGCGAGGCCGAGGACCGCGCCCGCGACGCACTCAGCCGCGTTCGCCGCCGCAGCGACCGCCAGCCGCTGCGGGCCGAGCTTGAGCGGACGCTTGGCTGGTGCGCGCTGCTGGCGGGCGACCTCGCCACGGCCCGCGCCCGGTTTGACACAAGTCTGCGAACGTCGCGCGCCTGTCGGGCCGACTACGAGACAGCTCGCACCCTGCGCGCAACCCTGGCACTGCCCGCCGCGTATGCCGGTGATCGCCTCGCCGTGGGGGCCGAGGCTGACGCGATCCTTGCGCGCCTAGGCGTTGTGTCCGTGGATGAACCAACTGTGGCCGCAATCCCTGCATGACCGGCGACGCGCCGTTGCGCGACACGGGTGCCGAGGCCTGCCCCACCTGCGGCGAGGCCACGCCGTCGCGGTTTCGCCGATGCGGCTTCTGCGGCACGGAGCTGCGGCCGGATTTGGCCCGCGAGTTGCGCCGCCACGTCACGGTGTACTTCTCTGATCTCGCGGGCTCCACCAAGCTTGGGGAGCGGCTGGATTCCGAGGCACTCTACGAGGTGCTGTCGCGCTACTTCGAGGCAATGCGCGCCCCGATTGAGCGTTACGGCGGGACCATCGAGAAGCTCATCGGCGACGCGATCGTCGCGGTGTTTGGCCTGCCTGAACTCCACGATGACGACCCGCTGCGGGCGCTGCGAGCCGCGGCCGAGTCCCAGACGGCGCTCGCCATCCTGAACGAGGATCTGGACCGCATCTATGGGGTGCGTCTGGTCAATCGCACGGGTCTTGCAACAGGTGAAGTGGTTGTTGGCCTGCCCGGCCCCGGGGAGCACGTGCTCACAGGCGATGTGCTGCGCGTTGCAGCAGAGCTGGAGGCAGCTGCGCCGCCGATGGGCGTGGTGGCGGACGGCTCAACGGTTCGGGCGGCTGGCTCCACTGCGCTTTCGGCCGTCAGGCCCGCTGTGGAGCAGCCCGGCGCTCATGGCAAGGCAAACCTGTCGGACGCGTGGGAGCTGACGCAGCAGGCGAGCCTGCCAAAGCTGGTGTCCGCGGCGGCAGCTGGTGCGACGGTGAGCCCCGGGGTCAGCGAGCAGCTTTGCCCCAACTGCGGTGAAGCCAACCCTGCCGAGTTTGCCGTGTGCGGGACGTGTGGCGCCAAACTGCGCGGCGAGCAGGTTGTCACCGAGTCGCGCAAGACCGTGACGATTGTGTTTGCGGACCTGCGTCCGGCTGCCCTCGACGGGGAGCCGCTTGCGGCAGATCGCATGCGTGAGGTGGTGAGCCGCGGCTTCACCGCCTGCCGGGCCGTGGTGGAGCGCCACGGCGGCCGCGCCGAGAAGTTCATCGGCGATGCGCTGGTTGCCGTGTTTGGGCTACCGGTCCTCCACGAGGATGACGCGCTGCGAGCCGTCCGCGCCGCGCTGGACATCCACGCTGAGGTGGCCGCGCTCAACGCGGAGCTGCGTGCTGAAGGCGTCGTTGTGACGGCGCGCATCGGGATCAACACAGGCGTTGCGGTGTCTGGTCACGCGGCCAAGGGCCTCCACCTGGTGACCGGTGACGCGGTGAACACCGCGGCCCGTCTGGAGCAGGCGGCGCCCGTGGGCGGCATCTTCCTTGGCGACACCACCTACCAGCTGGTGCGCGACGCCGTGGATGTCGCGGACGCCATGCCCCTGCACGTGAAGGGCAAGGTTGAGCCCGTCATCGCCCACCCGCTGCGCGCGGTCACGGCCCGCGAAGGGCGCAGCCGCCGCCACAGCGCGCCGCTGGAAGGCCGCGCCGCCGAGTTGGCGGAACTCCGGGGCGTCCTCCGCGACGTCGTCATCGGCAGCACGCCGGACTTCGTCTCCATTGTTGGCGACGCGGGCATCGGGAAGTCCCGTCTGGTCCGCGAGTTTGAGGCGCAGGTTGGCAGCGGCGTCCAGGTGCTGCGCGGCCGCTGCTCCGCGTACGGCGGCACCACGTTCTCGCCCATCGTGGAGATGATCCGCTCAACCGCCCACATCCGCGACGACGACACGCCCGAGCGTGCGCGGCGGCGGCTGGACGCCATCGCCCCTGACCCGCGCATCGCAGACCGCCTCGCGGTCATCGCTGGCCTTGCGGACACCGTCTATCCGCTTGCGGAGCTCTTCTGGGGCGTCCGGCGTCTCGTGGAGGTGTTGGCCGACTGGGGCCCGCTGCTCATGGTGGTGGACGGGCTGCAGTGGGCTGAGCCCGCGTTGCTGGACATGCTGGACCACCTTGTCACGGCTACGGCCGACATCCCGGTGCTGCTTGTGGGCCTTACGCGCAACGAGCTGTTTGAGGCGAACCCGGACTGGGCGCCCGGCAGCGGTCGGCGGATTGCCCTTGCGCCGCTGGACACCGAGGCGTCCGGCCGGATTGTGGACGGTCTGCTTGACGGCGCCGCCGATCTTGGACCGCTCCGGGAACGGGTCGTCACGGCGGGCCACGGCAACCCGCTGTTCATTGAGCAGCTGGTCACGATGCTCCAGGAGAACGGCTCTCTGCTTCAGGCGGACGGTCGATGGGCACCAGCCGATGCGGCCACGGAGCTTGCCCTGCCGCCGTCGATCGGCGCGCTGCTCGCCGCCCGCGTTGATGCCCTGCCGCGTGACGAGCGGGCGCTTGTGGAGCGTGCCGCGGTTGTGGGCTACGCGTTTGAGCGCGACGCGGTGGCGGCGCTGAGCGATGCCCTGGTGCGGGACGCGGTTGAGCCAGGTCTGGCGGCGCTTGCCAGTCGCGGACTCATCCGGCTGGATCCCGACGTGCCGCCCGAGGCCGGCGCCTTCCACTTCCACAACCAGCTCATCCGCGACGCCGCCTATGAGGGGCTGCTCAAGCGGGCGCGCGTGTCGCTTCATGAGCGCTATGTGGCGTGGTCGGATCTTGCCACCAGCGACCGCGGTCGCCGTCGCGAGTTTGACGAGGTGCTGGGCTACCACCTCGAACAGGCCTATCGGTACCGGCTGGAGTTTGGCCCACCGGACGCTGCCGCCATTGTTGTGGGCCGCGATGGGGCCCGTCGTCTGGCCGCCGGCGGCCGGCGCTCGTTCCGCCGCGGCGACATGACCGGCGCCGCGGGACTCCTTGGCCGTGCCACGGCACTGCTTGCGGAGCGGGACCCGGATCGCCTGGTGTTGCTCCCGGAACTTGCGGAGGCAAACCTTGAGTCCGGCGAGTTTGAGCGCTGCGACGCGGTGCTGACCGAGGCGCTGGCCGCAGCCGACGCTGCCGATGACCAAGGGCTGGCCGCCCACGCAAGCCTTGTGGGCGTGCTGCTGCGGTTCTACCAGGGCACGGACGGCGAGGGCTGGAGCGGACGCGCGACGGCTGCCGCCGAGCAGGCGATTGAGGTGTTTGACCGGCGCGGAGACGAGGCGGGCCTCACCCGCGCGTGGCGCGTGCTGTTTGGCGTCAACGGGACCGCGTGCCGGTACGGTGCCGCGGCGCAGGCGGCCGTACAGATCCTGGACCACGCCGCCCGCGCGGGCGATCCCCGCCAGGAGTCCCGCGGCGCCAGTGCCTATGCGCAGGCCTCGCTGTTTGGCCCAACGCCGGTCCCGGAGGCGCTGGCGCGCTGCCGCTCCATCCTGCGCCGCGTGGAGGGGGATCGCCGGACCGAGGCGCTGGTCCTGCTTGCCATCGCTGAGCTTGAGGGACTGGCTGGCGCCTTCCCGGACGCCCGCGCCCACTACGCCACAGCCCGCTCGATGCTCCTGGAGCTTGGCGCCAGCGTCTACGCGTCATCCACGTCCCAGACCGCGTGGCGCGTGGAACTGCTTGCGGGTGCCCCAGAGGAGGCGGCGCGGCTGCTGCGCGCTGACCACGAGGCGCTTGATGCGATGGGGGAGCGCTACCTGCTCTCGTCCCTCTCGGTCTTTCTTGGTCGGGTGCTCCTGGAGCTTGGCCGTGTGGACGAGGCAGGCTCGATGGCCGCCCGGGCCCGCGAGCTTGCCGATGCCGACGACGTTGAGGCGCAGGCGCTCTGGCGCACGCTCGAGGCGCAGGTTGGCGCGCGTCGAGGGTCCGGCGCGGCCGCCGTGGCCTTGGCGCGCGAGGCACTGGTGGTGCTGGAGCCAACCGACGCGCCCATGTTGCGGGCAGACGCGCTTGCATCCCTCGCCGATGTGCTCACCCTCACGGGCGCAACACCGGACGAGATCCGCCAGACCGTGGACGCGGCGATCGCCCTGTACGAGGCAAAGGGCGCAACCGCGGCCGCCGCGCATGTGCGCGGCAGACTCGCCGCCTAGGGCCCCGCCGCCTAGAGTCCCGCCGCCTAGAAGCCCTTGATGGACCCGTTGCTGGGCGATTGAAGAACGGCAGTCCAGTTGCCGGCCTCGTCGTGGGTCAGCGAGACCCAGCAGAGCCCGGTGAGTTCCGCGCCACACTTGTACTGGTGGCGGAACTTGATCTGCTCGTACGCGCTGGGATCGCCCGGGTAGCCGTCAAGGAAGTGGATGACGCCCTTGGGGCGAGCGTCGTCGTGGTCGCCGTGATCGTCGTCCTCATCGTGCGGGAGCAGGCCGGCGGCCCACGTGATTGTCCACGTCAGCCCGCCCGGGATGGCTGCACCGCCCGCGACGTGCGCCACAGACAGCTGTCCAAAGCAGGTGACGGTGGTGAGGCACTGGTCTGAGTCAACGTTGCCAACGCTTGCGAACACGCCCTTGGGGAACGAGGTGCCGGTGCTGATGGTGGTGGACTGGGACGAGGACGGGCCGCCGGTGCCAGCAGGGCCGCAGAGCGGGCTGACCCCCGTGTTGGACAGTGACAGGGCCTTGCCGCCGGGCACGTACGAGCTCACGCCGCCGCACGTGGGCTGGCCAACCGTGAGCTTGCCGTAGGTCATGAACACGTCGGTGTCGCCGTCGTCAAACGGCTCGACAAACCTGACCGAGAACCAGGGCTGGAACGTGCCGGGCGTGGTGGTGGCCACGACGATGCGCAGCGTCACAGAAGCGCCTGCGGGCAGGGTGCCGATGGTGCAGGCGAGCCCGTTGTAGAGGTCTGCCCCAAGACCCGGCGTGGCGGACAGGGTGCAGGCAACCGGCAGGGACGCCGTGTTGTCTAGGATTTCCACCGCCTGGTAGTTGAGCCCGGCGGGCAGGCTGGGGATGCAGGAGCGGGTCTTCCAGATGCACAGCGCGCGATCACCCGGGACGGGATACGCGGGCCTGGTCGGGATCGACTTGCGCGCTACGCGAGTGGGGGCCTTGGTGCCGCCCTTCACCACAACGCTGGTGAGCGACGAGGCGGTGATGTTGGTGACGACGATGTCCGTGACGGTGGAGCCGCCTGCGGTCACCGGGGAGAAGCTGTTCTGCCCGGCAATCGTGCGCGTCGCGGTCTTGTAGCCGCCGCCGGTGCCGTAGGGGTAGGCGAACGGCCAGCCGTCAGGCGAGGGACAGGCGGTGATGCCGGCAGGGCACTGGGCAGAGCCAAAGTAGACATCGCCCGGGACTGCAACTGCCGCCGTGGCGGGGACAGCACCCAGCGCCGAAAGCATGAACACGCCGATGAGAACGGCCGCCAAACGGCCCCGAAGACGATGCACCTGGTACTCCTGCCCCTAGCTGCCGCGCTGCCTCCGCACGCACGGTCGGGCTCCCTCCCGATGTGCGAATAGTACCTTTGGCCTGTCAGGAGTCAACTTTCGGCCCCCAGCTGATGGTGCGCCGACGCGCCGCCC
>CAIYHO010000116.1 GCA_903925955.1 uncultured Chloroflexota bacterium
GGTTGATCGCGACAAGCGGTACACCGTCTGGAATACCGAGGCGGAGCGGGTGACCGGGCGCACGGCTGCCGGTGTCCTTGGCCGGACGCTGGGCGAGATTGACTCCGCGCTGACAAGCGCGGTGGTGGAGCGCGCCGCGCGGGACGTGCTGGGATCCGGGAGGCCACGGTCGCTGATCGAGCAGGTTGTGGCTGACACCGGGCCGGGATACTTCAGCCTCCTGATCTCGCCAACGTTTGAGGGCGCCTCCTTCGTGGCGCGCGACATCTCGGACCTCATGCGCTCCGACTCGGCCTCCCGGGAGAGCGAAGAGCGGTATCGCGCAATCTTTGCGGAGGCACCAATCGGGATAGCGCTGGTTGACTCGCTGACCGGTTGCTATCTCGACATGAACGAGCGCCACGCGGCAATCGTGGGACGAACTCGTGCGGAGCTCGTTGGCGCTGACTGGATGTCCATCACGCACCCCGACGACATCGCGCCCGACGCGGCCAACATGGCCCGCCTCCTCGCTCGCTCCATCCCGGGGTTTGAGATGCGGAAGCGCTACATCCGGCCCGACGGCTCCATCGTTTGGGCGGCGATCCGGGTGATCGCGATGCAGACACCCAGCGGCAGCGAACGGCGCAACCTCACCATCGTTGAGGACATCACGGAGCGCGAAGCCGGGCGAGCGGCCGTCATGGCCAGCGAGGCGCGCTTCCGGGCGCTCTTCGAGAACGCGCCGCTCAACAGCGTCATCTACCGGCTTGTGCGCAACCCGGCCGGCGAGATCGTGGACTGGGAGATCGCCGAGATCAACGATGGCGGTGCGGCCGCTATTGGCATCCCTGCCGCAAAGCTGCCGGGGCGCCGAGCGGTGGAGCTCTTCGGCGCGGACGTGATGGCCGGCTACCTGGAGATCTCCCGGGACGTCGCGCGCACCGGGCAGCCGCGGACCTGGGAGGAGCACTTCGCCTTCAACGACCGGACCTACCTCACGTCGGTCTTCATGGCGGGCGAAGACCTCTACGCAAATGTCAGCGTGGACATCTCCGAGCATCGGCGCACCCAGGATCGCCTTGAGCGCGCGGAGCGGATGGACCTGGTGGGCCGCTTGGCCAGCGGTGTCGCACACGACTTCAACAACCTGCTCGCCGCCATCAGCGGGTATGCCGAACTGCTGACCGACACGGTTGCGAACGATGATCCGCGAGGCGAGGACATCCGCGCCATCCGAGAGGCGGCCGCGCGGGCCACCGTCCTGACGCGCCGCCTGTTGATGTTTGGCCAGCAGCAGACGCTGCAGACAGCAACACTTGACCTCCGCGCCCTGACAGCGGGGCTGGCGCCAATCCTGCGCAGCCTCGCGGGCGACAAGGTGGACCTGACCACGCCCCATTGCGGTCCGCCACTCTTCATCAACGCCGATCACGCCCAGATTGAGCAGGTGATCATCAATCTCGTGGTGAACGCCCGTGACGCCATGCCCGATGGCGGCAGCGTCGTGATCGCGCTTGACCCGATCGATGACCCCAGCCCGCTCATCCGGATGACGGTGGCAGACAGCGGCAGCGGCATCAACGCGGAAGCGCTCGCCCACATCTTCGAGCCGTTCTACACCACCAAGGAGCCCGGGCGCGGAACCGGGCTGGGGCTCTCGGTGGTGGACGCAGCGGTCAGCCAGGCTGGCGGCAGCATCGCCGTGGAGACCGTCCTGGGGAAAGGCACCACGTTTACCGTTGACCTGCCCGCGGTCAGTGCCCCGGCCGCTGGCGCCAGGACGTCAACCCGCCACGTTGGCGATCTGCCGTCGGGCACCGAGACCATCCTGCTGGTTGACAACGAGCCGGGTGTCCTCACGGTGGTTGCCAGGATGCTGCGCGAGTGCGGCTATACCGTCATTGAGGCAGGGTCGGCCGCGATTGCCCTCGCCATTGCCGAGAGCGGCGCAGCAGACGTGGACCTCCTTGTGAGCGATGTTGTGATGCCTGGGATCAGCGGGTTTGATCTGGCCGAGCGGCTGCTTGCCAAGCGTCCGGATCTGCCGGTCCTGTTCATCTCCGCGTACGCAACCGATGCCGCGATGCGCTCCGGCCTGCCGCGGCCAGGATCGCCAATCCTGAGCAAGCCGTTTGGGCGCGGGGCAATCGCCGTGGCGGTCCGCACGCTGCTTGATGCGCGCGTTGGCCACGTGGCGGCGGACCGCCTGGCCGCTCAAGCCGCGGCCTCGCCCCATCCGCCGCGGTCTAGAGCTCGGCGACGGCCGCCTCAAGTCGAGTAGTGGCGGCGGCGTGGTCCATGTCGGCATCAAAGGTGATCGGCTTGCCAAACACCACCTCAACCTCGCCGCGGAACGGGCCGCGCCATCGTCGGCGGTCCAGCAGGGACATGTTTGTGATCCGCAGCTTCATCGGCACCACGGGCAGATAGCCCTCAACCGCAATCATCCCCGCGCCCGCCTGGAACGGCTGGAGGGGACCGCCCAGCGTGAGCCGGCCCTCGGGGAACAGCATCACGTGGAAGCCGCGGTCAAGCCGCTGGCCCAAGATCTCAAGGCTCTTGCGCACGCCGCCCTCGCGCTGGAGCGGGAACGCGTTGGCAAGCATGGAGACCAGCACACCCTGCACGCGGTTGTCGTACATCGTGTCGGCCGCCGCGGCCACCGTGAGGCGCCAGCGGACGGCGAAGGGCAGACGCGACAGGATGATGGCGTTGTCCAGGTGCAGACAGTGGTTGGGCAGGAAGAGCAGCGGGCCCTCCAGGCCACGCAGGTTCTCCAGACCCGTGGTCTTCACGCGGTAGCAGAGCTTCACAAAGGGGTACATCAGCAGGATCTGGAACGCGAGGCCAAAGGCGCGCACCGCCGGGCTCAGCGGCCAGGACCACGCGCCCGGTCTGCGCTTCGCGTCACGCGCGGCCTCAACAAGCGCGATGAGGTCCGCCACGGTTGCATCGGGATCCAGGGCGTCATCGTCCACAAAGACGCCCATGTCCTCCTCGATGACGCCCAGCATCTCAACCCGCCGGAGCGAATCGAGGTTGAGATCGCTGGAGAAGCGGGCGGTTGGAGCGAAGGACCCGGGGGCCAGACCCGCCACAGACGCGACGATTGCCGCGACCGGGTCAACGTCCGCGAGATCGCGCGCGGCCGACGCGGCCACGACCGGGCGCGCAACCACCGCCGCGGCCTTGTCCGCGTCAAGCTCCGCAAGCCTCGCCAGGACCAGCGGCTTCTTCACTTTGAGCGTGGGGGTGCGCGGCAGGTCCCCGTCCGGCCAGACCGTGACACCACGGATCTGCTGGTGCGGCGCCCCGCGCGGGTTTGCGCACGGCCGTGGCGCGGGATGGGTCAGCCGGGCTCGCCAACCTGCCAGCCAAGCCAGACGTCGGGGTCAATGCGCGGGCGGGCCACCCAGGCCTCGCCGCCCCGGATGGCGATCTCGGGCGGCAGCGCGTGCGACAGGAAGAACGGCATGGACTCCGTGGCCCCGTAGGCGCCCACATCAAGGACGGCCACCAGATCGCCGGGGTCCGGCAGCGCCATGACGCCCGCGTGGACAAAGACGTCCAGCCCCGTGCAGAGCGGGCCGGCAACGGTGACCGGGAACTTGGAAGGCCCGGCGGCCGAGCCTGCCGCGGCGCCGGTGAGGATGCGCACCCGGTGCTCCTGCCCCACAAGCGTTGGCCGCAGGACGTGGTGAATGCCGCCGTCAAGGATCACCACGTGGTGGCCGGAGACCTCCTTGCGCTCCGTGACGCGGGAAACGTACGCCCCCGCCGGGCCCACGAGGTAGCGCCCGGGCTCCAGGAGCAAACGGGTGTCCGCGGTGGCGGGATCGGCGGCGAGGCGCTCCGCCAGCGGCGCAAGCCGGGACCCCAGCAGCGCCACATCCAGCTCGGGCTCATGCGCGTCGTACGGGATGCCCAGCCCACCGCCACAGTCCACAAGCTTCAGGGCAAACCCGGCGCCGGCCGCAACGCGGATGGCCATCGCCACGGTGGCTTCGACATGCCCGGCCAGCGCGTGCGCATCAAGCAGGTTGGACGCGCCAAACGCGTGCAGGCCGATGGGCACAAGCCAGGGCGACGCCACGGCCTCCGCTGCGGCGATGGCCAGATCCGCCTCGTCCATGCCGAACTTGCCGGCGCCCTCGTCGCCGATGATCCGCACCCGCTCATGGCGCGCCGCCTCCACGGCCGCGGCCCGAAGCAGGATGGGCTGGCGATGACTGTGGGCCTCCGCAATGCGAGCGAGACGCCGCAACTCCCCCACTGACTCCACGGTGACCACGCGGACACCCGCCGCCACGGCCGCTGCCAGCTCGTCGTCACGCTTGCCGGGGCCGGTGAAGACGATGTGCTCCGGGGCGAAACCCGCGCGCAGGACGTGGCGCAGCTCCCCGCCAGACGCCACGTCTGCACCCAGGCCAAGCGACGCCTGATGACGCAGCACGGCGAGATTGGGGTTGGACTTGACGGCATACGCAAGGTCAAACACGGGCGGCAAGGCGGTGCGCAGCGCGGCCACCTGGCGCGTGACCACGTCCAGGTCGTACACGTAGAACGGGGTGCCAAAGCGCTCCGCAAGCTCCGCCGGGGCGATGCCGCCAAGACGGCCGTTGCGCAGGATCTCGTTGCGCGCGGGCGGACGGCCACGCCTGGCCGCAGGCGCCTCAACGCGTGCGGGCGGCGGACCGGGCTCGCGGACCATCATCGAAGCGCATCCTCCAAAGCAACGCGTGCGTCGGTGCCAGTGTCGCGGTCCTTGACCAGCAGCGCCACTGACGCGGACAACCCGTGCTCCGCGGCGAACGCCCCGGCTAGCGCGCGCGTGCCAGGGACCACCACCGCGCCCGGCGGCACAACAAGCGGCGCGTCGGTTGACCCCTGGAGGACGCGACCGCGGACAAGGTCGTACAGCCGGGATGTGCCCGTGAGGATGACGCCCGCGCCAAGCACGGCCCCCGCGCCAACCAGCACGCCCTCGAGGAGCGAGCAGCCAGCGCCAACAAACGCGCCGTCCTCCACGATGACCGGCCGCGCACCCGCGGGCTCCAGCACGCCGCCGATGGTGACGCCGGCCGAGAGATGGACGCGCGCGCCAATCTGCGCGCAGGAGCCCACAAGGACATGGCTGTCCACCATGGTGTCCTCGCCAATCCACGCGCCCACGTTCACAAACGACGGCGGCATCACCACGACGCCCGGGCCGAGATAGACGCCGGCCCGGAGCGACGTGCCGCCCGGGACGATGCGCCACGGGCGACCGGCAGCCAGCGCCGCATCGGCCTCCGGCCCGTCCAGCACGCGCTTGGTAGGCAGCCCGACGCGATCTCGAAAGCGCAGCGCGCCGTCGAGATCCCACGTGGAGGTCGCGCGATCGCGGAAGCAGGCAAGGATCGCTGCTTTAACCTCGGGGTCCGCGCGCCAGCCGCCGGCTGCCGAGGGGTCCGGCACCGCAGCGCGCCGGCGCCCGGCGTCAAGGTCGTCAAGGATTGTGGCGATCGCGGCCGCCGCAGGATCCGTCACGCAGCGGCCTCGGCCAGCTCGGTCAGGTTTGTCGGCGTCGTCGGCGTCGTCGGCGTGGCCAGCGTCATCGCAGCCGTCTCGCGGGCGGCCAGGCCAAGCAGCCCCATGTCGTCAAGGATGCCCGCAAGACGCGTGCGCGCCGCATCGGCCATCGGCAGCATCGGCATGCGCAGCATGTCTGTCTCAAGCAGACCCATCGCCAGCATCGCGGCCTTCACCGGCACCGGGTTTGGCCCGCCCTGGAAGTTGCCACGCAGCAGCGGCAGCAGCTGGTTGTGGATGCGCAACGCCTCGACCGCGTCGCCCGCGTGCCACGCGTGGACCAGCGCGGACATCTCGCCCGGCAGCTGGTTGGACGCCACGGAGATGACGCCGTCGCCGCCCATCGCGAGAATGGCCAGCGTTGCTGCGTCGTCACCGGAGAGGACGGCCACGTCGCGCGGGCGATCGCGGCAGATCACCGCAAACTGGTCGATGTTGGCGCTGGCCTCCTTGATTGCCACGATGCGCGGGTGCTCGGCGAGACGCAGGAACGTGTCCGCATCAACGTTGACGCCGGTGCGGCCGGGGACGTTGTAGACGACAACCGGCAGCCCGCCCTCGTCGGCGATGGCGCGGAAATGGGCCTCGATCATGCGCTGGTCGGGCTTGTTGTAGTAGGGCGTGACGATGAGCGCGGCGTCCGCGCCCATGGCGGCGGCCCTGCGCGTTGCTTCGATGCTGGCGCGGGTGTCGTTGCTCCCCGTGCCGGCGATGACCGGGATCCGGGTGCGCGACGGGCGGGCGTTGACCTCTTCGATGGTGATCTCGATGAGCCGGTCGCGCTCTGCGGCGCTCAGCGTGGGGCTCTCGCCGGTGGTGCCCACCGGGACAAGGCCGTCGATGCCGAGGCGGATCTGGCGGTCAACCAGACGGCGGAACGTGACCTCGTCAAGGGTGCCGTCCGGTGTGAACGGGGTGACAAGCGCGGTGAATGCGCCGCGAAGGCCGGGGGTGGTGCCGTGGGTGGGAGGCGTGATGCGGGCCATTGGGTGGATCTCCTGGGGTGTCCGTGTGGACTGGAAGGTCGTCAGTAGGTGGGGGTGGCCTGCGGTTTGCAGGCGGCGGGCTCTGGCGGCTGTTTCATGCGCTCGCCGCCAGGAGGTCGTCAACCACTTCGTCAAACGTGTGCACGCCGGGCGTGCGGCGCTGGGCCGTGAGCCAGCGGGCCGCGGCGAGGGCGCCGTCCGAGTACGCGGTGCGGTCGCGGGCGGCGATCCGGAGCTCGATGGACTCGCCCTGCCCGTCAAAGGTCACGAGGTGGGATCCGGGGTTGGAGCCGGCGCGGATGCCGAAGACCTCAAGGGCGGGGCGGGTGTCAGCGGTGCCAGCCTCGGCCCCGTCCGGGCCGGGGGCGGCGTCCGGGCCGGCCCAGCGGGGGTCCGCGGCCACAATGCGGCGGGCGATGGCGCGGGCGGTGCCGGATGGGCGATCGGCCTTGCCGCGGCGGTGCCACTCCACAACGGACGGCTCAAAGGCGCCGGCTCGGGCGTACCAGCCGGCGGCCGTCTCCACCAGGCGCAGGAACAGTGCCGCGCCAAGCGAGAGGTTGGTGGCCACGACGGCCGCGGCGTCGTGCTCCTGGAGCATCGCGCTGATGCGGGCGGTGTCTGCATCCCAGCCGGTGGCCGCCAGGATGAACGCGCGGTTGCCGCCGCTTAGCGCGTGCGCCACGTTGTCAGCCACGGCGCCGCCAAGCGAGGTCTCCACCACCACGTCGGCCAGCGGGGCCGCGGCCCGCGCCTCACCCGCAGCCGGGCGGCCAACAAGCGTGCAGGTCCAGCCCGCGGCGGTGGCGGCCGAGGCAATGGCCCCGCCCAGCCTACCCGGTCCGTAGAGGAGGAGATGCATTCCCGAACTGTCCTTCCTGCCGATTCCTAGCGTTTCGCCGCCGGTCAGGAGGTCCGAGAAACACAAAAGCCGCGGTCACCACTTGGTGTCCGCGGCCCCTCGACGCCTCCAGTCCCGGAGGCTCGTGTCCCGTCGCTTGCGCGCGCGTCAGAGCCCCAGGGCCCGAGCCTTCTGGCTGGGCCGCAAGACTTTCGCTTTCGCGTTGGCGGCGTGGTGGTGCGTCATCAGGCTGTGAGTATGCCGTCTACCACTGGTCTATGCAACGATTGCATCGTGAATATGTTCTATGCATCACGAGTTGTCGTGGTTCGCCATGTGGCCACCGAGCTGGGCGATGTGCACCTTGCCGCGTCGCGTGACGGGATTGCCGCCGTGGAGCTGCTTGGCAGCGCCGAGGGTCTGGCGACCGGGCTGGCAAGACGCGGGTATGCGGTGGCGGACGCTGCCAATGAACCCGAGGCGGCGGCGCTCGCCTCGCGGGCTGCCGATGCCGTGGCCGAGATCCTTGCGGGTGACGCGCCCAACCTGTCGATGCTGCCCCTGGCCATCGGCGACCGGCCAGCGTGGGACCAGTTGGTGCTGGGCGCCGTGCGGGCGATCCCGCGCGGGTCAACCGCCAGCTACGGGGAGATCGCCGCGCGGATCGGCCGCAAGGGCGCGGCGCGAGCCGTGGGCGGCGCCGTTGGGCGCAACCCGGTGAGCCTGCTGATCCCCTGCCACCGCGTGATCGCCGGCGACGGGTCGCTGGGCGGGTATGGCGCAGCCGCCTGGGGCGGCATCGAGGCGGCGCTGGACCTGAAGTCCGCGCTGCTGGCGCTCGAGGGCGTGACGGCCAGGCGCTGACCTACGGGAGGACGCCGCGACTGGGACGCAGCTCTCCATCCTCGACTGGCTGCCCGGCGGCGGACTTGCCGGAGGAGATCGCCGACGTCCAGGCCAAGCCCAACCGCCGTCCCCGGAGCATTCTCGACTGCGACAGCCCAGCGGAGCGGCTCGCTACACTCCTCGGACCACCACCAGCGTTGCAACGTTGACTGGAACCCGCCTGATCATTCCCAAGCGACCGTCTTGGGGCAGGAATACACCGTTCGGCGCCTCGTTGCGCGCGCCCGCGGGCAGCCGGCTCCTGTGGGCTTCGCAAAGCCTATCCATGACGCCGTTGCGTTCGCCTTCGCTGATCCGCTCGGACGGCACGCTGGAGGACGTCTAGTCGGTCCCGTAGATGGCGATGCCGCCGACGAGGGCGGGGCCGACCAGGATAAGGGCGATGCCGTCCGGCCAGTCGGACAAGGGGTCGTACCCCATCCACGCGAAATCGGGCGCGTACCTGCCGAGGTTCGTGTAGGCGGTCACCGCGCCGGGGACCGCGGCGATCACCCGGTCTACGAGGGCCTCGACCTCCTCGCGGGACAACCGCCAGCCGACAAACCCGTAGCCGATCGCGTGCGCGAGGACGCGGCGTCCGTCGGTCCGGATGGGGACCTCGCGCCACGACACAGGCCTGGTCACTCCGATGGCGTCGGCCACCCTGCCGATGACCTCGGGCTCGGGGAGCCCGGCGCGGTCCTGTATCGAGAGCCTGACCCAGTTGCCGCCCAGCCGGGCCTCGTCGATCAGCGCGGCAAGCGCATCCGCGTCCGTCACGGCAGGGTCTCCGGAAACGCCCGGAGGATCTGGTAGCCGCCGGGCATCGCTGGGTTCCTGATTAGGGTCACGCGGATCCCCTCCACGTCGGCAGCGGACGCGGCCGGGTCGGCGGCGGTGCCGAGGCGCAGGCGGACCGTCGTGCCTGCGGTGAGGGGCCTGAGGCCGACAAGGGTCAGCCGTCCGCATCCATCGGTCCCGGATAGTCCCCCGACACCACCCGTATCCGTTCCGGAGACGGGTAGGACAGCGGGGGCTCGCCGGTGAACCACGAATACTCAACGAAGTCGAGATAACCACCCTCGACCCACACGTTGATAAAGCCGATTGGCTCGCCATCCAATCCGAAGGTGATCGCGGATGTTCCAAGCTCGCCGTCTCCGTGGCGAGCCGCCAAGTTGCCCGACCGGTGGCCGTCAAACCGTAGGAACGTAACCGTGTCTCCAACGACTCGGGCGACCTGCAACTGGGCGGCCAGCTCGGCTGCGTCTGCCGCTCCGGACCCCCGGAGGATCGCCCCGATGACGCCCTGCTCGTCGGCAGTTAGGAGCCGCCCGCTCACTTTGGCACCCAGAAATCGCCGATGACTACCACACCGTTCATCACCCTACCCTGAACAACGACTGCGGTACCGCCGATGTCAACCGTGGCCCGGAAGACCCCGGCGGCATCTCCTTGAACGCCTCGCACCGCTGCGGCGACCTGTTCGGTGAGCCCTTGGCGACCCCCGAACGTGCTGGTCAATTGCTCGAGACCATGACCCGCATTGTCGAATATCTTGTGCATCTTGTTGGGGTCACTGAGAAGCCCCTGGACAACCTCGAGTTCGTCCGAGGTCAGCTGCATGGTCTGATTCGCCGCGGATGGCAGCTCATCCTTTGCAGGCCCGGCCACGGACACCAGCGCAGCCCAGCCGAGGCTCACAAGGATCGCCGACGCGGGCGCCACCACGAACGTGCCGAGCGGGCCGTCGAGGTCTCCCCAGTCCTTGAGGTCCACCCATTGCAGGCACGCCTGGCGGTCGTTCCCCTGGCGGCACCAGGCGTACCCGTAGTCCTGGCAGCCGGGCATGTTGGCCGGGGCCCACTTGCACGCGGCGGCCCGGGCGTCCACGTATGCGCGCAGCTGCCCGGCCGTCAGCGCGTCGAGCATGCTCGACGTCACCGTGAGCGGCACGCCGGGCGCGGGCTCCGCCGGCGGTTTCACGGGGGGCTTCGCTGGCGGCTTGTAGGGCTTGTACCCCTTGTCGCCCGGGCCGTACTTGGTCTTGGACGCCCCGCAGTTGTCGACGCAGTAGTCGAATCCCTCCTTCCCGTTGTCGTAGGTCGGGTTGTCGCACTCGGCGCCGGTGCAGGCGTCGTGCCCCGTCGGGTCGATGAGGGTGGCCGGGCTCGCCTCGGCGTAGAGGAACCGGTTCATCGACGCCGGGTCCGCGGCGGAGCCCGCGACGGCATCGACCTGGGTGAAGGCGCCCAGCGAGGGCGCGTAGAAGCGCGCCCCCATGTCGTAGAGCGCGTCGGCGCTCGGGCTGATGTCGAGGTTGCCCCGGAACCGCCAGGGGCTCGTGGCGCCTGCGGCGGCCACCTGCTCGCCGTAGCCGTCGAAGCGGTAGGCGCCGGTGATCGTGCGGGCGCCGTCCACGAGCCCCGCGAGCGAGCCCAGCTGGTCGAACAGGGTGAAGGATGCCGCGCCTGCGCCGGCCTTCACCGCGAGCCGGCTGCCCTCGGCATCGAGCAGGGAGCGGGTGGTGCCGGTCGCGCTGTTGCTGACCTCGGCGACCGTCTCCGACGAGCCGAGGTAGCTGTACGTGTCGGTGCCGCCCGGCGAGAGGACCCGGGTGCGGAAGCGCCCGAGGGCGTCGAGGGTGAAGACCGCGCCGGCGGCCGGCGACGCGGGGGTGATCGCGACGAGGCGGTTCGCGGCGTCATAGGCCATGACCGTCTGGCTGGAGGCAGACTCGGCCTTGGCCGTCATGTTCCCGTAGGCGTCGTAGGTGAAGCCCGTGTGTGGTGCGTCAGACTGAGTTGGACACCCGGCAGTGTGATCCCTGCCGGGGCCTGACGAGGTGGTGACGAGGTGGGACGCAATCCGTTCAAGACCCCCGACGAGAAGCTCGCCATCGTGCTCTCGGTCCTCAAGGGCGAGACGACCCAGACGGACGCGGCGCGCCGGCTGGGCATGAGCCAGACCACGATCGCCAAGTGGCAGAAGCAGTTCCTCGAGGGCGGGAGGGAGAGCCTCGCCCGCGGCGACAACGCCGTCTCGCTCGCGTCGAGACGCGAGACGGAGCTCGCGGCGCAGGTGGACGACCTGACCGCCGCCCTGGGCGAGGCCTACGTGGAGCTCCGCGTGTGGCGAAAAAAGGGGGCGCTCTACCCGCGTACGAGGAGCTCGAGCGGCTGAGGTCCGAGGGAGCGGTCCCGGTCCGCCGGTTCCTGGCGCGCCTGGGCATCCCGAGCTCCACCTGGTACCACTGGCGGGCGGCCCACCTGCGCGGCCGGGCGGTCCGGCGCTGGCCGGCCCCGGTCGTCGACGCGGTCGAGGAGGCCGCGGCCGAGCAGGCGCACCGCTGGTCAGCATGGGGCCACCGCAAGATCTGGGCGATGCTGCGCGCCGACCGCGTGCGGGTGTCGCGCAGCTCGGTGCTGCGGGCGCTCGCGCGCCGGGGGCTGCTCTTGCCCGTGCGGTACCAGGCCGAGCGCCGCCAGCTCGCGGTCGCGAGGCGGGCCCTGTTCGTCGAGGCGCCCACGCGGCGCAACCGGGTGTGGCAGACCGACTTCACGGAGTACGAGACCAGCCGCGGCGGCACCTGGCGCCTGTCCCCGGTCGGCGACTACGCGACCAAGCTGTGCCTCGCGATCCCCGTGAGCGGCACCACCGGCGCGCGCGACGCGATCGCCGCGGTCGAGGCCGCGATCGACGCCGCCGAGCGGCTCCTGGGCCACCCGCTGCTCGAGGACTGCGTGGACCGCGAGACCGGGGAGCTGTCCCCGCTCACGATCGTCACGGACAACGGCCCGGCCTACAAGAGCACGGACTTCCTGCGCTTCATCGCGAGCCGGCCCGAGCTCGCCCACGTGCGCACCCGCCACCACGCGCCCGAGACCAACGGCGTCGTCGAGCGCTTCAACCAGACCGTGAAGTACGAGCACCTGTACCGGCTCGAGATCGCCGACGTCATCGAGCTGGCCGACGAGGCGGAGGCGTTCCGGGAGGTCTACAACGAGGTCAGGCCCCACGAGGCGCTCGGCTTCGAGACGCCGATGGGCCGCTACCTTGCGCATCCGGGACCACACCTATCCGAGCCCGAAAGTGTCCAAGAATCTTGACGCGGGACACGCGAGGCGCTCACCGTCGGCCGCCCGAGGCGGGACACATCGCACGGCGGAGACGAGGAATCCGGCGCGCCGGGCCGCAACAGGCGCCGCATGCGGAGCGACCGGGCCCAGACGACCACGGCATCACTCCCCTCTCTCATGGACGCGCTAGCGGAACAGTAGCAGTTGAACGGCGCGACAACTCCACGAGCTCGGAACCGTCGACTTCTCCCGCGATGGACCGACCGGCTTGGGGCAAGCTCCGGTCTCCGGACCACGTTCACGTCCGCCAAAGTGCCCCAGGACGCGCCCAACCTGTCGATGCTGCCGCTGGCCATCGGCGACCGGCCCGCGTGGGACCAGTTGGTGCTGGTCGGGTATGGCGCAGCCGCCTGGGGCGGGATCGAGGCGGCGCTGGACCTGAAGTCCGCGCTGCTGGCGCTCGAGGGCGTGACCGCTCGCCGCTGACCTACGGGAGGACGCCGCGACAGCCTCCCGTTACACTGCCCGAGTCCTCGCGCGCGGATGTGACCCAACCAGTCGCGCCGGCAGGAGCGCGAGGCGCGGAGGGTTGGGGATGTCCAGCTTCGGATCGCCTGCTGCCAGGTTTCGCGCATGAGCGGCACGCCAGCCGCCCCCGCCGCCCCCGTCCGCATCTCCCCGCTCGCGGTCTTCCGCAAGCGCGACTTCACGCTCCTCTGGACAGCGCAGCTGGTGTCCACCGCGGGCTCCGCGCTGACCGATCTCGCCGCCGCAATCTACGTGTACAGCGTCACCGGCTCCGCGTTCCTCGTGGGCATGACGCTCATGGCCACGGCCGTCCCGAGCCTCATCATCGGCCTGCTGGCGGGCGTCTTCGTGGACCGCTACGACCGGCGCAAGGTGATGCTGGCAAGCAACCTGCTCCAGGGCGTCGTGGTGGCGCTGATCCCCTTCCTGCTGGGGCTCAACGCCTACCTGCTGTTTGTTGCCATCCTGCTCAACGCGGGTGTCAAGCAGTTCTTCGACCCCGCCTACGAGAGCATCATCCCCGAGATTGCCAGTGACGAGGAGCTTGAGGCAGCCAACGCGATGCTCTCGATCGCCTCATTTGGCTCCACCGCCATCGGCTTTGCGGGCGCGGGGCTCCTTGCCGCCATCGACATCCGCCTGGCCTTCTGGATTGACGCGCTGACGTTCCTCTTCTCCGCCGGCTGCGTGCTGGCGCTCAAGCTGAACGCCCGCGTCGAGACGGCCGAACCCACCACCGTGGGCGTGGTCATCGACAACCTCAAGATCGGCTTGGCGACCATCGCGCGGTCCAAGGAGCTGCGGTCGCTGTTCCTTATCGGCGCACCGGTGTCGCTGGCGTTTGGCCTGTGGAACGTGCTGCTGCTGCCGATGGCCGTTCGCGTGCTGGGCGCCAGCGATGCCGAATATGGCCTGCAGGAGGGCCTCACGTCGATTGGCTTCGTGGCGGGCTCGCTGTTTATGGCGCGCTATTCGGACCGCATCCAGACCGGGCTGTGGATCTTCATCGGCTGTGCCGGCATGGGCATCGCTGGCGTCCTCTACGGTCTGGCGCCAACGATCTGGATTGGCATCGTCTGGGTAATGGTGAGCGGCTTCTTCAACTCGCCCACCTCGGTTGCGCGCCAGACGCTGCTCCAGCGGAACACGCCACGCGAGCTCCGCGGCCGCGTGTTCTCCTCGATGTTTGTCATGCGCAACGTGGTGTTCCTGATTGGCATGGCGGGTGCCGGTCTTGCGGACGTCTTCCCCGTGCGGGACCTGATCATCATCGCGTCGCTGGTGGTGCTGGCCGTGGGCGTGGTAGCCCTGGTCATGCCCGGCGTTGGCCGCCCGGCTGCCGAGTGGCGCCGTGCCCTCGCAACCATGCGCGCCACACCGACGGGCGTTGCCGCTCAGTTGCCCAGCCGCCCGGCGACCGTGGCCGACTTCGACGTCCTTGTCGGCCGGCTGGCCACGTTCTCGCTGCTGAGCGCTGGCCAGCGGACCGCGTTCCTCAAGGACGCTCGGATCCAGGAGGTGCCCGAGGGGACGCGCGTCATCACCCACGGCGACAGCTCGGTGGCGGCGTACTTCATCCTCGACGGCGCCTGTGCGGTTGGCGTACCCACGCCGGACGGCTACAAGGGGCTCAACACGCTGCAGACGGGCGACTTCTTTGGCGAGATCGCGGCGCTGACGGGGAGCGCGCGGACGGCCGATGTGGTGATGACCGCGCCCTCGGTCTTGCTGGAGGTGCCGGCGGAGGCCTTGCGGGCAACGATGATCGTGCCCGAGGTCAGCGAGCTGGTGATGTCCGCGATGACCGAGCGCCTGATGCGGCTGCGGATGCCCGACATGCCACGGCTTGCGGCGCGCGACCAGTCGGCGCTGCGCGAGTTGCGGACGAAGCGACCTCGGTCGAAGGCGGGTGCTGCCCCAGCCCCGGCGGCTGAGTAGGCGGCTGCGACGGCCCGGGCGCGTGTTGGCGGGCGTTGGCGGGCGTTGGTGGGCGTTCTGGCGATTGACGCCTGGCGCGGCTCACCCGGTGGGTCATCCAGCGCATCGGCTCACCCCGTGAGTCATCCGGATCTCGGAGTTAGCCCCAGAAGCCAAAACCGGCCGTCTCGTGCATCCTGCGACTCACCGGGTGAGCCGTCCGTGCCCGCGTGCGCGCCATGACTCACGGGGTGAGCCGCGAGGGCGAGGGTGAGCCGCGAGGGCGTCAGCCGCGCGGCACCGGACGCATCGGGTACACGCCAATCACGATGGGCGTCACCGGGTCCAGCGAGAGCTCGTAGCCCACGTCGCCGCTGATCAGCAGCTCGCCGAGCATGCGGCCCTCCATCTGCGGCATACCCACGAAGACGGTGGTGGTAGCCAGGCGCACCGGGGTGACGTCGTCGTCCACGCCGGGGATGACGAAGCGGCGGCGCAGCTCGTGCATGGGGATCCAGGGCCGGCTCTTGATGAACCGCCGAAGCTGCGCCGTGGTGCAGGTGGTCCGGTTGGGGTCAAGCGGAACATCCACGGGCTCAGGCACGGGCGGGCTGACCACAGGCGCCTCGGACACCGCGACGATGGGCGGACGCGACTCGCGCTGCTCCCGGGGCTCGCGCGACTCACGGGGCTCGCGCTGCTCACGCGATGGACGTGGCCCACGCGGCTCGCGGGGCTCACGCGCAGCGGGCGCGGGCGCGGCCGCAGACGCAGCAGCTTCAGAGCGCGCAGCCGAAGCCTCAGCAAACTGCGCAGCCGTCTCCACCAACCCCGGCACAAACGTTGCCGGAGCGGATGTGGTGCTTGGATTGCCCCGGCCGTGCCGGCTTCGCCGACTCACCGGGTGTGCCGCGAGCTGTGGGCTCGCGTGGTGGGCGTTGTCATGAAGGCTCATTCAGCTTGGCCGCAGTGTCCTCGGCCGATCGGCGGATCATACCGCCGGGGCTGGCGGGGCGCCCATCCCGGGCCCACCGCAAGCCGCCGCCTCAGCCCGAGACCACCAGCAGATCGCGCGGCTGCTCGTTGAGCACGATAGGGCCGGCCTCGCCGCAGACGACGATGTCCTCGATCCGGGCGCCAAATCGCCCCTCAAGGTAGATCCCGGGCTCCACGCTGAACGCCATCCCCACATCGAGCAGCTCCGCGTTGCCCGCCACGATGTACGGGTCTTCGTGACCCTCAAGGCCAATCCCGTGACCGGTGCGGTGGATGAAGTACGGGCCAAGGCCAGCGGCGGCGATCCGATCCCGCGCAACGGCATCGAGCGCCTCGGCGCTGATCCCCGGACGGACCGCAGCGGTGGCCGCGGCCTGGGCATCCTGGAGCACGGTGTACAGGCGCCGGAACTCCGGGTCCGGGCCTCGCGACGGGTCCCCACCCGTAACCCACACGGTGCGCGTGATGTCGGAGCCGTACCCGCCAAGGGTGCCGCCGATGTCGATGACGATGGGCTCGCCGGCACCGATGACGCGGTCGCTGCCCTCGTGGTGGGGCGAGGCGCTGTTTGGCCCGGACGCGACAATCCAGAACTCGGCCTGGTCGTGGCCCTCGGCAACCAGCCGCTCGCGGACCTCGCGCGCCACGTCGTTCTCGGTGCGGCCAACCAGCCGACCCGCGGCGATTGCGGCCACCACACGATCAGCGGCGTGCGCGGCATCACGCAGCAGCGTCACTTCGTGAGCGTCCTTGCGCATGCGCAGATCGCGCAGCACGGTGGACACCAGCGAGAAGCGCGCACCCGGCAGCACGCGCTGGAAGCCCAGGAGGAACGCGGCGCGCAGACCGTCCGACACCGCGGCAGCCTCAGCGCCCGGACCCACGAGACGCGCAACAAGCGCCATCGGGTCCTCGGTCTCCTCCCACGTGCCAATCACCGCAGCACCAACGGCAATCGCGGGGCAGGCGCGGGCGGGCGTGGCCTCAAGCCGCGGGCAGATCAGCGTGATGGGCGCGGACGCAGCCGCCGGGATCACCAGCAGCGTGAGGCGCTCAAGGGGCATAGCGGCGTACCCGGCGAGGTACCGCAGGTCCGCGCCAACGCCAACGAGCAGGGCGTCCAGACCGGCCGCAGCCGTTGCAGCGCGCGCGCCAGCCAGCCGCTCCGCATAGCGCGAGGCCGGAATGCCGTCGCGGCCGCGGATCACACCGCTCATCGTGTCTCCTCCCGGGCGCGCAGCCCGCTAATCCAGCGGGTCACCATCCGCTCCCCGTTGTCGGCCAGCGCCCGGTACACCCAGACGTAGGACGCGCCCGCATCAAGCGCCGCCCGCCGGACTGAGGGCTCGTCGTGTTGCCCCACGGCAACCGCGGGCACTCCCGCGTCGCGGGCAGCCCGCAGGCAGGCCGTTCCATCGTAGGCGCGCGCCGTCAGGTCCACCACGCAGGCGTCAAGTTCCGGCAGCGCTTCGGCCAGCAGAACGGCCGTGCGCAGGCGCACAGGCACAGCTCCAGTGTGCGCAACAAGACCGGTCATGCGCGTGGCCCAGATGAGGTCATCGGCGAGGACGCCAATGCGAAGCGGCGCCGCCGGGTCGCGGTCAGCCGCCGGGTCCCTGCCTTGGGTCACCCGAGCGAGCGGACCAGGTGGCGGAACACGTCGGCCGCGGACACAACGCCGATGGGTCGCCCCTCATCCACGATGGGGATGTGGCGGAACTCGCCCACGGCCATCTTGTGGATGGCCACGGCAATCGTGTCCTCGCGGCGCAGGACCACCGGGTCCGGCGTCATGAAGTCTCGGACGACAAAGGCGTCGAGGCGCTTGCCGGCGGCCTTCACCACGGCATCGCGGTCCGTGAAGATGCCAACCAGCTGTCCGCCCTCGGTCACGAGGAGGCAGTCGCTGCCCTCCGCGTGCATCTGGCGGATCGCCTCACCCGCCGAAAGGCCGGGTTCAACCAGCTTGGGCGAGCCCACGCCCAGATGATCAAGGTGATCACCCAGGATGGTGTCGTGGAAGTCAACGGCCGGCTGCGCAAGATCGGCGGCCGCAAGATCGGCGCCGCAGGATGAGCAGGTGTCGTCGCCTTCAAAGTTGTCGTGACGGCAGGAAGGGCAGAGCATCGGTCAGTCCACCGTCCAGGTCTCGCCGGCCATGAGCGCCTTGCGCAGGTCGCCCTTGCCGGACTTTGCGATAGCCGCCTCGATCTGCGCATCCGCAAGTTCCGAGTAGGTGGGACGTTCCACCTCGCGGAGGACGCCCACCGGAACCGGGAACTCGGGCCAGAACATCCGCGACAGGATCAGCGCCAGATACGGGTCCTCGGCGTGCTGGTCGTGGACCAGCAGATCCGCCTCGGTGATGCCGTTCTCGCCAATGGTCACCACTTCCGGATGCAGCCCAACCAGGCGGATGCCCTTGTCGCGGTTCTTCCCAAAGATCAGCGGCTTGCCGTCCTCGAGCACAAGCATGCGGTCATCGCGGAACTCGCGGTCCGTGAACTCGCGCCAAGCGCCGTCGTTGAAGATGTTGCAGTTCTGGAGGACCTCCACAAAGGAGGCTCCCTTGTGGTGGCCGGCCGCCTCAAGCGTGTGCTGGAGGTGCTCCGTGTGCGTGTCCACCGTGCGGGCGACAAACGTGGCCTCGGCGGCAAGCGCCAGGGTCAGCGGCATCATCGGCCGGTCAATGGAGCCCATCGGGGTGGACTTGGTCCGCTTGCCAAACTCCGACGTGGGCGAGGTCTGGCCCTTCGTGAGCCCGTAGATCCGGTTGTTGTGCATGATCATGGTGAAGTCCAGGTTCCTGCGCATCGAGTGCAGGAAGTGGTTGCCACCAATCGAGAGCGCGTCACCGTCGCCGGTGATCACCCAGACCATGAGCTCGGGCCGCGCGATCTTGAGGCCCATCGCAAGCGTGGGCGCCCGTCCGTGGATCGTGTGGAACCCGTAGGTGTTCATGTAGTACGGCAGGCGGCCGGAGCAGCCGATGCCGGAGATGAAGACGATGTTCTCCTTCGGCACGCCGAAGTCGGGCATCACCTTCTGGGTCTGCGCAAGGATGGAGTAGTCACCACAGCCGGGGCACCAGCGGACCTCGACGTCGTTGACGAAATCCTTGCGGGTGAGCTTGATGGGTGTGGCGGTGCCCGCCGCGGCGGCCAGCAGTTCGGTCACGTCAGTCATCGGGGTTACCTCCGCTCCGCCAGGAGGCGCTCGGCCTCGGTGACGATCTCGGCGATGCGGAACGGCTTGCCCACAACCCGCCCGTAGCTGACGGCATCGATCAGGTACGTGCCGCGAAGGACGAACCAGAGCTGGCCGAGGTTGAGCTCCGGGACCAGCACCGTCTTGTAGCGCTTGAGAATCTCGCCCAAGTTGGCCGGGAACGGATGCAGGTACCGGACGTGCGCGTGGCCCACCTTGTGCCCGTCCGCAAGAAGGCGCTCGGTAGCGCTGCGGATGGCCCCAAAGGTGGAGCCCCAGCCAAGGATGAGCAGGTCGCCCTCCTCATGGCCGTACACGTCCTGCGCAGGGATGTCCTTGGCGATGCCGTCCACCTTGGCCTTGCGCAGCACCACCATCTTGTGGTGGTTGGCGCCGTCGTAGGACACGGTGCCCAGCCCGTCAAGCTTCTCGAGGCCGCCGATGCGGTGCTCAAGGCCAGGGGTGCCGGGGACGGCCCACGGACGTGACAGGGTCTCGGGATCTCGGCCGTAGGGGAGGAACGTGCCCTCGCCCTTGACCACGTTGGGGACGCTGATGTCCGGCAGCTCGTCCATGTCCGGCACGCGCCACGGCTCAGCGCCGTTGCCCACGGACGCATCGGAGAGGTACATCACAGGCGTCATGTACTTGAGCGCGATGCGCGAGGCCTCAATGGCCATGGAGAAGCAGTCACCGGGCGTGGCCGGGGCCACAACGGGCATCGGCGACTCGCCGTTGCGGCCGAAGATGGCCTGGAACAGGTCTGCCTGCTCCACCTTGGTGGGCAGACCCGTGGAGGGGCCTGCGCGCTGAACGTTGACGATGATGCACGGCAGCTCGGTCATGATCGCAAGGCCCATGGCCTCGGTCTTGAGCGCCACGCCCGGACCGGAGGTGCCGGTGAGCGCAAGGGCGCCGCCGTAGGCCGCGCCGATGGTGGAGCCCATCGCGGCGATCTCGTCTTCCGCCTGGAACGTCCGCACGCCAAACGACTTGTAGGTGGCGAGGTACTGGAGGACGTCCGTGGCCGGGGTGATGGGGTACGAGCCGTAGAAGAGGTCGCGCTTGGCGCAGTGGGCCGCCGCCAGGAAGCCAATTGCGGTGGCCTCGTTGCCGGTGATGTTCCGGTACGTGCCCGGGGCAAGCTTTGCCTTGGGGACGTTGTACGTGGTGTGGAACATCTCGGTGGTGTCGCCAAAGGAGAAGCCCGCGTTGAGCGCGCGCTTGTTTGCCTCAGCGATGACCGGGCGGCTGCCAAACTTCTGGCTGATCCACTTGAGGGTGGGCTCCATGCTCCGCTCGTAGAGCCAGAACATGAGACCCAGGCAGAAGAAGTTCTTGGTGAGGTCAATCTGCTTGCTGGTCATCTCCAGCCCCTCAAGCGCCGCGGCGTTGAGGGTGGAGACCGGGATTGGGAAGACCCGGTACGCCTTGAGTGACCCGTCAAGGAGCGGGTTGGCCGCGTAGTTGGCCTTGGACAAGTTGGCGGGCGTGAACGCATCGCTGTTGACGATGACCGCGCCGCCAGCCGGCACATCGATGATGTTGGTCTTGAGCGCGGCCGGGTTCATCGCCACCAGCACGTCCGGCGCGTCGCCAGGCGTGTGGATGTCCGAGCCCGAGAAGCTCAGCTGGAAGCCGGAGACGCCGGGCAGGGATCCGGCAGGGGCGCGGATCTCGGCCGGATAGTCCGGGAACGTGCTGACGTCGTTGCCGAAGACAGCGGCAGTCCTTGTGAACTGCGTCCCGGTGAGCTGCATCCCGTCGCCGGAGTCACCGGCGAAGCGGATGGTGACTCGGTCAAGCTCAACGGTCTCGCGAGCGGGTCCTGTCGTTGGTGTGGTCATCCGCCTTCGGCCTGCTTCATGCGCTGGTGGGGTCGGGGTGGCAGGTTGAGCAGTTCCTCTGGAAACGACTCAGCCAGGAACTTGAGGATGTCCACCTGGCGCACAACGCCGACCAATCGCCGATCGCCGTCAACCACCGGGACGTTTCGGAAGCGGCTCGACTGCATCAGCTCCAGCGCGTCACGCACCGTCTGGTCCAGCCGCAGGGTGTGCGGGTCCGTTGTCATGTAGGTCTCGACGTGTGCGTCGAGGTCAACACCCTGGGCAACGTCTGGACCGACAAGGCGGCCAAAGACATCGCGCTCGGTGAGGACGCCCAGCAGCACGCCCGCCTCATCCGTGACAAACACGGAGTCACCGGTACCTGTCCGCTGGATCGCCGCGAGACACCAGGCGATGGACGTGCCCGGAGGCACGGTCACTGGGAGACGCCGACCGACAACCGTCAGCGGCGCCGACGCTAGGCTGGGAACGCGCGCCAGCACGGCACGCTCAGTATTGGTAGCCACGGGCGAAAGTGTACGACGGGGGGCCAGATGCTGGCAGGACAGACGGCCTACGTTTGGGGGCCGGTGTTCGCTACCCTCGCTCGATGGACCGACCCCGCCTGATTGGCATTGCCCTCATCGTCATCAGCGCCATCAGCTTTGGCTCTGGCGGCCTGTTTGCGCGGCCGGCCTATGACGCGGGCGCAGACTGGCTGACGCTGATGGCCTGGCGATTCCTGATCGCCGGGGGCCTCGCCTGGGCAGTCCTGCTGGCGCGGCCGTCGTCAAGGCGGGCGCTCCTTGCGCTTCCGCGGCGCACGGTGCTGATCTCCATTGGGCTGGGTGTGTACTACGTGACCAACACCGCCACGTACTTCGCGGGGATTGCCGTTGTGCCGCTGTCCCTGGCGGCGCTGATTGTCTACATGTATCCGCCGGTGGTGGCGGTGCTTGCCCAGCGGCTGGGACGTCCGCTTGAGGGGACCCGCGCATGGGCGGCGCTTGGGATTGCCGTTGCGGGCGTTGTGCTTGCGGTGGGCGGCATCGACACTTCGGCGGCGCCCCCCATCGGCGCGCTGCTGCTGGTGGTGGCAGCGCCCCTGTTCTACTCGGTGTGGATCATCGTGGCGGCCCGGCTTGGCGGGGAAACGTCAGAACGCGTTGGCCACGGGTCCGACGAGGGTGCCACGGCGTCCGTGATTGGCGCGGTGATGCTCACCTCAACCGGCGTTGTGTACTGGGTGTGGAACCTCGCGAGCGGGCACCCGGTCCTGCCGGCCGATGTGCCAGCCGCCGCCTGGCCCGGGATCCTGGGTCTGGGCGTGGTGGCCGGGTTTGTCGCCGTGCAGGCGTTCTACGCGGGCTCGCAGCGCATTGGCGCGGCGCAGGCCTCGCTCGTCTCAACGGTGGAGCCGCTGTGGACCATCGTGGCGGCGGGGATCCTGCTTGGCGAGCGGCTCAACCCGGTGCAGCTCGCTGGCGGCGCGCTGATCCTGGTTGGCGTGCTGCTCTCGCAGACCGGGTCCGGGCGCGGCGGGGACAACGGCGAGGCGATGCCCCAGCCGGTGGTGCACCTGGGCGAGGACTAAGCGCGCGAGCACCGACGGGCGGCACTAGCGGCGGCGGGCGGCACTAGCGGCGCACTGATCGGTGGGGCTAGCGGCGTACGTCCCTAGCGGCGCACTGATCGGTGGGACCGATCGATTCCCGGCACCGAACCCCCAAGTGATCGGTGGGACCGATCAATCTGCCCCAAAACCGCGCTCCCGCAGGCCCGTTCCGGTCGAATTGATCGGTGGGACCGATCACTGGCCGGTGGCGTGCGCGGAATCGATCGGTGGGACCGATCACGGCAGCGCCTGCCCGGGGGGAGCCGGGCGGAGCGGCAGCGCCTACCCGGCCATCGCCGCCTTCGCCGCAGCCAGTTGCGCCTTCGCGCCTGCGGTGACCCAGCCGGCATCCGAGCCGACACCGATGAACGTGAAGCCGCGGTCGCGGTACTCGGGCACCGTGGCGCCGTCCTTGAGCAGGATGCCGGGCGCCTTGCCGTGGGCGCGCGCCGCCGCCACCACCGCGTCCAGCGCGGCGATGAACGCGGGCTCCTCAAAGCGGCCGGGGATCCCCATCGCGTGCGACAGATCAGCGGGACCAATGAACAGCACGTCCACACCGTCAATGGCGGCCATGGCAGCAGCGTTCGCGACCGCCAGCGGCGACTCAATCTGGAAGACGCCCGTGATCCGCGGGTTGATCTCTGCCGCCACCGTTGCGTGCGTGTAGGCGCCCATGCCCGCGCCGCGCGTGGTAAGCGCCAGACCGCGGATGCCAGTCGGGGGGTAGCGCATCCAGGACACCGTTTCGGCCACATCGGCCACGGTCTCCAGACGCGGGATCATCAGCCCGTCAGCACCGGTGTCCAGCGCGCGCCCAACGCGCATGCGCTCAGCAGACTGGACCCGGACCAAGGCGGTGGTCGGGGTCCCCTGCACGGCCAGCAGCTGCGCGTACATGTCGGCTTCGGTGGCCACGCCGTGCTCAAGGTCAATGACAAGCCAGTCAAACCCGGCTCGTGCCAGCAGCTCCGAGGACGCCAGCGAGCCAAGCGACGCCCAGGCGCCGATGGTGGACTCGCCCGCCAGGATCCGGTGGCGGAGATTGGCCCGCGGCGGGCGGTTTGCGGCAGTGTCGGCAGGCGTCGTAGTCATGGGGCGAATGATGCCGGAACCGCGCCCGGAACACGCGGTGCGCACAGACACTGCCCCAATAGGACTAGGGGGTCCTAGTACTAACGGGTCATGCACGAATGGGGGGTGTGGCGCGTACGTTCGTCCTCCACTCAGCTCGGGATTGCCCAATCTCGCGGAGGGGTACAGAACAGGACACCGGGATGAAGACGACGCTCCACTGGTACCTCAACCACGCGACGATGTTCCTTGGCGTGATCGCCATCGGCATGGTGGTCATCGACTCCGCAAAGCGCTGGTAATCGCCGGCCGGTGATGTGCCCATCCCGGCTGAACACAGAAGAGAGCCGCTGGAGGCCCATCCAGCGGCTCCTTCGATTCTCGGGGGCCGGCGCCCACGGGGCCGGCGCCCACGTGATCGGCGCCAGCGTCAGCCTCGGCCGCGGTCCCGCCACATGTTCTTGAGCAGGAACGTGACGTTGGCCGGGCGCTCAGCCAGGCGGCGCATGAAGTACGGATACCACTGGCTGCCAAACGGGACGTAGACGCGGACACGCCAGCCCTCAGCGATGAGGCGCTCCTGGAGATCGCGACGGATGCCGTAGAGCATCTGGAACTCAAAGCGGTCCGCGGGGATCCCCTCAGCCTTGGCAACGTCGGTGGCGCGGGCGATCAGCCGCTCATCGTGCGTGGCGAGGCCCGGGTAGCGGCCCGCGCGGATCAGCCGCAGCATCAGCCGCTCGTAGTTGGCATCCACCTCGGCCTTGTCGGGGAACGCCACCGAGGACGGCTCCTTGTACGCGCCCTTGCAGAGCCTGACGCGGGCACCCTCAGCGATCAGCGTCTCAACGTCCGCCTCGGACCGACGGAGCATGGCCTGGATCACGAGGCCGACGTCGGGCCCGCCGTCCATCGGCCCATCAAGCGCGCCCGCCGGCCGGACCGCGCGCCAGAGGTCAAGCGTCGCGTCGGTGGTTGGGTGGTTCTCCATGTCGATCCGGACAAACCCGCCCATCCCGGCCGCCTTGGCCACGATGGAGCCGACGGTCTCGCGCGCAAGTTCTGGCGAGATCCCCAGACCCATCTGCGTGGGCTTGAGCGAGACGTTGGGCTCCACACCGCGAGCGGCCAGCTGGTCCAGCACCGTCAGGTAGCGGGCGGCGGCGGCGCGGGCGGCGGACTCCTCGGTCACTGCTTCGCCCAGCACGTCCACCGTGGTGCGCATCCCGGCGGCGCGCAGCCTCTCAATGGCCGGGAACGCCTCATCGAGCGTCTCGCCCGAGATGAAGCGCCGCACCATGGAGCGCGTGACGGGCATGCGCGTGGCGAGCTTGCCAAGCGACCGGCGATGCGACATCGACAGGAGCACTGAGCGCATGGCGCGCTCGCCAAGGCTGCTGGAGGCCACGGTGGCCTTGGGGCTGGTCATGACGGGGAGTTCCTCTGGGTCAGCGGTCAGCGGGCGAGGCCGCCTGGGCGGGGCCGCCGTCGGCGGGGCCGCGATATGCGGCATCAAGGGCTGCGATGAGGCGCTTCTCGTCGGGGCGGGCGAGGAAGGTCCACGCGAGATACAGGACGATGCCAAAGGTCCACACCAGCGACGCGGGGACCAGGAGTCCGCCCAGCTCCCAGTTGAAGAACCCCACGTGAAGGACGCCTGCAAGGCTTGCGAGGCTCCCCTCCCCGGCAATCCACAACATGGCGGCGCCGATGGTGTAGCCAATCGTCATGACGCTCATCATCCCCAACGGGCGACGGAGCGAGATCGCGGCGATCTTGGCGCTGTCGGGCTGGTAGAAGTACGCCGCCTCAAGCCTGTGGGCAACAAGGATGTCGCGGCCGAAACGGGCGTTGATCGCGCGCTCCAGATACTCGGCGTGGCGGCGGGCGAAGACCGTGTAGTAGAAGAGGTAGCCCGTCTCCAGAAACGCAAACGGGACCAGGAACGGGACGCCGATGACGGCTTCGCGCGCGATGTTGGCGTTGGACAGGACCAGCAGCGCAAGGCTGACAAGCGTCCAGGTGCGGATCCGCTCGAAGAAACGCTCCGAGTACCCAAACAGCATCCCGCGCATCCGCGTGAGCTGGTCTGCCAGGAGGCGGAGCTCCTCGATGTCAGCGGGCGTGGGGTTGGGGCGGGGCGCGGCGGCTTCGGCGGCTTCGGGGGCGGCGGCGGTGTCGGCGGCGGTGTCGTCGGCGGCGGCAGCGGTGTCGTTCGTGTCCATCAAGGCGAGTCTAGCGCGGGCCAATCCGTGCGCGATGTGAGGCACGGCCGTAGATTCCGGGCCATGCGGTCCCGCTGTCCTGTGACGCCGTGACAGGACTTGGGCGGACGCCGGAGGTTGCAATGGCGGTCGCGTACCAGCATGTCCCCCACCCGCGCGTTGAGGCGCGCAAGGCTGCGGGTCCGCCGAAGGCCGCCGACGAGCGCGTGGGGTTCAACGGACGCGTCGCCCTGGGCCTCACGACGGTTGTGGGGACGATGTGGTGCGCCTACGCGTTTGCGGTGCTGGCGCTGGTTGCGCTGCCCGCGGCACTCGGGTCCGGCAACCTGCAGACGATGATCTCGTGGGTCAGCCAGACGTTCATCCAGCTGGTCATGCTGTCGGTGATCATGGTGGGCCAGAGCATCCTGTCCAAGGCGTCCGACAAGCGGGCCGAGATGACCTACAAGGACGCTGAGGCCACATTCCACGAGGCGGAGCAGATCCAGCACCACCTCCAGGCGCAAGACCAGGCGCTCAACGCGCTGCTGGACAAGGTTGCGGCGCTGGAGACCGCGCTGGCCGCCCGCGGGTAGGTTGGCCGGGAGGGGTGGCCGCGGGGGCCCCGGGCGCGCCGGCCA
>CAIYHO010000117.1 GCA_903925955.1 uncultured Chloroflexota bacterium
ATGGCCGAGGCCCAGGCCGCCGGCGCTGACGCGTTCTTTGACGAGAAGTACGGCGAGCGCGTCCGCACCATCCGAGTTGAGGGCTTCAGCCACGAGTTGTGTGGCGGCACACACTGTCGCGCATCGGGCCAGATCGGCAACTTTGTGATCACCTCTGAGCGGAGCATCGGCTCTGGCGTGCGACGCATTGAGGCCGTCACCGGCGCCGCTGCCGACAGGCTGATGGAGGAGCGCTTCGCCCTGTTGGAGCGGGCCGCTGCCACGCTGGGTGCGCGCAGCACGGAGGTCATCGAGGAGCGGATCACCGCCCTGCAGGACGACCTCCGCGAGACCAAGCGGCGCCTCAAGGCCGGAGTCCCTGCCGGCGGTGGCCGACCAAAGCCCGGTGAACTTGCTGCGCAGGCCGTGGAGATTGCCCCTGGCGTGCTCTTCGCGGCATGGTCTGGTGAGATCGACAGCGTCGAGGCGCTCAAGGGCTACGCCCGGGACGTTCGCGCCTCGTTCCCATCGGGCGTGATCGCGGTTGGCCTCGATGCGGACGAGCCGCATCTCTTCGTCACGGTGAGCGACGATCTCGTGGCCCGCGGCCTGGCCGCTGGCGCGCTCGTCCAAGTTGGCGTGGCGGCCATTGACGGGAAGGGCGGCGGGCGACCGGAGATGGCGCAGGGTAAGGGCACACGGCGCAACGGCCTCGCAACCGCGCTTGACGCTGTCCGGGCGACGGTGATCGCCCTGGCAGGCGGCTGAGCGGACGGGGATTGGGGGAGACTGAAGCCGATGGCGTTTCTGCGGCGCATCTGGAACCGGGAGCGGGATGACGCGCCCGCTGCCTGCACCGCGCTGGACATCGGCACCGAATACGCCAAGGCGCTGGTCTTTGAGATAGACCCGCAGGGGCACGGGTTTGTGCGTGGCGTTGGCCGCAAACGACAGGGTCTTGCGCACATGCAGTCGGGCACGGTGGCGGACATCGCCGCAGTTGTAGACAACTGCGCGGTCGCGCTGCAGGAAGCCGAGGAGATGGCGGGCTTTCGGCCCACGCAAGTGGTGATCGGCATCGCCGGCGAGCTTGTGAAGGGCTTCACGACAACCGTGGCTGTTGAGCGCAAACGGCCTGATCTGCCCGTCAACGAGGCGGAGCTCGCCAGCCTCATTGAGCGGTGTCAGCATGACGCACTGCGCGAGGCGGAGCAGGCGATCACCTGGGAGACTGGTCTGCCCAAGGTGGACGTCCGTCTTGTGCACAGCGCGGTTGT
This sequence comes from uncultured Chloroflexota bacterium, assembly GCA_903925955.1. Taxonomy (GTDB): domain Bacteria; phylum Chloroflexota; class Limnocylindria; order Limnocylindrales; family CSP1-4; genus CAIXZV01. Next base: position 1,257 of record CAIYHO010000117.1, read on the forward strand.
CGGCGCGTCGATGGACGGCTACAGCCTGGCCAACCCCGTGGGCTTTCAGGGCCGACACGTCAAGATCAGCATCTTCAACGCGTTTGCGCCGCTTGTGCACCTTGGTGCTTTGCAGTCGGTGGCAAGCCGGCTGGACCTGCAGCTGCTTGAGGTGGTGGCGGAGCCCTACGCCGTGGCTCGGGTGATGGGGCTTGACGCCGTGCGGCAGGCTGGCGCCTTGTTCGTTGATGTCGGCGGTGGCACCACAGATGTCGCGCTTGTGCGCCAGGGCGGCGTTGAGGGCACCCGCATGTTTGCGCTTGGCGGACGTGCCTTCACCAAGTCCATTTCAGACCGGCTGGACCTGCCGTTCCCGCGGGCCGAGGCGCTGAAGGTTGACTACGCGCGCGGCCTCAACGTTGACGACGCCGAGATGGTGGCCGGCGTTGTGGCTGACGATGTTGCCGTGTGGTCGGCCGGCATGGAGCTGGTGCTGGAGGAGCTGGCCGCCGGCGAGCTCCTGCCATCGCGGATCTATCTGTGCGGCGGCGGTTCGCGGCTGCCCGAGATCCCAGCGGCGCTGACCGGGGACCGCTTCTGGCGCGGGCTGCCGTTTGCGCGCCCGCCAGAGGTGGTCATCATGTCGCCCTCGCTGGCGGTGGCCCTGACAGACTCCACGGGGCTTCTGGTGGACCAGCAGGATGTGACACCCCTGGGTCTGGCGAACCAGGCGATTGAGCTGCATGTGGCCGAGGACCCGCTCGACGCGGTCCTGCGCCGAGTGCTGCGCGCCATGAAGGTCTAGGCTGGTCCCCATGGCCCACCTTGCCTACCTTGAACCTGACGACGAGCTGACCACGGCCGCCAGCCGGATCCGCCTGACGCCCGGTGACCGGGTTGGGCTTGTGTTGCCCTTCAACTCGCGTGTCGCCACGTCGCGTATCAACTTCCGGCTCCTTGCGCGTGAGGTCAACGAGGCGGGCCGGATCCTCGATGTCATTGCGCCCGACGCTGCTGCCCGAGCGCTTGCGATCTCGGCCGGTCTGCGTGCCTTCGCCACGGTTGCGGAGTACGAGGCCGCCGTGGGGCAGGCTGGCATGCAGGCCGCGCCCAGGTGGACGGAGGACCTGGCGCCGGGTCTCAGCAGCTTGACCAATGTTCACGAGACCGTCGAGCAGTGGGGCCCGGAGCCGTGGCTGCCGCTCGAGCGCGATACGGACGCGCGGTCGCGGGAGGTTGCAGATGCCCGCCGCAGGCCGCCAACAGTGGTCCGCAGCGCAAAGCCCATGGGGTCGCCGGTTGTCCTGGTGCTGATCCTGGTGCTGGCCGTGCTGCTGGGGCTGGGCGGCGCCGCGGGCGTGATGCTGCTGCCAGCCGCCGAGATCACGGTCACCGCGAAGGCTGAGGACGTGCCGGCTCTCGCGCTCGCGGTTATTGCAGACCCCTCAGTGAAGGAGCCTGACGCGACGGGCCTGCGGATCCCCGCCCAGCTGGTGGAGTTGCCGGTGCAGGTTTCGGGCGACTACAAGGCAACCGGCAAGAAGGTCACCGAGACCAAGGCCACGGGCTCCGTGACCTTCACCACCATCAACACGCTCTCGGCGCAGTCTGTCCCCAAGGGCACCCGGCTCTCAACGGTGGATGGAACGGTCTTTGCCACCACAGCGACTGTGGTGGTGCCAATGGCAACGGTGCACTTCCCAACAATCTCGCTTGGGTCCGTGTCCGTGGGCGTGGTTGCCGTGAAGGCCGGGATTGGCGGGAATGTGGCAGGCGGCGCCATCACGCAGGTTCCGTCCAGCCTGTCGGCGGTCAAGATCAAGGCCTCAAACCCGGCTGCGACCAGCGGCGGTACCCGCACAGAGACCGTCCAGATTGCGCAGGCGGATGTTGATGCCGCGCTGAAGGACCTCAACGCGCGCCTGCAGACGGCCTTTGAGACTGCGGTTGCAGCGCCCAGCGGGCTGCCCGCCGGAGCAGTCAGCTACCCGGACACCGCCGTGCTTGGTGACGTCACCCCGGACACGGATCCGGCCACGCTAGCGGGCACGCCGGTGGAGACCTTTAGTCTCGCGCTTGCTGCTGCCGGGAGCATCCTCGCGGTTGACGCATCGCCCATCGCCGCCATCGGCGAGGCAGCCATTGCCCGCGCAGTACAAGCCGGCTATCGGCTGGTGCCCGGTTCTGTTGTGGTGAAGGTTGGCACGGGCGTGCCGGCTGACGGCGGTGTGACGTTTGAGGTCCAGGCCAGCGCGAAGCGCATCCGGATCCTTGACGCCGCAGCGCTCCGGACCCAGGTGCTTGGTCAGACCGAGGCGGCGGCGCGTGCGGCGCTGAGCGCGTACGGCAGCGTTGAGATCTCGTTCTGGCCGGGCTGGGTGTCCGCCGTGCCCTCCAACGCCGATCGCGTGACCGTGACTGTTGGCGACGGTGCGCCCGGCGCCAAACCCGGCTCCAGCCAGTCGCCGGTACCATCGAGCCCATGACCCCCCGGATCCTTGGTATCGACCTCGGCTCGCGTCGCATTGGTCTTGCCGTCGCGGACGCCGGCATCGGCATCGCGCAGGCGTTTGCGACGATTGGCCGTGGCGCCGACATCAACGCGGATGGCGTAGCCCTGGCCCGCGTCTGCCGCGACCAGCGGATCACCGAGCTTGTGGTGGGTCTGCCCATCGAAGCGCGCGGCAATGAGGGCGAAATGGCGGCGGGAGCCCGCGCGTGGGCCGAGGCCATCAGCACCTTGCTTGGCATTCCTGTGGTGATGCGCGACGAGCGGCTGTCGTCCTTTGAGGCAGAGCAGCGGCTTGGCCGCATGCCGCGCGGGCGCAGTGGCGGGGCACCCTCAAAGGCGCAGCGCGACGCCTATCGAGCGCGGGTTGATCGGGAGGCGGCGTCCGTCATCCTGCAGGACGAGCTTGACAGCCGTCGTGCCGCCGGGTCGCTGGTTGAGCGCGTGGCGATGCCGGCGCCCGTAGTTGAGGACGCCCGATGACGGGCCCGAGCAAGCGCAACGTGCGGGACCGCGGCGATCGGACATCCGGGACCCGTCCTACTGGTGTCGATCCCGCGGGAGCCTATCGCCGCTCCGGCCGATATGGTCGCGGACCGGGCGACCAGCGCCGGTTTGCGCGCTACGGCAAGCGCGGCGGCGGCCTCTTTGGGCTGCTGCGCTTCGGCATCTTCCTGGGCGTCCTTGCGGTGCTGGTCATCGGCGCCATGGCCACCGTGGCCCGGCCCATGGTGCGCGCCATCGTGGTCCCGTGGGCAAACGGCAACGCCAGCGCGCTGTCGATCCCGTTTGTCGCGGATCTCGTTCGCGAGGACCTGGGCAGCACGCTGACCGATCCCGCCAGCAGTGACGCCACAGTGGTGACCTTCACCGTTGCCACCGGTGACACGCCAACCACCATCGCCCCGCGGCTCCTCAAAGCCGGCGTTATCGCCGATCAGCGGGCCTTCCTGTTCCAGGCCCGGATGGACGGTCTGGCACCCAAGCTCTCAACTGGTGACTTTGCGCTGGCCAAGAACCTCACGCCTGCCCAAGTTGTGGCTGGCCTGGTGGCCAACCGGGTTGTGGCGCAGGTCATGAACATCACGTTCCGTGAGGGCCTGCGGCTGGAGCAGATGGCCACCAAGCTGCTCACAGTTGAGGGTGACGGCATTGACCCGGCGCAATTCCTGGCCCTCGCGCAGGATCCGCCCAACTCGCTCCTTGCAGACTACGCGTGGCTCCTGGATCCAAAGATCCACCCCAAGGGCACGTCGCTGGAGGGCTTCCTCTACCCGGACACGTATCAGGTGCGGATTGATGTCGCGGCGCCCACGGGCGCTGACGGGCTGATCCGCAAGATGCTGGACAACTTCTACGTCAAGGTGGGGCCCGATCGCATGGCGGCGGCGTCCAAGCTTGGGCTTTCGTTCTACCAGTTGCTCACGCTCGCCTCAATCGTTGAGCAAGAGGCCCAACTCGACAAGGAGCGGGCGCTGATTGCCGGCGTCTACACAAACCGCCTCACCCCCACCGTGTGGGCCTTGGGGAAGCTGCAGTCTGACCCGACAGTCTTCTACACACACGACACCTTGGAGCTTGCGAAGATCAAGTTCCCGCAGTGGATCAAGTACGTCTTCTGGGCTGAGTTCTCAACCGCAATGCCAGACCCGCTGCCGCCTGCGGTCATCGGCTACGACACGTATGTCAGCAAGGGGCTGCCGCCCACGCCCATTTGCGCGCCGGCGCTCGCCTCCATCGACGCTGCCATCAGCCCCAACACGAAGACCGGCTACCTGTACTTCTTCGCCAAGATGGACGGGTCTGGAACCACCGCCTTTGCAAAGACGCTCGCGGAACACAACGCGAATATCAAGAAGTACGGCAAGCACTGACATGACGGCACGGCTGCCCATCCCGGCCGACTTTGCCGAGGCCCCGACAGCCGCAACCCGCGCGCGCTGGCTTGAGGCGGACAGGGCTCATCGGCCGGCCCGCTTGACAGCATTGCGCACCCGAATGGCTGAAGAAGGCGTTGGCGCCTACTTTGGCGTCAGGCCTGAGCACATGCGCTGGCTGACCGGGTTCACGTTGGGGCCGGGCGAGAAGACGTCGGCCGGACACTCGGGCGAATTCCTTGTTGGGCCCCAGAACGTGACGGTTGTGGCGGACTCGCGCTACGTCATCCAGGTGCGCCGCGAGGCCCGCGAGGCGTCACTTGAGGAAGTTGGGTACGACCTGCCCGGCGCGTGGGCTCGCCTCGTTGCTGCAACCGGCGCCCGGCGGGTTGCCATGGAGGCCGCTGCGCTGACGCACGCCGACTGGATGCGACTGCAGGCTGCGGCGCCCGACGTGGAACTGGTGCCGGCCGACGGGTGGGTGGAGGCGATGCGCGCCGTCAAGACACCTGACGAGGTTGAGCGGATTGCCGCTGCGTGTGCCGTGGCGGATAGGGCGCTTGCGGCGCTGCTGCCCGCCATCCGGCCCGGTGTGACCGAACAGGATCTGGCGCTGCAGCTGGAGTGGCTGATCCGGACTGGCGGCGCGGAATGCTTGGCGTTTGACGTGGCATGTCTCGCGGGACCAGAGGCAGCGCTTCCGCACGGTTCGCCCGGTGATCGGCCGGTGTTGGCCAACGCTGCGCTGTTGTTTGACTTTGGCGCGCAGGTGGCTGGGTATCGCAGCGATATGACGCGGACGCTGTTCGTGGGCGAGCCATCCGCTCGTGACGCCGCCCTGTACGGCGTCGTCGCAGCCTCCCAGCAGGCAGCCATCGATCTGGTTGCAGCCGCGGTCAGCGCCCGGGGGACGATGCCGGATGGGCGCGCGGTGGATGTGGTGGCTCGCGCGGTCATCGATGCCGACGGGCGCTGGCCCGCGTACGGCCATGGCCTTGGGCATGGGATCGGCTTGGCCACACACGAGGAGCCGCGCGTTTCGCGGTCCGCCCCCGAGACGCCGCTGCCCTCGCCACCGGTGTTCTCGGTGGAGCCCGGGATCTACCTTGAGGGCGAGACCGGGGTCCGCATTGAGGATCTGCTGCACCTTGACGCGCAGGCAGGCGTTGCGGCGCTGCTGACCATGTTCCCGCGTGACCTCATTTCGCTGCCGCTGGGCGCCTGAGCGCCTGAGCGCCTGACAACTCGCGGGTTGGTGGCGAGGTCGCGTCTGCAACGGCGGCTCTGGTAGCATCCCCGGGCACATCCACGACGTAGGACGGGGCCAAACACGCCCCAAATCCTCCAACGCCCACCGGAGCACTACCCGACATGATCAGCACCGGCGAGTTGCGCAAGGGCGTCGTCATCGAGCTTGATGGCGAACTCTGGCAGATCCTTGACTACCACCACATCAAGATGGGTCGCGGTTCGGCCCAGGTCCGCATCAAGTTCCGCAACGTCAAGAAGGGCAGCACGGTCGAGAAGTCGTTCCAGGCTGGCGAGCGCTGGCCGCGCGCCCAGATCGATCGCCGCCCGGTGCAGTTCCTCTACCGCGACGGTGATGACCTCCACTTCATGGAGACCGAGTCCTACGAGCAGTTCGCGCTTCGCGCGGACACCCTCGATGACGTGGTGGGCTACCTGAAGGACGGCATGATCCTGGACCGCACCAGCTATCAGGAAGAGACGCTGGGCGTGGAGCTGCCGGTGACCGTTGACCTGGTTGTCGCTGAGACGGACCCAGGGTTTGCTGGTGACACCGCCCAGGGCGCCCGCAAGAACGCCACCATGGAGACCGGGCTCGTCGTGGTCGTGCCGCTGTTTGTCGTCGAGGGCGACACGCTGCGCATCGACACCCGAACGGGCGAGTACCAGACCCGGCTGTAGCCGGCACGTCCGGTGCTGCCCGGGTGGGATGCAGGATCTGGTGACGAGATCGGGGAGTCCGATCCGGGAGCTCCTGCCCGCGTCCGCTCGGTTAGCGATGTCGCCCTCGCCATTCGCCAGGCGGTCCGAGGCGATCCGGCGCTCCGCGACCTATGGGTTGAAGGCGAGGTAAGCCGCGTCACGGTGTCGGCGGCCGGCCACGCCTATTTCACGCTCAAGGATTCGCGGGCCCAGCTCCAGTGTGTCTGGTTTCGCGAGTCCCGCGTTCGTTCTGCCTTCCAGCCCGAGCCAGGTCTCGCGGTCCTCGCCCGCGGCCGGATTGACGTCTTTGAGCAGCAGGGCGCAATCCAGCTCTACGTCGAGGCGATGCTGCCTGCCGGACAGGGCAACCTTGCGCTCCGCGTTGAGGAGCTGAAGGCGCGCCTTGCTGCAGAGGGGCTGTTTGACCCAGCGCGCAAGCGTCCGCTGCCGGTCCGCCCGTCGGTCATCGCCATTGTGACCTCGCCCACCGGAGCTGTCTGGCGGGATGTGCGCAACGTCCTTGCGCGGCGCTGGCCAATGGCAACGCTCGTGGTTGCGCCGTGTCTGGTGCAGGGTGACGGCGCGCCCGCATCCATCGTGGCGGCGCTCGCAAGCGTTGCTGCCTACGCTGCCGCAGAGACAGCCGAGGGTCGCGCGGCCGCGGCACCCACGGTGACCATCCTTGCCCGCGGCGGCGGATCCCCAGAGGATCTCGCAGCGTTCAACGACGAGCGCGTTGTGCGGGCCGTTGCCGCCCACCCGCTGCCGCTGGTCACCGGCGTTGGCCACGAGGTGGACGTGACGCTGGTGGACTTCGCATCTGACGTCCGGGCGCCCACGCCGTCGGCTGCGGCAGAACTGGTGGTGCCCGATCGGGCCGAGACCCTGGCGGTGATCAGCGCAACCGGGCGCCGGGCAACAGCCGCGGTTGGCCGTCGCACGGGTGATGCCCGGCGTTCGCTGGACTCGGAGGGACGGGTGCTTGGCCGGCTTGAGCCTCGCGCCCAACTTGCCGCAAGCCGGGAGCGGGTGGGTCTTCTCCTTGACCAGGCCGCAGGTGCCGTTTCGGACCGGTTTGCGGCTGACCACAGAACCTTGGCGGCGCTGGAAGACCGGCCTCGACGCGTTGTTCTGGCAAGGCTGGCCGGAGCTCGGTCTGCGCTTGCCACGGTCACGGGTTCGCTCACCGTGCTGGGCCCTGAGGCGACACTGCGCCGCGGATACGCCATCGTGCGGCGAGCCCAGGACGGCGCCCTGGTGCGTGACGCTGCGTCAGCACCTGCAGGCACCGCGCTTGTCATCTCGCTTGAGACGGGCGCAATTGCTGCGACAAGCGATGGGGCAGGGCAGAGGTGAGCGACCTTGTCATCTTCGTCGCCCTCGTCGGGGTGCTGGTGGGGGCAGGGATTGCGGTCGGTATGATCGTGGCCGGGCGCCTCGACCGAGTGCTCCAGGCGCGCGATGGCGCCGCAGAGGAAGCAGTGGATCAACAGGAAACCGCGGATGAGGCGCCGTCACCGGTTGCGGACGCCATTGAGGAGGGCCCAGCTGCATGAGCGAGTTGAACGTGCCGGCAGCGGACCCGGCGGGCATGACCTATGACGAGGCGTTTGCTGAGCTCAGTAGGGTTGTCATCGACCTTGAGGCGGGCGGTGCGGCATTGGAGACCACGGTGTCGCTCTACGAGCGCGCAGTTGCCCTCCAGCGGCGGTGTGAGTCGCTCCTTGGCGAGGCAGAACTGCGTGTTGCGCAGCTGATTGCGCGGGCTGACGGGACCTCTGGACTTGCTGAGTTGCGCGACGCCGGCGCTGAAGGCTGACCTGTCGCGGCAGGGCGCCAGCGGCTGAGCAATCAGCCCATCGTGCTACGATCGGCTATCAAATTTGGCGCCCAGCGATCCCTAGACGTCCCGTCCCCGAAGTAGGCGATGGGCGTCCGCACAGGCCTTGTTCGATTGCTGTCGCCGGCGCCCGTCCACCCGAGCAGGAGCACATCCCGGTGCCGATCCTTGACCGCATGAAGGGCCCCGAAGACCTGCGCGGGCTCTCCGACGCCCAACTAGACGAGCTGGCTGCCGACATCCGCAGCACGATCATCAGGACCGTCGCCGTCACCGGTGGCCACCTTGGATCCTCGCTAGGCGTGGTGGAGATCACCCTCGCGCTGCACCGGCTCCTGGAGTCGCCGCGCGATCACATCGTCTGGGACACGGGGCACCAGGCCTATGCCCACAAGCTCCTCACGGGACGGCTTGACCGGTTCCACACCCTGCGCCAGATCGACGGCCTTGGCGGGTTCCCGCGCCGGAGCGAGTCCCCGCACGACATCATGGATGGCGGGCACGCCGGCACCGGGCTGTCCATTGCGCAGGGCCTCGCGAGCGCTCGCGACATCCGCCACTCGACAGAGCGGATCGCCGTGGTGGTCGGCGATGCGGCGATGCTCTCGGGCCTCAGCCTCGAAGCGCTCAACGACATCGGCCACCGCCAGACGCAGCTGCTCATCGTGCTCAACGACAACGAGATGTCCATCAGCCCGTCGGTGGGCGCCATCTCCAAGTACCTCGCCGAGATCAAGCTCTCGTCCGCCTGGCGCCAGGGCAAGAGCGCGTACGACAACGTGACCGAGCGGATCCCGATTGTCGGCCCCAAGGCCGTGGAGTTCTCGCGCCGGTTGCGCCAGTCCGTCGCGTCAATGGCGCAGCCCGGACAGCTGTTTGAGGACCTGGGGATCACCTACATCGGCGTGATGCCCGGCCACGATCGGCCGTTCCTCGAGGAGACATTCCGCCGCGCGCTGACCCTCAACGAGCCGGTGCTTGTCCACGTCCGGACGCAGAAGGGCAAGGGCTACCGCCCCGCGGAAATCGACCAGATGTCGTTCCACGGAGCCGCTCTGCCGCCCATCCAGATTGAGCCTGCAGACGAGTACGCCCGCTCCGCTGGCGCCAACGGCGAGGGCATGGGCTCGGGCGCAGCCGGCGGCTCCTCGATGACGCGCTCTCACGATGCCGGGGCAGGGGCGCCGCCGTCGTCGTCGGTGCTGTCGGATCGGCGGGGACATCCTCACAGCCCGTCGGATGCATCTGTTCAGGCCCCGGGCGCAGCGGCACCTGCAGCGACGCCCGCACCCGACGCCGGCAAGGTGGGCAACTACACCGCCTTCTTCGCCCGCGAGCTTGTGGCGCTTGGCGCTGAGGATGAGCGCATCGTGGGGATCACGGCCGGGATGCCCACGGGCACCGGGCTCTCCAAGTTTCAGACTGCGTATCCGGATCGCTTTATCGACGTCGGCATCGCCGAGCAGCACGCAGTGACGCTGGCCACCGGGCTTGCGCTGGCGGGCATGCGCCCGGTTGTTGCGCTCTACTCCACGTTCCTGCAGCGCGCGTTTGACCAGACCGTCCATGACGTCTGCCAGAACGATGCGCCCGTGGTGCTGGCCGTAGACCGCGCGGGTCTCGTGGGCGAGGACGGCACCAGCCATCAGGGCATGTTCACCATTCCGGCACAGCGGATGCTGCCCAACCTGGTGATCGCAAGCCCCAAGGATGAGCAGGAACTGCGGGCAATGCTGCGAACCGCGTTTGCACAGGACCACCCGTTTGCGCTGCACTACCCGCGTGACGCCGGCTTTGGTGTTCCCGAACGGGAACCCGCTGTTCTGCCGGTGGGCCACGGCGAACTGCTCCGCTCCGGCGACGACATCCTCCTGGTGGCGTTTGGGCCCATCGTCCAGCGCGCGCTGGACACCGCTGAGCAGTTGGCCAAGCTGGGCTGGTCGGTTGGCGTGATCAACGCGCGTTTCGCCAAGCCGCTTGACCGGGAGCTCATCATTGCGCAGGCCAGCGGCAAGCGCCTCGTGGTCACCCTGGAAGAGAGCGTGGTCACGGGCGGGTTTGGGTCAGGGGTGCTGGAGGCCATGGAAGAGGCGCGCCTCACCGATGCCGCACTGCGAACGGTTCCCGTCAAGTTGATCGGCATCCCTGCGGACAGGTTTGTGGACCATGGCTCAGTCACGGACTTGCGCCGCCTCATCCGGCTCGACGTGCCCGGGGTTGTGGCGCAGATCACCGAGACCGCTGCGGCCCTCGGGATTGCGGCGCAGCCTGCGGCAGCGCGCTAACAGCACCGGCCAGAACGGCGCAATTGCAGGCGTGCAAGTCCGGGTGAAGCCGGCTGTGCCACGATAGGGCTATGGCGACCCCAGTGGCGCGACGCATCAGGCTGGACCAGCTCCTCTTGGAGCGTGGTCTTGCCTCCACGCGCTCGCAGGCGCAGGCACTGGTGATGGCGGGGCGTGTTGCGGTGGGGGAGGGCGAGGCGGCCCGCCGTGACCGGAAGTCCGGGGACCTTGTGGGCCATGACGCAGTTGTTGTGGTTGCGCCCGGGAGCACATGGGTGTCGCGTGGTGCGCACAAGCTGATCGCAGCGCTGGACGCCTTTGAGATTGACCCCGCAGGCCTAGTCGCCGCGGACGTGGGAGCTTCCACCGGGGGCTTCACCGATGTGCTGCTGGCTCGGGGCGCCACACGGGTGTACGCCATCGATGTGGGGTACGGCCAGCTTGCCGAGCGTCTGCGGCAGGATTCCCGGGTGGTGTCCATGGAGCGCGTCAATGCCCGAGAGGCATCTGCGTCCATGCTGCCGGAGCCAGTGGATCTTGTTGTGATGGACGTGTCGTTCATCTCGCTTGCGCTTGTGCTGGGACCTGTCCGGACGCTGCTGCGTGATGGCCGTGGCCCAATCCTTGCGCTTGTGAAGCCGCAGTTTGAGGCCGGCAAGCGTGACGCAAAGGGCGGCGTTGTCCGGGATCCGGAGATCCACAGGCGGGTCCTGCGCGAGGTGGTTGCGGCGGCGTCCGCCATGGGCATCGGGGCCCGCGGGGTTGTTGCGTCACCCATCCAGGGGCCACAGGGCAACCGCGAGTTCATGACCTGGTTTGCGGCGGGTCCCGGGTGCGCCGAGATTCAGGAGCGTATCGAGGAGGCGGTTGCCGCCGCGTGGGAGGGAGCCGTATGACGCTGGCGCGGATTGGGTTTGCGTACAACCCCACCAACGAGGCGGCGCTGGAGCTGCGCGAACGCGCCGCTGGCTGGTGCCACATGCGCGGTGTGGGCAACTGGGCGTCGCCGGCAGGCGACCTCGAAGCACTCCTGCGTGAACTGCCCACCACGGATGTCCTGGTGGTGCTGGGCGGTGACGGCACGCTCCTGCTGGCCGCCCGGGCAGCGGCGGTGATTGACGTCCCCATCCTTGGCGTCAACCTGGGCAAGGTTGGCTTCCTCTCGATGGCCGAGGCCCGGGACGTTGAGGCTGTCCTTGAGAAGCTGGTCCGCGGCGACTATGCGGTCCGGGAGCGGATGGCGTTGACCGGCGCAATCCTGCCCGGTGGCCAGCCAAGCGAGGAGCGGTTCAGCGCCCTCAACGACATCGTGGTTGCGCGTGGCTCGCTTGCCCGCGTCTGCCGTCTGGACGTGTCCATCGATGAGTCCCATCTGGCCACGTTTGTTGCCGATGGGCTGGTGGTGTCAAGTCCAACGGGCTCCACCGGCTACAGCTTCTCTGCCGGCGGCCCCATCCTTGACCCGCAGAGCCGCAATCTGGTTGTGACGCCCATCGCCGGATACCTCTCGGCCATTCGCTCGATTGTGGTGTCGCCGCGCCAGGTTGTGCGCTGCCGCGTTGTGGACGCGTATGAGGCGCTCGTGTCCATTGACGGGCGCGAGGACCGGCGGATCGCGGTTGGGGACGTGGTTGAGGTCCGCGCGATGGAGCGTCCCATCCGGTTTGTGGAGCCCACGGGCACCATGCCCTTCTGGGACCTGCTGCGGACAAAGGTGGAGCTGCTGCCGTCGTGAGCGCCGTAGACGACGCCCTTCCGGCTGCCGGCCGCCTGCTTGAGCTGGCCGTTGCGGATCTTGCCCTGATTGACCGGCTTCGGCTGCCGCTGGGCGAGGGGCTCAACGTGTTGACGGGGGAGACGGGCGCAGGCAAAAGCCTGCTGATTGATGCGCTGGGGCTGGCGCTTGGCGCCCGCGCCGATACCACCCTTGTGCGCCACGGGGCCGATGCCGCGCGCGTGGACGCCGTGTTTGCGAGGGCAGGGAGCCCGTTGCTGGTGGGACGAGAGGTGAGCGCTGCAGGACGCTCATCTGCCCGTCTTGACGATGAGACCGTGACTGCGGGGCGCTTGGCCGCAGTTGCCGGGAGGCTTGTGGAGATCCACGGCCAGCACGACCAGCTCCGCCTGCTTGATGAGGATCACCAGCGCGATCTGCTTGATGCGTTTGGCGGGCTTGGGGAGGCGCGCGGCGCAATGGCGGCGGCCGTCGCCCGCTGGCAGGAGAACCGCGCGCGTCTTGCCGAACTGGTGGCTGATCCCCGAGAGGTCCTGCGCAGGCTGGAGCTGCTGGACCATGAGGCGCAGGAGATCGCCGATGCGCGTCTGCGTCAGGGAGAGGCTGCGGAGATCGCCGGGGACCTGGCGGCAGCGGGAAACCGGGAGACGATTGCTGCGGGTGCCGTGGCCGCGCGCGATCTTCTCGCTGGCGATGGGCGCAGCGCGCGTGACAGGCTGGCCCAAGCGACACGCGAGCTTCGGGGTCTCGCCCGCCTTGACGGGCGCTGGGAGCCGCTTGCTGTGCGGCTTGCGGGTCTGGAGGCGGAGGTTGAGGACGTGGCGCAGGAGGTCCGCGCCCTGGGCGATGGCGTGGAGCACGACCCGGCCGCACTCGCAAGGCTTGAGGACCGCCTGGGTGAGATCCACCGGCTTCTGCGCAGATACGGTGACGACGAGGCGTCGGTGATCGCCCACGCGGAGCAGGCTGCGGCCGAGGCCCTTCGACTGCGCGGCATGGAAGGGGAGCGAGAGGCCCGCAAGACAGACGATCAGCGGTTGCTGGGCGAAGTTGGTGACGCCGGTGCCGCCCTCACGGGTCTCCGGCGCGCGGCTGCGGGCGTGCTTGCGCACGAGACGTCGGCCGTGCTTGCCGATATCGGGTTCCCTGCAGACGCGTTTGGGATCTCTGTGGAGCGTCGCGCCGCGGCCGGGGAATGGTCGGTGATTGTGGATGGCGATGCCGTGGGGTTTGACGCCGCCGGTCTGGACTCCATTGTCTTCACGTTCCGGCCAAACGCCGGTGAGCCGCGCCGGCCACTGGCCAAGATTGCATCCGGGGGCGAGCTGTCGCGCGTTGGGCTGGCGGTCCAGCAGGTGCTGGCGCGCGTTGACCGCACGCCAACGCTGGTGTTTGACGAGATTGACAGCGGCATTGGCGGACGGAGCGCGGACCCGGTTGGCCGCAGCCTATGGACCCTGGCCCGGACGCATCAGGTGCTCTGCGTCACGCACCTGCCGCAGATCGCCGCGTACGCGGATGCCCACTACCGGATTGCCAAGAGCGAACGCGAAGGGCGGACCGTCACAGACGTTGTGCTGCTCGACGACGCCGGTCGGGAAGCGGAACTTGCCGCCATGCTGGGCGGGGCGGCAGATGGCGACGCAGCCCGGCTGTCCGCACGGGAACTGCTGGAACGTGCGCGCGGCTGGGCCAGCACACGCCACGGCGTGGACGCGTCGCCGCGGCAGGGCTGATTGGGCGACGGGTGGAGACTGCCCGCGATCCACTGAGCATGGCCATTGCCGCGTATCTGTCGTTCCTGCGCGTTGAGCGCGGTCTCGCCGATGCCACGCTGCGCGCCTACGGCTCGGACCTTGAGGACTTTGCGGCCAGCCGCGGCGCCACGGCAACCTGGGCAGCAGGCCCCGAGATTGCACGCCGTTACCTCGCCACCCGGGCCCGTCGCGGGTCTGGGCCGGACGCCGGCCTTGCGCCCGCCAGCCTTCGCAGACGGGCCGCCGCTATTCGTGGGTTCTACCGCTTTGCGTTTGGCGATGGGCTTATCCAGACGGACATCGCCTCGCGTTTGGACTTGCCGCGCCAGCAGCGGCTCCTGCCGGACACGCTCTCTATCGGTGAGGTGGAGCGCCTGCTGGAGGCTGCTGGCTCGGATGTCCCCCTGGGGGGCAGGCCAACTGCGGTCGATGGGCGCAGACTCCGTGATCGCGCGCTTGCCGAGCTCCTGTACGCGTCGGGCCTGCGGATCTCAGAGGCGCTTGGGCTTGACGTGGAGAACCTGCTGCTTGACTCGGGTCTTGTTCGCGTCTTCGGCAAGGGCGGCAAAGAGCGGGTGGTGCCCGTGGGCGACGTTGCCGCGGCATGGCTCAACAGGTACCTCAGCTGGCCTCGTCCGGCCTGGCTGGCGGTGGGTCATCAGGGAGCCGGCGCGGGGACGCCGCTGTTCGTCACGTCTCGGGGATCGCGGATGCTTCGGACGCAGGCGTGGCGCATGGTCAAGGACGCGGCCACCGCGGCCCAGATTGACGGGCCCGTGTCTCCCCACACGCTGCGCCACTCCTTTGCAACGCACCTGCTGGAGGGCGGAGCCGACCTGCGTGTTGTCCAAGAGCTCCTTGGACATGCGACGATAGCCACGACGCAGCTCTACACACATGTGACGGGGGAGCGCGTGCGCGAGGTCTATGCCCGGGCGCATCCAGGGCCTAGCGGGAGGAAGAGGCGATGAGCTACACCGATGGTCTGCTTGCCACTGGCGAGCGCATCATGCGACGCGAGCACCAGCATCCGTTCGTCCTGATCTGGGACAGCCGCGGCGGGATCCTCGCGCTGATCGCGGCGTTGGGCATCCTGATCATCAAGGCCGTCTCGGGCGGGACGGGCGCCTTCTTCGACATCCTTGGCTACCTCGCCCTGATCCTGCTTGTGGCGGGGCTGCTCCTGGTGTTGTGGAGCTGGCTCAAGTACCGCAACGAGGAGTTTGTGGTCACAAACCGGCGGATCATCCATGCCCGAGGCGTGGTCAACAAGGAGGCCAGCGACTCCGCCCTTGAGAAGATCAACGATGCCAATCTGAAGGAGTCCCTCTTCGGGCGCATGTTTGGCTTTGGCGATCTCGAAGTGGACACGGCGTCCGAGGCCGGCATTGAGCGGCTGCGGATGCTCCGGGATCCCAAGGACTACAAGAAGGCGATGCTTGACGCCAAGCGTGAGCTGGAGCTTGACGTGAGCAGGTCGGGCTATGCGGCGCCCCAGGCAGGCTACGCGGCGCCCCAGGCGCCTGCAGCGCCCACACCCCCGGCGGCCCCCGTCCAAGACCACATGAGCAGCGACGATGTTGCTGCTGCCGTGGACCGCATTGGCGAGCTCCGCGACAAGGGGCTCATCTCGCCCGACGAGTTTGAGGCGAAGAAGAAGGAACTGCTGGACCGGCTCTAGGCGCCACACCGGCGGGGCTCTGGACGGCGGGGCCCCGCTCGCCGCGCCGGGTAGGATACGGGGGCGCTTTCACGTGCACCCGAGGTCTTTGTGTTCGACGTCTCTAACCTCCTGCCCAAGCTGATCGCCATTGCGGTCCTGCTGCTGGTCTGCTTTCCCGTCCACGAGTTTGCGCATGCCCTTGCCGCGTACTGGCAGGGCGATGCGATGGCCAAGGTGTACGGGCGCCTCACGCTCAACCCGGTTGCGCACTTTGACCGGTTCGGGTCGCTGATGATTGTCATCTCGGTCCTGCTTGGCAGCGGCATGATCCTTGGCTGGGCCAAGCCCACGCCCATCAACCCGCAGAACTTCCGTGATCGCCGCAACGGCGAGGTGCTGGTGGCGCTGGCCGGGCCACTGTCCAACCTGCTGATGGCGGTGGTGTTTGCGGTGGTGCTGCGCGCCATGCTTGGGCTCAGCCTCGCCGCCCCAGATTGGGTGTACTTCGCTGTCTACTACCTGGTGGTCTTCAACGTGCTGCTGGGGATCTTCAACCTGCTCCCCGTGCCTCCGCTTGACGGATCAAACCTCCTCTTCCGGTTCCTCTCGCCCCGGCAGGTCTGGCAGATCCGGCCCGTCCTGCAGCAGTACGGGCTGTTGATCCTCGTGGGCGTGATCGTCGTGTTGGGCGGACCGCTGAGCCGGCTGATCGATGGGGTGGTTAGTGTCCTGGTGGGCGTCTAAGGTTCGGCAGCTCCGCCAGCACTTGGGCGCCCGCGTGACGCCCCAGGAGCGGGCTGGGCTTGCCGCTTGGCTGCGTCCGGCTGAGCTGGCTCTGTTTGAGCAGATGCATCCGGCCGATCGGCGCCACGGGCTTGATGTGGCAGCGCACCTGCGAGCCGCGGGCGTTGCAGACCGAGACGTCCTGGCCGCTGGGCTGCTCCATGACTGCGGCAAGGGCAAGACCGGCCCGGGCCCACGCATCGCCTGGTCGCTTGGCGAGCACTACGGAACATGGGTGCTTCGCATTGCGCAGCGTGTCCCCGGATGGAAGGCGCCCCTTGAACGGCTGCGCACCCATGCGGAGACGTCTGCCGCAGCGCTGGAGACAGCAGGGCTGAGCGCCCGCGCGGTGGCCTTGGTTCGTGAGCAGGCGGCGCCCTCTGACCCCGAATACGGCGTCCGGTTTGCAGCGGCGGACGAGGCGTGCTGACCGTGGACGCGGTGCCCGCCGTAGCGTTTGCCGAGGGGAAGCGTCCCGAGGCGGCAACGCACGTCACCCTTGCGGCGTTTGACGGGCCACTTGCGCTCCTGCTCTCGCTGATTGAGGCACGCCAGCTGGACGTCCTCACCGTGCCGCTGGGTGCGCTTGCCGGGGCCTATCTCGATGCGCTGGCGGTCATCGATGTTGACCGCATGGGGCACGTGTCGGTGTTTATCGCTGTGGCCGGGCAGCTGATCCTCATCAAGTCGCGGGCGCTGCTTCCGCGGCGCGGCCCCGACGTTCCCGGTGTGCTGACCGACGACGGGCTTGACCCAGAGGCGGAGCTGCGCGCACGCCTCATCGAGTACCGGGCCTTTCGCGACGCCGGCGCCAGGCTGCTGGTGGACGCGGCAGGCACCGTGGGTCTGTTCCACCGAGAGCTGGCGGTCTCGCGCGCCGCAGGTCTCGCGGGGGCGCGGCCAGATGCCGTGGTCCCGATGAGTGCCGATGTGCTTGTCAAGGCGCTCGCCGGCATCGCCAGGCTTGCCCCACCTCCGCCGCCACCCCCTGAGACGATCCGGCGCACCGTGACCCTCAATGCTCGTGCTGCGCTCATCCGGCGCGCACTCGACGGGGCTCCGCTGGTGGTGCTGCAGGAGCTGCTCCGAGGCGTCAGGGACCGCGTCGTGGTGGCCGTGACGTTCCTGGCACTGCTGGAGCTGGTGAAGCGCCACGAGATTGTCGTTGAGCAGACGGAGCCCTTTGGGCCCATCAGCGCGCGCAGAACAACGGCGGAGGAGCGCACCGCAGCGGGCGTCTCGGTTACCGTGGAAGACGACGCGCCGCTGGACGAGACCTTGGAGGACTTTGCATGACCGAGCCCGAGCCCGTGGCCGAGCCTGCGGTTGAGCCCGACATGGTTGACGTGGCCGCGGCAGACGCGGGTCCCAGCGATGGCGCAGATCCCAGCAGTGACGCAGATCTTGGCGAAGAGGCGCCGCTGGCCCCGGGCGAGCTGACCGAGGCGCAGCTTGAGGCGCTCCTGTTCGTAGCGGAAAAGCCCCTGACGCGCCGCGAGATTGCCACCGTCGCCGGGGTGGAGCGCGCCGTTGTGGATGAGCGGCTTGGGGATCTTGAGGTGTCCCTCGCCGGACGCGGCATCAAGCTTGTCATCTCCGGTGAGCGTGTGGAGCTGGCCACGGCGCCCGAGGCTGGTCGCCTGGTTGCGCGGGCTGTGGGCGCCGACGCGGTTCGCCTCTCGCCAGCCGCGCTGGAGACGCTTGCCATCGTCGCCTATCGCCAGCCCACCACGCGTGCGGTGATTGAGCGTGTGCGCGGTGTTGACTCCGACTACACGGTGCGCGCGCTGTTGCACCGGCGGCTGAGTGTGGAGCTTGGACGCTCTGATGCGCCCGGTCGCCCAATCTTCTACGGCACCGGGTTTGAGTTCCTTGAGCGCTTTGGCCTTGTGTCCACGGACGAGCTCCCGCCGCTTGATCTTGACATCGCCACGCGCCTGGTTGATGGGGATGCGGCCGCCGCTGGCGCGGTCACGCTGGCCGCTGCCGCTGTCGTTGCTCTCGCCAAGACAACCGCCAACCCAACCACAGACACAACCGGTATCAGCCCCGCCACGGAAGATGGAGCCTGACGCATGGCCGCCGAGCGCATCTCCAAGGTTCTTGCCGCCGCTGGCGTGACGTCGCGGCGCGGAGCTGACGCGCTCATCACCGCTGGCCGCGTCACCGTGGACGGACGTCCTGCCGTGCTGGGTGAGCAGGTGGACCCCGCCCTGCAGCGTCTGGCGGTTGACGGACGCGTCGTAGGCGCCATGGCGCAGGATCACGTGTACCTGGCCGTCCACAAGCCCGCTGGCGTCACGTCCACCGTGCGTGATCGGCATGCCCAGATGACCGTGATTGAGCTTGTGCCCGCCGATCTGGGCCACGGCGCGCGGCTCTACCCGGTGGGCCGGCTTGATCAGGACAGCGAGGGACTCCTGCTGCTCACCAACGATGGCGAGTGGTCCGAGCAGGTCCTGCATCCCCGCTATGGCGTGGAGCGCGAGTACGCGGTTGGTCTGGCGCACCCGCTGAGCCGCCAACAGGCGGAGATGCTCCAGAAGGGTGTGGTGCTGGAGGAGGGGACCGCAACCCTGACCGGGCTCCGCGGCCAGACCCGCACGGAGGACCAGCGGATTGCGCAGCTGCTGCGGCCTGATCCAGAGCCTGGTCTTGTGTGGGTCCGCGTCACCATCCAGCAGGGCTGGAAGCGGCAGCTTCGGCGCATGTTTGGTCAGGTTGGCCTGCCGGTGCGTCGCCTCGTGCGCGTGAGGATTGGCACCCTGCGGCTTGACCCGCTGCACACGGGCGAGGTGCGCCTGCTCACCGCAACCGAGGTGCGTCGTCTTGCACCCGATCGCGGCGGGCGCGAATGAACGAGCAGCCGGCGGACGCCGCGGGCGCCCTGCCCGCCAAGCGCGGCCCCGTTGTTGCCCTCGATGGGCCGGCCTCAAGCGGGAAGAGCTCTGTGGGCTCGGCCGTTGCCAAGCGCCTCGGCCTGCGGTTTGTTGACACTGGGCTCTTCTACCGTGCGGTCACCGCGCTGGCGCTGGCCGAAGGCGTGCCGCCCGACGATGTGGACGGACTTGTGCGCCTTGTGCCGCGGATCACGCTGGCCGCTGACGCTGATGGGCGTCTGGCCCGGGTGATGGTTGACGGCGCAGAGCACAGCGCGCCCATGCACAGCCCAGAGGTGGACGGGGCCGTGCCGGTTGTTGCGCGGCAGGCGGGCGTCCGCGCGGCGCTGCTGGGCCGACAGCGCGAGCTTGCGGCGGATGGCGGCATCATCCTTGCGGGCCGTGACATCGGGACCGTGGTCCTGCCCGAGGCAGACGTGAAGATCTACCTTGACGCTTCAGCCGAGGAGCGGGCCAGACGCCGCATCCGCGAGCGCGGGCTTGACGAGGCCGGGCCAGAGGCTGCCGAGGTCCGCGCCCAGCTGGGCGTCCGCGACGCCACCGACAGCACCCGCGAGGTGGCGCCCCTGCGGACGGCCAGCGATGCCGTGGTCATCCGCACCGACGGCGTCTCGTTTGATGAAACCGTGGAGCTTGTCATCGGCGCGATTGCGTCGCGCGCCACGCCTGCTGCCGCTCCTGCACCGAAGGCCCCGCCGAAGGTTGCCGCCAAGGTGCACACCAAGACAAATCGGGCATTCGAGATTGCCATGCGTATGGACGACGATCAGTCGCTGCTGGTGCGCGCTGTCGCATTTGGATGCCGCATGGCGTCGCGCCTTGTCGCAAACGTCCGCGTTGAGGGGATGGGCAATGTGCCGCGCACGGGGCCGGTCATCCTTGCGGTGAACCACATCTCCAACGCCGATCCGGTTGTCATCGGCGCCTGGCTCACGCCCCTGCTCAAGACGCGCCGGATCCACTGGCTGGGCAAGCGCGAGATCTTCGACATCCCCATCTTTGGCCTTGTGGCGGCATCCGGTGGCGTGCACCCGGTGGAGCGCGGCACCGCCGATGTGGATGCGTTCAGGCTGGCCACGAGGATCCTTGAAGCGGGGTCCGTGCTGCTCATCTTCCCGGAGGGCACACGCAGCCCAACGGGCGAGCTTGCCGAGGCCAAGGACGGCACGGCGCTGCTGGCGCTCAAGACCGGTGCCCTGATCGTCCCCATCGGCGTCAACAACGCGGACACCGTGTGGCGCAAGGGCCGCGTCCTGCCCTCGCCCTTCCCCCGACGCCGCATCACCGTTCGCATCGGCGCGGCGTTCCGTCCCGTCGATGAACTGCCGCCCAATACCGATCGGCGGGCGATGAAGACGGCCGCCACGTTGCTGATCATGACGCGCATCGCCGCGCAACTGGACCCCCGGCATCGGGGCGCGTACGGCGGTGCAATCGCTGCCGAGGAACCGCCCAACCCCTGAGTCAAGAGGCGCACCCGGGCGGCAAGCCCGCACCTGTGCGACTATCACGGGTCTATGGGCATGGTTGAAGTCGTCCGCATCGCGCACCGCACTGGGTTTTGCTATGGCGTGCGCGAGGCAATCGACAAGGCGAAGGAGTCGGCGGCGGCCGGCAAGTCAACCCATACGCTTGGCCAGGTTGTCCACAACGAGGGCGTCATCCGCCAGCTGGAGACGGCCGGCGTGCGCAGCGTTGACGGTCTGGACCAGATTGGCAGCGGGACCGCGGTGGTGATCCGCGCCCATGGCGTCAAGCCCGAAGTCTTTGAGCGTGCCGAACAGCGCGGGCTTGAAGTCATCGACGGCACCTGCACGTGGGTGGTCCAGGAGCAGCGCCAGCTGCAGGCGCTGGTGGACGAGGACTACACGATCGTCCTGCTTGGCACACCCAAGCATCCCGAGGTTGTGGGGCTTCTCGGCTTTGCCCCGGATGCCATCGTGGTGGACGAGGAGGAGGACTGGGACCTCATCCCGCGACGCAAGCGCATGGCCCTCATCACCCAGTCCACGCAGCCGCCGTGGAAGTTTGAGAAGCTTGCCGCGCTCATGGTGTCGCGGGCCCACGAGCTCAAGATTGTGAACACGGTGTGCCCCGTCACCATCCGTCGCCAGGAGGACACGCTCGAGACCGCTCGCGACGTGGACCTGATGGTGGTGGTTGGCGGACGCCACTCGGCCAACACCAAGGAGCTGACGCGGCTCTGCGGGATTGCCGGGACCGCGGCGCTGCAGATTGAGAATGCCCGCGACCTCGAGGACGCCGTGCCGTTCGAGGGCATGCGGGTTGTTGGCGTCACCGGCGGTACCAGCACGCCGATCGAAGATCTCCGCGAGGTTACCCAGCGGATCTACGAAATTGCCGGCACCCCCGAGACGCGAGGCCGTGCGGCCGAGCTTGCAGCAGCTGCGCTTGACGTTGCCGCAACTCCCGCAGGCCGGACAACATCCCTGCCGCGCCAGCACGCTGGCGCAGGAGCCGACTGATGGCGAACAGATCCGCAGGCCTGCCCGTTGTGGCGTTCGTGGGACGGCCAAACGTGGGGAAGAGCACGCTCTTCAACCGCGTCGTCGGCGACGACCGCGCGGCCATTGTGGAGGACCGCGCCCGCACCACCCGTGATCGCCTGTACGGCGACGCCGAGTGGAATGGCCGGCGCTTCATCGTGGTGGACACCGGCGGCCTTGAAGTTGCCCCCGGCGACCCCATCGAAGAGGCCGTGCAGGTGCAGGCCCGCCTGGCCATCAGTGAAGCGGACGTCATCGTCTTCCTCGTGGACGCCGAGACCGGCCCCACGCCCGCGGACCTCGACGCCGCGCAGCTGCTCCGCCGCACCACAAAGCCCGTCTTGGTGGCTGCCAACAAGGCCGACAACCAGCGCCGCGAGCAGGACGCCACGGAGTTCTACTCCTTTGGCTGGGAAGACACGTTTGCCATCTCGGCCAACCACGGCCGCGGTGTCGGCGACCTGTTGGACGCCGTGGTCTGGGCGCTGCCGCCCGAGAGCGTGCGCGAGGTTGCCCGCAAGGCCCGTGAAGTGCAGGCCGATGCCTGGGCTGACGAGGTAGCCGCCGGTCGCCTGGACCCATTTGTCATCGGCGTTGACGATGCTGACGACCCCGAGGGCGACGACGACCTTGAGGCGGAGACCCCGGAGGCCGAGGCGGCCCGCTGGGACGCGCTCATGGCCGCCGAGGACAACGATCCGCCCGCAATCGCGTTTGTGGGCCGGCCCAACGTGGGCAAGAGCAGCCTGCTCAACTCGCTCCTGGGCGAGAACCGGACCATCGTGTCCGACATCCCGGGCACCACGCGCGACGCCATCGACACCACCATCCCGTGGGGCCGCAGCGAGATCGTCCTCATTGACACCGCCGGCATCAAGCGCCGCGGCAAGGTTGCCAACGGCCCGGCCGCAGACCGCTACTCAACGTTGCGGGCGCTCAAGGCGATTGCCCGCGCCGATGTGGCCGTTCTTGTCCTTGACGCTGCCGATGGACTCACGGCGCAGGACGCCCATGTCGCGGGCTACGTGATTGAGGAGGGCAGGGGCCTGGTCCTGGCGGTCAACAAGTGGGACATCGTCGAGGGCAAGACCCACAAGAGCTTTGACGAGTTTGTCACGCAGCTGCGCCGCGACCTGCCGTTCATTGACTACGCGCCAATCGTGTCCATCAGCGCCAAGACCGGCCAACGCGTCCAGCGCGTGCTGGAGCTGGCGGTTGAAGTGTGGGGCGAGCGCCGCAAGCGGATCAACACGGGCGAGCTCAACCGCCTGATCCGTGAAGTGGTGGAACGAACGCCGCCCGCGATGGTGCACGGCCGACGCTCGAAGATCCGCTATGCCACGCAGGCCGGCGTTGCGCCGCCCACGTTTGTCTTCTTCGCCACGGATCCCGCATCCATCCACTTCTCGTACAGGCGGTTCCTTGAGAACCGGCTCCGCGAGGCCTACGGCTTTGACGGCACGCCCATCAAGCTGGTCTTCCGCGAGCAGGCGCGCGAGAAGCGGGTCTACAAGGGCAAGCCCGGCAAGTCCAAGCGCTAACTCGCCCGTCGGCTCACAGGGGGCCGCGGATGCTAGACTCAACGGCCTCGGGGCGTGGCGCAGCCTGGTAGCGCACCTGAATGGGGTTCAGGAGGCCGAGCGTTCGAATCGCTCCGCCCCGACCACTCTCGCACGTACGAATGAGGCCCTCCGGTCACCCGGGGGGTCTTTCGTTTTGCACCGCAGCCGCGCAGTGATCAGCGCGCCCGGGACCACCCCTTGACCGAGGCTGCACAATTGGGCACCCGCGGGAGGCGCTGACGCGCGGCCTGCCCCTAGGCCGCCGGGACAGCGACCCGAGCCCGCGGCCGGTGCAGGGTGCGTCCCCTGTGCCCACCGTCTCGGAGGGCTCTGTCATGGCCATCGAACCCGTCTCCCCGCGCACCCGCCGCTCGCTGCTAGCCGCAGCGCTTGCGGCAGGCGCCGCAACCGTCGTATCGGCGATTGGGCGGCCGCTGGCTGCGCAAGCCGCTGACGGTGAAACCGTGGTTGTGGGCGGCGAGTACACCGCCAGCTCGGTGACCTTCTTTGATACCGGCGCCACCGGCCAGACCGCCTTGTGGGGCGCCAGCACCAACAGCGTGGGCGTTCGCGGCGCCAGCACCTCAGGCATTGGCATTCACGGCGTCAGCACGTCAGGGTATGGCGTCTTCGGCTCCAATCTCGCTGCCGATCGGGCAGGGGTTCTTGGCCAGGCGCAGGGCAACAGCACTGGCGTCCTGGGCTACTCGGGTGCGGCGTTGGTGCCGGCCGCATCACCCCTGACCGGCGTCTACGGATACGCCGATCAGGATGGCGGTGCGGTTGGGGTCAAAGGCGTGAGCCTGGGCGCCGATGGCATCGGCGTGCAAGGCGTCAGCGCCTCGTTCCTTGGCGTCTATGGCGTCAGCACGTCAAGCAGCGGCGTCTACGGCAAGAGCACCTCAGGCATCGGCGCCATGGGCGAAAGCGTCTCGAGCAACGGCGTCTATGGCTACAGCGGGGCCACTGATCAGGCTGCGGTTCTCGGGCGGGCAGCTGGCGACAGCACCGGCATCCACGGCCACTCCGGCGTTAGTGAGCCAACGACGGCTCCCGCCAACACAGGCGTCTATGGCTACGCCGCGCAGGACGCCACGGCGGTTGGCGTGCGGGGCGAGTCGATGGCAGGCACCGGGGTGCGTGCGACGGCTACCACCGGCACCGCGCTCGACGTCGCGGGCAAGGCCAGGTTCAGCCGCAGCGGCAAGGCGCTGATCGCGAAGACCAAGACCTATGTGGACATCACGGTGGCGGGCGGTCTCACCGCCAGCAGCGTGGTCCACGCCACCCTCCAGACGTACCGCGCAGGTGTCGCCATCGCCGCGGTCCGGCTCAACTACCCGGTTGCCGGCAAGGCGCGGATCTACCTCACGAAGGTTGCCTCCACGACCGCGGCCACGGCCGTCGGCTGGTTCGTCGCTGAGTACTGAGCCAATCGGCCTCTCGGGGGTGGTGATCCGTCAGTACGGGCTTGCCGCAGAGGCGAACCCACGGCCCCCGTCGCCTGGAGCCACTCGCGTCATTCGTGGCGCATACTGCGGGCCCCTGACCGGTGATTGATATGAGGGATCTCGTGGACCGTCGTTTGCTCGGGCTACTGGTGGTGGCCCTGACCGTTGTCGCGTGCGGCTCATCCGGCACGTCATCGGCCACCGGGGCCGCCAGTCCAGCGGCGACAGGTGCTGCCTCAAACGCCCCAAGCGCCACGGGCACGGCAGCTGCAACCGCTGGCTCGGCCGCAACACCCGTGCCAACCGCCACCGCTCTCGCCACTCCCACGCCCACCGCCGCTGCGCAACAGTCAATCGAAGCCTTGATCACGGCGCCGCACCCAAAGACCCCGGCGGCAGAGGTCGTCGCCAAGATGACCGCGGCCTTGGCCATTGACCCAACAGGGGGTGGCTTTATCAGTACCAAAGCCATCATTGGTGACCCAGTGCCGGGCGTGCGTGCCGTAGGGAAGTTCCAGATTGGGTTTGTCAATTGGTGTCAGCCGCCGCCAACTGCCACCATGGACGGGGACTTCTACCGGGAGATGGCCTGCGAGAACATCATCGGGCGGCTCTTCAAGGCGTATGCGAAGACCGGCATCCCCGAGTTCTTCGAGGCGGCGCTCGCCATGTACAACTTCTCCGCGAGCGTCCTGCCGGCCACCAATGTCGCCGGCATGGACAAGTATCTCAAGGAGTTGATCCTCTGAGGAGCGGCCGGACGAGCGACATCACTCAGCCCCCGGAGTTGCCTCCGGGGGCTGATTCGTAACTGGCGCGGAGCGTGCGGCTACTTGAGGACGACGAACGCGTCCACGGCGATCTTGCCGCTCACGATGACAATCTTGAGTTTGTGAATGCCGGCGCCGGTGTTGGCCGTGTAGACCAGGCGTCTGCTTTGGATCGTTGAGCTCTTCAGATTGAACGTTCCCTTGAGGACGCCGTCGAGATAGACCTTGATCTTCCCGCTTGTGGCAGTCCGGTACGAGACAAAGCCAACCGACCTGCCTGCGAATGTGAAGGTCGCCGTGGCTCCAACCTTGCTGGACACCTTGGCGCTGCCGCCGGAGTAGCCGCTCCCGCTGAGGGTTGACCACGTGCCCGTGTATGCCACCGATGAGGTCTGCTGGGTGACGACGGGCGCAAGCGGCAGACTCAGCGCTGGCGCACTGGTGTTGCCGAAGACGTCAAGGGCCGTGGCCTGGTACTGATATCGCGCGACATAATCCCCTGCTGCAGGGGGCGCCGTGAGCCAGGAATGCAGCATCGTCATCGTCCTCGTGGAGGACAGTCCCACATGGCGATATGTGGCACACGCGGCAAGCGTGCACCGGGCGAGGTCGACGGTCTGGACGCCGCTACCGGCATCTGCGGCCGTCCAGCGAACCCGCACCGGGACAAACAATGGCGTGAGGGTTGAGTTGGCAATCAGCTCCTGCGTTGGCGCAGACACCGTTGGCGCCACCAGCTCGTAGACAAGTCGCGAGACCGTTGTGCGCCAATCGCCACCGGCGGTGACGGCCTCTGTGTTCTGCCACACGGCCCATGGCGCGAGAGGGTCGGCAGCAACACCAACGTAGTCGCCCCAGCGGCCGGATGGCGTCGTATACGTTGCGCTGCTGGTGTCGATGACTGCTTCGCCTGAGAGTCCGCTTCCGCTGGTCCAGACCGCCGCCCGGGTTGAGACGTATTCGCTGGCCGACGATCGAGTCCAAACGATGAACACGTGGTTGTCGCCCGAGATGCCCACGCCTGGCATGTACTGGTCAATGGAGTCCTGCTCAAAGAGAAGCTCATCCTGATAGACGGGTGAGCTGCCCGACACGTCAAAGTGATCAACGCGAACCGCGAGGTTCCATGTTGAGTACGCGTCGTACGAGACGGGGAACGTCGAGACAAACCACAGCTGGCCGTTCCGGACCACGGCATCAAT
The DNA here is from genome assembly GCA_903925955.1 of uncultured Chloroflexota bacterium. Taxonomy (GTDB): domain Bacteria; phylum Chloroflexota; class Limnocylindria; order Limnocylindrales; family CSP1-4; genus CAIXZV01. Next base: position 28,027 of record CAIYHO010000117.1, read on the forward strand.
GACGCCATGCATCACGGCGCGGTCGATCGTGGCAGGAACCCCCGGCTGACGGGGCTGCACATCTGCGGGGGCAAGCGGGTCCCATGCCGGGAAGAGCCCCAAACTGCTGAACGACGAGATGGTTGGGGACGAAGCGTCACCCGTGACGGTCCCGTGGATGATGTCGTCGGCGTCGTTGGTGGCGATCAGGTTGACCGTGGTGGTGGCGGTCAGGTTGTTGGCAGGACGGATCGTCCAGACGGAGTCCCAGCGTGAGAATGTGGCGGCAGAGATGCCGCCAGCAAGAACAGCCGCCCATGGCACCACCCAGATTGCTGCGCCGCGAGTGGCGTAGCTGGGGACGACACCATCGATGTCGAACAGGTTGGCTGAGAGCACGATCTTGTCGCTCGATGTCCCGATGTCGGGGAAGTCGTTGAGCACAAGGTGGTAGCTCGACGTCACCCAGACGGTGGTGCTCCATGCCATCACAGACCACGACCCGGTTGGGTCGGACGTGTCCGACACCGCGAGGTTGATGTACGCCTCGCTCATCGAGTCCGTGTAGCTCTGTACGCTGGCGATCCAACGGCCGTGGAGCGCGTCGTACAGCATGCGAGGGTCGGATGCGTACTGGGCGGCGGGGATCACAAACAGCGACGAGAGCGGCATCTCCAGCAGTTGGACACCGGTGCGGTTTGTAACGCGGATTGCCTGATTGGTCACCTGCACCACATGTGAAGGACCAACCGCAATCCACGGGTCCGGCGGCGAGATGGTGTGATCTGACTCGATGCCGTTCCAGGAGGGGTTCGATGCCGGTCTGGGCACGTAGGGGACAGCGGGGCTGGGAGCCAGCATCCCTGTACTGCCCAGCGGGCGTGCAGCCTGGATGCTCCCGCCGCGAGCCGACCCAACGTGTTGAGCAGAGCGGGGAAGCTGGAGAAGTGGCGCGACGTGGGTGGGGCGAGCAACCTGCGGTGCGGCTGCCGCAACGCTCGCCTGCACCCGAGTCTGCCGGGCAGGCGTCACTGTCCTGGTTTCGGCAGGGCGGGCACCTGCTACGTCGGCGGACAGGGCGCTGGAGGGTGACTGGGTGCGACTGACCGCAGCGATGGGCATTGGACCCACGAGCGCGGCCATGAGCGCAAGCCCCGTCAGCATGGGCGCAAGGCGCCTTCTTGGCGTCCGCCCACGGACGTCTTCGACTAGGTGCGGTCCGTGCATGGACTGTCCTCCCGCTGGGGCGGCCAGATGGGCACACCCGATAGGTGCCGATCCTAGACGGCTTGACGCCAGATGCAATGGCCAATTCGTTGGTCGCAACCCCAGATATGCGTGGGCGGCCAGCGCTCCTGCGCAGGTGGGCCGCAGAGGCCCCGTCACCGGGGCTAGCATCGGTGGCACCCCGGCCCAACTGGGCCGCTGACACCACAGGAGGTATCTGTGACGGAGTCCCGCGCCGCGACCGCGCACGCGCTCCCAGCCCGCGCACGTGCCGTGATCATCGGCGGCGGTGTCATCGGCGCCAGCATTGCGTACCACCTGGGCAAGCTTGGCTGGAAGGATGTTGTGCTGCTGGAGCGCCGGCAGCTCACTGGCGGCACCACGTGGCACGCGGCAGGGCTGATCACCTGCGCGGGCATGACCAGCGAAACCACACTGTGGATGTCGCGCTACACCCGTGACCTCTGCGCGTCGCTTGAGGCCGAGACGGGGCAGGCCACCGGCTTCCGCCCAGTTGGCCATCTGCACCTGGCCACCGACGAAGAGCGTCTCCACACGCTTCGGCGCGAGCAGGCGTTTGTCCGCCAGTTTGGCGTGGTCAACGAGGAGCTCAGCGCCAAGGAACTCGAGCGCCACTGGCCGTCCGCGCGGACGGACGATGTGCTGGCCGCCTTCTACGTGCCCGATGACGGGCGCGTGAACCCGGCCGATCTCACCATGGCGTATGCCAAGGGTGCCCGCCAGCACGGCGTGCAGATTGTTGAGCACTGCGCCGTGACCGGGATCACGCAGGCCAACGGGCGCGTCACGGGCGTCCTCACGGAGGACGGTCCCATCGGGACCGACATCGTGATCAATGCGGCCGGGATGTGGGGCCGCGAAGTTGGCGCCATGGCGGGTGCGTCGGTCCCGCTCCAGGCCACGGAGCACTACTACCTCATCACGGACACGGTGGACTGGGCGCACCCGGATCTGCCGGTGGTGGAAGACCCCAGCCTCTACGCCTACTACCGCGAAGAGGGTGGGGGCATCCTCGTTGGCCTCTTTGAGCCGGTTGCCGGCCCCTGGGCGCTGGACGGGGTGCCAAAGGAAGTGGAGTTTGCAAGCCTCGCGCCTGACTGGGACCGGATTGGCCCCTACATCGACGCAGCGCTTGGCCGCTTCCCGTCCCTGCGCAACGCCGGCGTCCGCACGATGTTCTGCGGTCCGGAGAGCTTCACGCCGGACGTCCACATGCAGCTGGGCGAGTCCCCGGAGGTCCGCGGCCTGTTTGTGGCGGCCGGGATGAACTCCATCGGCGTGCTCATGAGCGGTGGCGTTGGCTCGGTCATGGCAAACCTTGTTGCCGATGGGGCAGTGGACATCGACATCACCGGGATGCAGGTGTCGCGGACCCAGACCTACGAGACCAGCCGAAGCTTCCGCGCCGACCGCGCCGTGGAGCAGCTGGGCCGGCTCTACGCCAAGGGCGTGATGCCCGGCTGGCAGCCATCCACAGCCCGGAACGTCCGCCGGTCCGTGGTGCACGACCGTCTCGCCTCGTACGGGGCGCACTTCGCGCCGTCGGCCGGCTACGAGGTTGCCGAGTGGTTTGACCCCGAGGGAACACATCCGGCCGTTGTCCCGGGCTGGCACCGGGATGGGACCTGGCCGCTCCGGGCTGCCGAACACCGCGCCGTCCGCGAGGGCGTGGGCCTGCTGGACATGTCCATGATGGCCAAGGTCCTTGTCCAGGGCCGCGATGCGCTGGCCGTGCTCAACCGCGTCTGCACGTCGGATGTCGATGTGCCCATAGGGCGGCTGGTCTACACCCAGTGGTGCAACGAGCACGGCGGGATTGAGGCAGACCTGACGGTCACCAGGATCGCCGAGCAGCAGTTCATGGTGGTGGCATCAGACATCATCCAGCGCAAGCTCATCCCGTGGATGGCGCGCTACACGCATGACGGCGAGCACGTTGCCGCCACCGATGTCACCTCGGGCATCACGCTCCTGCAGGTGCAGGGTCCGCGGTCTCGCGATCTGCTTGCCGGGCTGACCAGCGCCGACATGTCAAACGAGGCATTCCCGTACCTGACCGCCCGCGAGATCGACCTTGGCTACGCCCGCTGCACCGCCATGCGCGTCACCTATCTGGGCGAGCTTGGCTGGGAGCTCCACGTTCCGGCGGACCAGGCGCTCACGGTCTACGACACGCTGATGGAGGCCGGGGCGCCCTTCGGGCTTCGCAACGTTGGCCTCAAGGCGCTGAGCAGCCTTCGCTTTGAGAAGGCCTATCGGGACTTTGGCACCGATATCGACAACACGGACCTCCCCATGGATGTTGGGCTTGGGTTCACCATTGCCTGGGAGAAGCCCGGCGGCTTCATCGGCCGTGACGCCTTGGTGGCTGCGCGCAAGCCCGGGCCGCCCACCAAGCGGCTGGTCCAGGTGCTCATGGAGGACCCGGAGCCGCTCCTGTTCCACGGCGAGCCGGTCTGGCGCAACGGCAAGCGTGTCGGCCATCTTCGCGCCGCCGCCTACGGGCACACGCTTGGTGGTGCCGTGGGGCTGGCGATGATGGCGGATCCGGCCGGGCTCCCGGCCGAGGCCGTTGACGGCAGCGGGTACGAGGTAGACGTGGCCGGGGTTCGGTACCCGGCACGCGTGTCCGTGAAGCCCATGTATGACCCCAACCGCAGCCGCATCCTCGCCTGAGCAGGAGGTCCCGCATGTCCCAGCCCGTTGAGATCCAATACCTCTACAGAACCCGTTGGGGCGCACACGACGAGTTCATCGAGCTCTTCAAGCGCAACCACTGGCCCATCCTGCGCGAGCAGCTGGCCGCGGGCCGCTACACGGCCGTCCGGATGACCACGGCGCGCTTCCACGCGCAGGGTCCGCAGTCGTGGGACATCATGGTGTCCATCACGTACCGGGACTGGGCAGCCGTTGAGGCGCACAGCGAAGGGGCCATCGCCGAGCGGCTCTACCCAGACCAGGACCTGTTCAAGGCGGAGGAGCGCCACCGCTTCGAGCTGCTTGAGGACCACTGGGACGTGGTGCTCTCGGAGGTCCCGCTCCCGGCCTGACCCCGCGGCGGGCCTGTGCAGTGCGCGCCGGTGCACCGGAGGCATGCCCGCCGTTAGAACGTGGGCTGGACCACCATCAGGCAGGCGATCACAAGCACAAGCCCGGTTGCGGTCATGCCCAGCATGCGCGAGCGCCCGGCGGCTGCCGCGTACTCCGCAGACGCTGGAGCGCTCTCGGCAAGTGCCGCCTGACGCCGCATCGCCGGGGCGTAGACCGCGCCGCCCAAGATGGCAACCGCGATGTAGAGGAGCATCGAGAGCGAGATCCACGGCATGGCGAAGGTGTACGGGCTGCCGGACAGGATGATCCCGGCGCCCGTGATGGCCGCCACGATGTATGCCGGGTTTGCGACGCGGCGGTCCAGGGCGCGCACGGTGCCAATCACCCAGACCAGCTGCTCGGGGCTCTTGCCGGCACGCGAGTACCAGAATTGATACGTCAGATTGGCCCCAACGGCCACGATGACGGACAGGATGTGTATGAGCTTGAAGGCGATCCAAATCTGCATGACCCCATTGTGCCAAGGCTTGCGCGCGCCGGACGGGCCAACCGGTGATAATGGCGGCCTGTTACCGACGACCTCCG
>CAIYHO010000118.1 GCA_903925955.1 uncultured Chloroflexota bacterium
CTGGGGCACGAATGCCTACGGCGAGCTTGGGATTGGCTCCACGGATGGGGCAGGCCATATGCCGACGCTGGTGCCTGGACTGACTGGCGTGAAGTCCGTGGTGCTTGGCGCCCAGTTTGCCTGCGCCGTGCTCACGACTGGCCGGGTCAAGTGCTGGGGCGACAACGCCCGTGGCCAGCTTGGCGACGGGACGATCAACCCGCACTATTCGCCGACGCTCGTGCCCGGGCTCACCGGTGTGAAGGCAATCGCCGCCGCTGCCGAGGCCGTCTGCGCGCTCCTCAATGGCGGCACGGTCAAGTGCTGGGGCTCGGACACCAGCGGTCAGCTGGGGAACGGCGCACCCGGCGACAACCCGTCGCCCGCAACCGTGCCGGGCCTCACTGGCGCCACGTCCATTGCAGCCGGGACCTTCTTCTTCTGCGCGACGCGAACCGGCGGGACGGAGAAGTGCTGGGGCGAGAACTACCACTCAGAGCTTGGTGACGGAACCCGCGTGACCGGTCAGCTGCCCGTCACTGCAAAGGGCGTGGTCGGCGCGCTGGCGATTGGCGCTGGGGACGAGTTCTCCTTTGAGATCACCGCATCCCGCACGATCCGCGCCTGGGGCAACAACCATTGGGGACAGCTGGGCAACGGCCAGCGGGGCGTCGCGGGGGTGCCAACGAGGGCGCTGGTTCCGTAAGGGGGCGGGCGGGCGGCGCTGAGGCGGTGGCTGCGGGCCGGTCGCGGGTCGGCGCGCGGGCCGGCGGGCGGCGGGCCGGTCGCGGGTCGCAGCCACCTACGCTCCGGGAGCGTGGTATGCGCCGCCGGGGAGCGCGCCCGCGTCAAGACGGGGGTTACCACGCTGGGCCAGCGTAGGTGCCATGGCCAGCGCGCGGCGTCGTGGATACCACGCTGGGGCAGCGTGGATGGCAGGAGCGCCTGCCTCGGCGCCCGTCAGGCCCCAGCGCCGGTCAGGCCCCGGGCTTATCGGGCTGATCGGGCTTATCGGTCTGATCCGGTGCGGCCAGCGCATCGAGCTCGTCCCGTATGCCCGCGCGCATGGCCTCGCGGAAGCGGTTCACCGACTCGTAGAACTCGGACATCATCAGCACCCAGAGGTACATCCCGCGGTTGGTGAGCCGCCAGGCCGTGCTGTCCTCCGTGACCGCGCCAATGAGGGTCATGGCATCAAGGGCCAAGCGGAGGTGCGCTTCAAACTCGTCGCCCCAGCGCGCCTGGACGCGAGCCTTGCGCAGCTCAAGACCGAAGAGCCCCGTCAGGAACGCGTTCTTCAGGCGGTCATCAAGGGTGAAAGAGCGCTTGCCGGTGATGCCCGGCAGACCGCGGCTCACCCGGTCTGCGTAGTGGTTGAGCGAGAACGTGGTGGCGTAGAGGGTGCCGTCGAGGTAGCTGAACGCGCCGCTGCCGATGCCGACATAGTCGTCCGCATCCACGACGTACTCGTCGATGGCGGCCGCGGTGCGGGAGAAGCACCAGCACGACTGGGGACGGAATGCCGGACGCAGCCGGGCGAGGTAGCGCTCGTAGAACTCGTGCGCTCTGCTTGGCCCCGGGGTGCCCATGGTGGCGCGGATCTTGGCGGCTGCCGAGTGCGCCGTCATGAGCGGGTAGAACGAGACCTGGTTTGACCGCAGACCCAGCACAACGTCGATGTCGTGCTCCAGCGAGGGCAGATCCTGATTTGGGAGGTTGTACATCAGGTCAACGTTGAGCGTGGGGAAGCTGTCTGCGGCGCCGTTGATCCGTTCGATGATCTCGGCGCTTGAACCGTAGTGGTCGTAGCGCTCCATTGCCCGCAGCAGCCCGTCGTCAAAGCTCTGGACGCCCACGGACAAGCGCTGCACGCCAACCTCAGCGAGCGGCTCCAGCACGGCTGGCCGCAGATCCGTGGGGTTGGTCTCCACCGAGATCTCGCTCATGCCGAAGAGCTCGCGCGCAAGGGCGATGGTCTCCACCAGCTCGCCCGGTGCGCACGTTGGCGTGCCTCCGCCCACATAGAGGCTGCTGAAGCTAAAGCCTGAGCGATGGTAGAGGCGCAACTCGTCGCGAAGGGCGGCGAAGTAACGGCCTGATGCCCGCTCGTGGAAGGGCACCCGGTGGAATGTGCAGAACGGGCACAACGCCGTGCAGAACGGCACGTGGACGTAGAGCGACACCGGTCCTGTCGGCGGGGCGGGCGGCTGCCGCTGGTCCACCTCGCTGATCCGCATTGCGTGGCGCGCCTGCCAGCGAAACGTGGTGAGGAGCGCGCGCTCCAGCACTGAGTCCATGGCAACCACGATACGAGGCGCGAGGCCGGCCGGGTTGGTCAGGGGAGCGGCAGGACCACGGCCTTGACTGCCCCAGTGGCGCCCCAGGCGATCACGAAGGTCCTCGAACCCGCGGCAGCCGCCGCAATCGTGAATGGGCCTGCGACAGGCGGCTGCGAACAGGTTGCGTCTGAGCCTGCGTGGAGTGCCAGCGCGCCGCCGGCCGGATCCATCGCATAGGCCAGCACATTGGTCCCGCCAAGCATGAGCCCCGCCGCGTCCAGCGCGTCAGCGCAGCCGTTGACGCCCGCCCACGTGACCCGCAGGCCAAACTTGCCGTCCGTGACGCCGCTGGCCTCGATGATCACCAGCGCCTTGGCGGGGTCCGCCGGGCGGAGCGCATTGGCAAACGCGCCAACACTCGCGGGCTTTGGGTTGGCCCAGTACTCGGTGGCGTCGCCGTCCCCGACGACGAGGATCCGGTGATTGCCCTCGCCGGTGTTTGACGTGGCCTCACCCGCGAAGTCGCAGCTGCTCACGCACGTGGGGTCGCCCTTGCCGGCGGAGAGGACGACGATTGCGCCCGGTTCCGGCGGGAACAGTTCGGCCGTGACGGCGCCTGGCTCCAGCGACGCCGTGGCAAGGGACGCCTGGACGAGGCCCTGCGACCGCACATATACGTCAACCGCGGCTGCGGTCTGGTTGACCACGCGGTAGCCGATGGAGCCCGCCGCGAGGCTTGCGGTCTGCGTGGGGGTAGCGGTGGGCGTCTCGGTGGGGGCCTCGGTTGGGGCCGCAGTTGAGGCCTGCGTTGGCCCGGGCGCGGTGGGAGCCGCCGGTGACCCGCCGCCGCATCCGCCAAGGAGAACCGCCGTCAGGGCAACTGCCCACACCGTTCGCCGCATCATCGCCTCCCTCGGTGCGGCTGACCGTCCTGCAGGCGCCGCGCGCCTCCAACTCTAGCGCAGCGCCTCTGTCGCAACCTGCCCGGTCCTTGACTTGCGGCGCCGCGTCCCGAATGCTCCGCGCATGTCAGTCCTGCCCGCTCCCACAACCCTTGTCCGCCCCATCGTCGCCGACGGCGCCATGGGCAGTGCCCTGTTCGCCTCCGGCATGCCGGTGGGTGAGGCTCCGGAGGCCTGGCTGCTTACGCCTGAGGGCGCTGCGGCCGTCGAAGGCGTCCACCGCAGTCATGTCGCGGCGGGCTCGGGGCTGATCCTCACATGTACCTTCGGCGCCAATCGGCTGCGGCTGGTGGGTTCCGACGTGGAGGGCCGGACCGCTGAGGTGACGCGTGCCGCCGTTGCTGCCGCGCGCGCTGCCGCTGGCCCGGACCGCCTTGTCGCGGGCTCCATGGGGCCAACGGGCGGACTGCTGGTCCCGTACGGCGTCCTGGACGCCGGCGAGGTTCGGGCCGCGTTTGCCGAAGAGGCAGCCATCATGGCCGAGGCGGGCGTGGACGTGCTCTGGGTTGAGACGATGATGGATCTCAACGAGGCGCTGGCCGCCGTGGACGGAGCTCGAGAAGGTGCGCCCGGGCTGCCGGTCATCGCGACGCTGGTGTTTGCCGCGCGCAACCGGACAATGTTTGGCAACCCTGCCGAACAGGCGGCCGGACTGCTGGCAGAGCACGGCGTGGCGGGTGTGGGCGCCAACTGCGGCGACGGCTGGGGTCCGGTTGAAGCGGTGATTCCGCTGCTGGTGTCGGCCGCACCCGGGCTGCACATCGTAGCCAAGGCCAACGCCGGGATCCCGTACGGAACCGCGGAAGGCACAACCACCTACCCGGGGACGCCCGCCGAGGCTGCGGCCTATGCACGGCGCATGGCCGACGCCGGCGCCACGATCATCGGCGGCTGCTGCGGGACCACTGGCGCGCACGTGGCGGCGATGGCGGCCGAACTGGCGCGTTAGCGCGGAGCTGTCCTGGCCTGACCCGCTGGCTCACCCGGTGAGTCATGGCGCGCAGTCCGGCACGGATGGCTCACGCCATGGGTCAGCCGCGTCCTGAGGGGCGCCTGTCAAACGCCTCGGGCCCAGCTCGCTCACCCCATGGGTCACCCAGTGCTGGCGAGCGCGCGATGACTCGCCGGGTGAGCCGCTGATCACCCGCCGCCCGTCCAGCCCGCCCGGTACGATCCCCGGACTCGCCAGCCAAGGAGACCAACGCGTGACCGCCATCGACTTCAGCAGGTTTGACGCCCTCACCTTCGACACGTACGGCACGCTCATCGACTGGGAGCGCGGCATCCTCAACGCGTTCCAGGTGGTCCTCTCACACCACAACGTGCAGCCCACCGAGGACGACCTGCTGGGGCTCTTCGCCAAGCACGAGGCAGCCATCGAGGCCGGCGTCTACCGCACGTACCGCGAGGTCCTCGCGTCAGCCGCGCGGGGCGTCTGCGCGGATCTGGGTGTTGATCCCGCCGACAGCGCCATCACCCACTTCGCCGGTTCGGTGCCAGAGTGGCCCGCCTTTGCCGACTCGGCCGAAGCGCTGCGGCGCCTCGCGACTCGCTTCCGCCTGGGCGTCCTGACCAACTGCGACGACGACCTGTTCGCCGGCTCAAACCGCCGTCTGGGTGTGACGTTTGACTGGATCGTCACGGCGCAGCAGGCCCGCGGCTACAAGCCGCGCACCGCCAACTTCGATCTGCTGTTTGCACGGGTCGATGTGCCGCGCGAGCGCATCCTCCACGTGGCGCAGAGCCTGTTCCATGACCATGTGCCCGCCAAGGCCCTGGGCATGACCAGCGTCTGGATCAACCGCCGTGAGGGCAAGCCGGGATCGGGCGCCACGCCAGCGGCAGACGCCCAGCCGGATCTGGTCGTGCCGGACATGCGCACGTTTGCGGAGATTGCACTCCGCTGATCAGGCGCCCCGTGCGGTTGACCTGACCGTCAGCGCAAAGGCGCCCGCGCTCATGACGGAAATGGCCAGGACGAAGCCGATCCGCAACAGTTGCTCGGTTGTGAGCGGCGCAAGCGGCGCCTCGGGCACGATGGCCGACGGCTTCCCGCCACCGGGGCCACCGGAGCCACCACCGGCGCCTGCGCCTGGCTGACCGCCCGTGACGGGAGGCGAAGCGGTCGCGCCGCCGCCGGATCCCGGAACCGGCGCGGCCCCAACCACGACGGTGCCGATCATCGCCGGGTGGATGGCGCAGAGGTACTCCACCACGCCCTC
>CAIYHO010000119.1 GCA_903925955.1 uncultured Chloroflexota bacterium
ACTGCCCGCAGGCGCCTGACCCAGCCCTGGGTCAAGCAGCGATGGCTGGTGCACGGTTCGCCAGCCGAAACGGCAGTCTGCCGTCCGAACGCTGCACGCCGACCCGGCTGGTGACTCAGGGGTGGGTCAGCGCGGCGACAAGCGCCGGGCCACGAGCGCCGGCCCACGGCGCCGCCGGTCAGCCGGCCAGCGCCGCCGGACCACCTGTTCCTGACCCAGCCCTGGGTCAAGCGGCGATGGCTGCCGCACGGTTCGCCAGCCGAAGCCGCAGTCTGCCGTCCGAACGCTGCACGCCGACCCGCCTGGCGACCCAGGCGTGGGTCAGCGCGGTCATGAGCGCCGGGCCACGAGCGCCAGCCCGCCAGCGCCGCCGGTCAGCCCGCCAGCGCCGCCTCGAGGTCTGCCCAGAGCGTCTCCACCGGCTCTAGGCCAGCGTGGAGCCGGATCAGTTCGCCGCCCGCCCACGGCCGCGCCACGCGCTTGACGCCTGACCACCGCGCTGGCATCACCAGCGACTCAAAGCCACCCCACGAGTAGCCCAGACCGAAGTGACGCAGCGCCGCAAGGCGATCCGTAAATCCGTCAACATCGGCCGCCGAGGCGCGTGAGCCGTTGGCTGCCAGCAGTTCAAACGCAAAGAGCCCGCTGGCACCGGTGAAATCGCGGCGCCAGAGCGCAAACCCGGGGTCTGACGGCAGCCCCGGGTGCAACACGCGGCCCACGCGGGGATGCCCCGCCAGTCGCTGCGCAAGCGAAAGCCCTGCAGCCCCGCAGGCGCGGATCCGCATGTCCACGGTGCGCGCCCCGCGGATGACGAGGAACGCGTCCTCGCCGTTGGTGCACATCCCCAGCCGCTCGGCGGTCTGGCGCACCGCGGGGAGCAGCGCGGCGTTTGCAAACGTGGCCCCGGCCAGCACATCGCCGTGGCCGCCCCAGTACTTCGTGAGTGCCACGGCGGAGATGTCGCAGCCCAGCTCAAAGGGGCGCAGGAGGCCAGGTGACGCCCAGGTGTTGTCGATGGCGGTGACGACGGGACGGTCAAGACCCGCCGAAGCGCGCGCGGCCGTGGCCTCCCGCGCTGCCGCGGTGATGGCCGGCACGTCCTGCACCTCAAACGTGTGGGTGCCCGGGCTCTCAAGCCAGATGAGCGAGGTGGCGGGCCTGATCAGCGCGCCAATCCCAGCCCCAATCAGCGGATCGTAGTACTCCACGTCCACGCCCAGCCCGGCCAGCACGTCGTCGCAGAACGCCCGCGCCGGGCCGTAGCAGGAGTCCGTGACCAGGACGTGGTCCCCGGCGCGGACCACCGCGAGGAAGGCAATGGTGATGGCCGCCAGACCGCTGGGGGACAGCGCCACACCGGCACCGCCTTCGCCCGCAAGGAGGATCTCCTCAAGTTCGGCGGTGGTGGGCGTGGAGAGGGTGCCGTACGTGGACGACCAGCGATCGCCGGTTTCCGCGTCGGCCACGGCAGCACGAAGATCCGCAATGCTGTCAAACAGCACCGTGGACGTGCGCGAGATCAGCGGGCTGGGGGTCCGGTATCGGCCGCGGTTCATCATCGGCCGATTGTGCCCCAGTCGGGTTACTCCCCGCCGGGCTCCGCGCTGGCGACCGGCGCCTGCGCGACAGGTCGGGCGGACGGGGCCAGGTCGATGGTCCGCACGCGGCGGGTCCTGCCGGCTTCGGTCCGAACCATGGCGGCAGGGATCACTCCGCCCACCAGCGACTCGACGACGGCGCTCTCGCCGGCGTACAGGCCGCTCCCCAGGATCGTCACGCGCATTCCGGCCGCAATCTCACCCCGGCCCATGCCTGCCTTCATGTTGATCACCGCCACCGTGGGCGGGGTCACCGGCGCGACGTAGACCGGCGCAGGTCCCTTGGAGCTGCGCTTGGGCGGGAGGTAGACCTTGCGCTTACGGGTCATCAGTACGACCCGCGCCGCGGCTTCCGCTCTTCCTTCACCGGCTTCGGCTCACGGCCGGGGCGCGGAGGGTTCGGCAGGGTGCCAGGCTCCATGTCGGGTCGCGGCGGGAGCGGTCCGCGCGCACGCACGGCCTCAACCTCGCGGGCGAACGCCGAAGCGACGTCGGCGGGGATTGCCGCATTCCACTGGGCCTCAACGGCCTTGAGCTTGTCATTCTCGACGACGCGCATCTCGCGCTCGTGGCGGCTTCGCTTGGTCATCGGGTCCTTCCTCCACTCGGGGCTGTCCCCGCTCGATCGATACCGGATTCCGTCACGGCTCGGCTGAGTCGCTCCCCGGGGAGCACGACGAACGCTCGGTCGCCCGTATGGGCGCCCTGCGGCGAATGGGCTGTGTGCTGTGTGGCGCCAGTATGCGTTGCATGGCCGGGAAATCCGACGTTTCTGGGCGGCCGACCCTGCGCGGGCCTGCTGCTGCCGCCTTGGCCGGGTCTGCCGGCGGGCCGGCTGGTTGGGCGGTTGCCCATCGATACGCCGGCGTCCTGGCGGGGACGGGCAGGAGCGCTGCCGGTCCGCGGAGCGCCGCCGGTGCGCGGGGGAGCTGCCGCGGTGCGTACACCCGCAGCAACCGAGCGGTGCGGAACAGGCGAGCGGCCGCTGCCACGCGCAGGTCCGCGGCCGCGGCCCATCACCTCGCCCGAGCGCAGCAGAATGGGCTCAGGCCGAACCGTGCGGTCAGGCTCAAAGCCCTCGATGACCTGCGTGGGCAGGACTCGGCGCAGCAGGCGCTGGACGTCGCGCAGGAGTTCTGCCTCGTCCACGCACACCAGCGAGATTGCCAGACCGCCCACGCCCGCGCGACCGGTTCGGCCGATGCGGTGGACGTAGTCCGAGGGGACCATCGGCAGCTCGAAGTTGACGACGTGCTCAAGCGCCTCGATGTCGATGCCGCGGGCGGCAATATCGGTGGCGACGAGGATGTTGACCTTGCCAGCCTTGAAGTCGTCAAGCGCCCGGACCCGCTGGCCCTGGCTCTTGTTGCCGTGGATGGCGGCCGACGCGATGCCGTCGCGGCCAAGCTGTTCGGCAAGCCTGTTGGCGCCGTGCTTGGTGCGGGTGAAGACAAGCGCCTGATTGATGCGCCCCGTCTTGCACAGGTGGGCAAGCAGCTCACGCTTGCGCTCGCGGTCCACCGGCAGCACCACCTGCTCAACAAGCTCGGCGGCGGTGTTGCGCGGGGCAACGTCCACCATGGCCGGGTTGTTCAGCAGGCCCGAGGCCAGCTCGCGGATGTCGTCGCTGAACGTGGCGCTGAACAGCAGGTTCTGGCGGCGCGGCGGGAGCAGCGCGAGCACCTTGCGAATGTCGCGGATGAACCCCATGTCCAGCATGCGGTCCGCCTCGTCGAGGACGAGGATCTCCACCTTCGAGAGGTCGATGGTGCGCTGCATGACGTGGTCAAGCAGACGGCCCGGGGTGGCCACCACAATTGCGGCACCCTGGCGGAGCGCCCGGGCCTGGGGCTCAAAACCCACACCGCCGTAGATGGCCACTGACTTGATGGGGCGGTGGCGCCCGTAGGTGCGCGTGCTCTCCTCCACCTGGAGCGCGAGCTCACGGGTGGGAGTGAGGATCAGCGCACGGACGTGGCCGCGGGCGCCAACGCCGTTGCGGCCGGGCGTGGCGGCGTTGCGCACGGTTGGGTTGCTGGAGTTGAGCGGGTCCGCGTCGTGCAGCCGCTGGAGCATCGGCAGCACAAATGCCGCCGTCTTGCCGGTGCCGGTCTGGGCGCCAGCAAGGAGGTCACGGCCCTGGAGGACAAGCGGGATCGCCTGCGTCTGGACCGGCGTGGGCTCGGTATAGCCCTCGTCCGCGACCACGCGGACAAACTCGGGCGCAAGCCCAAGCGTATCGAAAGACA